>CALWLY010000004.1 GCA_944381635.1 uncultured Lachnospiraceae bacterium
TTATGCCTTTTTTATTGGCTGAAATATTGAATTTTCAAGGTTCAGCACACCATGTTGGTGTGGGAAGTTTAAGTTAGAAAGTAAATTTATCTGCGAAGTAAGCGTCCAGCTGATCAATAGCTACACGTTCCTGTTCCATAGTATCACGGAAACGCACTGTCACGCAGCCGTCATTTTCAGACTCAAAATCGTAGGTAACGCAGAATGGAGTTCCAATTTCATCCTGACGGCGATATCTCTTACCGATATTTCCTCTGTCATCAAATTCACAGTTGTATTTCTTGGACAGCTGTTCAAATACTTTTTCCGCACCTTCGTTCAGCTTCTTGGAAAGAGGCAGCACGCCGATTTTCACCGGTGCAAGTGCCGGATGGAAATGAAGAACGGTACGCACATCCCCCTCGCCGATTTCCTCTTCATCATAAGCTGCGCAGAGGAATGCCAGAACTACACGGTCCGCTCCGAGAGAAGGCTCGATGACATACGGTATGTATTTCTGATTTTTCTGGTCATCAAAATAAGTTAAATCCTGTCCGGAAACATTTGCATGCTGTGTCAGGTCGTAATCTGTACGGTCTGCAATTCCCCACAGTTCGCCCCATCCAAACGGGAATAAAAATTCAATATCCGTGGTCGCTTTGGAATAGAAAGATAATTCTTCTTTCTCGTGATCTCTAACACGCATCTCTTCCGGTTTGATTCCCAATGTCTGCAGCCAGTTGATGCAGAAAGATTTCCAGTATGCAAACCATTCCAGATCTGTATCAGGCTCGCAGAAAAATTCCAGCTCCATCTGTTCAAATTCTCTTGTACGGAAGGTAAAGTTTCCGGGTGTAATTTCGTTACGGAAAGATTTTCCGATCTGTCCGATACCGAAAGGAATTTTTTTGCGGGAAGTTCTCTGTACATTTTTGAAGTTTACAAAGATTCCCTGTGCTGTTTCCGGTCTCAAATATACCGTATTTTTGGCATCTTCTGTAACGCCCTGGAATGTTTTAAACATCAGGTTGAACTGACGGATATCTGTAAAATTATGTTTTCCGCAGGTAGGACAGGGAACCTGATTTTCTTTGATGAAATTCATCATCTCTTCCTGGCTCCATCCATCTACGCTTGTTTCCAGAGTCATGTTATGTTCAGCAGCAAAATCTTCAATAATTTTATCTGCACGGAAACGCTCATGGCATTCCTTACAGTCCATCAGAGGGTCGGAAAAGCCTCCCAGGTGTCCGGAAGCCACCCATGTCTGCGGATTCATCAGAATTGCACAGTCAACACCTACATTATACGGATTTTCCTGAATGAATTTCTGCCACCAGGCGCGTTTTACGTTATTTTTCAACTCAACGCCAAGATTTCCGTAATCCCAGGTGTTAGCCAGTCCTCCGTAAATCTCAGAGCCGGGATACACAAATCCTCTGGCTTTGGCCAACGCCACAATTTTTTCCATTGTCTTTTCCATTTGTTTCTCCTCTCATATTAACGCCGAAGCGCTGTTTTCATCAAAGGTTTAAAATCACCCTCATATGATCTTCTCTTTTATTCATATACGATATAAGAAAGATTCTCATCGCCGCTTACTGTTACCTCATCCGCTCTTTCGGAGGGTGACACATCATTTGTAAAATATAAAATATCTCCCGGTGTTTTTACCTTTACTGCTTCTTCCACAATGACAAGGTGTCTGTCGCCCATCTCTAAAAGTTCCTCTTTCCCAATGGATGCGCCGTCTCCGTCTGTATTGCTGTACAGAGTAACATCCAGACTGTAACCTGCATTGTAAGCATCTGAAACCGTCCCGGCAAATACAGTCATCTGGTTGAAAGCAGTATAACATTCTGCATCTTCATACTGAACGTCCACATAAACTTTTCCGTCTTTTTCCTGTACTTTTTCAAGTTCGACTTTTCCATTTTCCGATGTGCTCTCAAATGATGCAATCTCATCCTGCATGGTCTGCTCCAGCTCATCCAGATTGTAATATTCCGCGGAAAAATCCTCAACAATATGCTGTACTATACTTCCATTTTTTTTAATTTCTATACTGGTGGTATCTTCCTGGGAACTTTCTGTCCCCTCCCCGCATCCTGCCGCAAATACAAACAGGCAGAACAATAGCAACGCCGTTTTTAACTTATGCATAGAACCTGCTCCTTTTGCTTTCACACTGTTTTATCCGAAAATTTTCACTTTCGGATAAAACAGTGCGAGAGTCCGATGACGGACTCTTAATTCTGCTCTATTATAACGAATATCTTATCGTTTTTCAAGAATAACCTCACTGAGCCGGAAACATCGTCTGCAAAATTTCCAGACTTTTATAATGTTCTCCCAGAAACTGTCTTCGCAATCGGCCGGCAATCCAGGAAAGTTCCTTTCTCACCTCTTCGGTCACAGTAAATGTATACAGCTTTTCTACCGGCGTTACCGCGATAAAAGAAACTGCATATTCTGTTGACGGGTGAAAGTTTTTATTTTCCGGCAAGCCGGGAAATTCTCCGTTTAACACAACTGTCTTGATTTCAAAAATGCTTCTCACCAGTTCCCGGTTCAGGCTGGCCGCTGTGAGCGCCCGCAAGGACTGATACAATAGTTTCAGCAATTCTCTCTCATCGTTGTTTTCCCTGGTACAGAAATCCAGAATTTCCAGGAAGTACATGCCATAATAAGCTCCCTCAAAATCCGAACGAAGCTCTTCAAAATAGTTGGATATGGTCGCTTCTGCCACATTGCAGGCGCTCCTGCTTTCGTACAGTTTGAATTCTCCAAAGCAAAAAGGATCCGTCGCAGCCATCAAACGGCTGTTCTGCCTTCTGGCCCCTCTGGCAAATGCGGATATCTTTCCTCTTTCTTTTGTCAGTATCACAATCCTCTTATCGTATTCTCCCACCGGAATCGTCTTCAGTATGATTCCGGTCACGTAGAAAAAGTCCTGCATGGTTCTTTTCTTCCCCCTGCATTTTCTCGGAATCCCCATCCTCCTTCAGACAGGAACGGTAATTCAGATAATCCTCCACTTTTCCGGAGTGTTCAAATTCTTTCCAGTAATTTTCTTCTTTCATCCAAAGCCTCCCTTAAGCCGTTTTATTTTCAGCCTCTGCTTATAGGGTTCGCTTTTTTTCCGATTCTATTCGACTTCCTTTTCTTCCTTATTTTTCTATTTCCTTAGGATTGTATCCGAAATTCTTCAAAAGAAAATCACTGTCTCTCCAGTCTTTTTTCACTTTTACCCAAAGCTGGAGATTCACTTTGCATTCCAGAAGATTCTCAATATCTCTTCTTGCCTGTGAGCCGATTTTTTTGAGCATAGCCCCCTGTTTTCCGATAATAATTCCCTTATGAGAATCTTTTTCACAGATAATGGTAGCCTCAATATCCACGATATTTCCCCGGTATTTCATACTTTCGATAGCTACCGCAACACCGTGAGGTATCTCTTCGTCCAGGCTGCGAAGCGCCTTTTCTCTTATCATTTCCGCCACGATCTGCCGTTCGGGCTGGTCCGTGATCGTATCTTCATCATAAAAAGGAATTCCGTAGGGCAGGTATTTCATGATACAGGAAATCAGAGTATCCGTGTTGTAGCCCTTTAACGCTGACACCGGCACGATTTCGGCAAAATCCAGCTCTTTTCTGTATGTATCAATAAAAAGAAGAATTTCGTCTTTTTTTACCGTATCGGTTTTATTTATGACAAGAATTACCGGCGTATTGACCTTTTTGAGCTGTTCGATAATATGTCGCTCTCCGGCTCCGATAAAAGTGCTGGGCTCTACCAGCCACAAGATCACATCCACTTCCCGCAGAGTCCGTTCCGCCACATTTACCATATAATTGCCAAGCTTGTTTTTCGCTTTATGAATTCCGGGGGTATCCAGGAAAACAATCTGTCCTTCCTCCGACGTATAGACTGTCTGGATACGGTTTCTGGTCGTCTGAGGCTTGTTGGATGTAATCGCGATCTTCTGTCCGATCAGACGGTTCATCAGTGTGGATTTTCCTACGTTCGGGCGGCCGATCAAAGTCGCAAACCCGGATTTATACTGTTTGTTTATCTCCATATTTTTTCCTTTCGTTTTTCCTTTTTCATCAACATTTTCTCTCTGGCTGCTGCAGGCAGCGCACTGCGGCAACTTTATCACCGCAGTTTCTGCCGCCTCCTCAAAAAATCTTTAAGTCCATGATGGATGCACTTTGCTCTGTGCTCTGTGCAGGTTTCGCACTGGCCATATCCTCTTTTTTCAGTTCGCTGCCATTTTTGCAGCCGCTGAAGAAAAGAGCCATCATCAGGCACAACAGCATCGTTGCTATCGTTTTTTCCGGCTTCATGTTTTTTTCTCCGTTTTCAAGCCAGCCTGACAGATAAAATGATACAGGCAATGCCCGCAGACATGACCCGGGGTTTTTCTTTCCGGCAAAGTCCGGTCCATCCGGCTGACCCATCAATTTTGAAACAGGTTTTCAAGTGTCAGGAACATATCTTTTTCTTCTTTTATCTTTGTGTCATTTCCGACTACGCAGAAACAGTCATCCTCCATCACGGCACGGATATAGGATGCAAGAGAACGAATCGTCGCCGCGTCGGCTGAAAGAACTTCGTCTCTCTCTTTCTGGAAGTCTTCTTTTGTCTGATTTGTCATCCAGGCACTCATGGAACGAAGAGCCTTGCCTGATGCCCCCAGAGGAATATCCATGCTGCTGATTGCTCCGATGATATACTGAGTCATAGTCCGCTCATCACCGTCAAAAGATTCCACAAAGTCAGCTGCTTTTTCATATACCTCCACGGTTTTTCTCAAATTGGGATCGCGATAAGATACCATGTAACTGTCACCGGATTTTCCGAAGTTGCACATGGAATCGTAAGCGCCGCCTTTCACTCGAATATTGGTCCACATATATTCGTAGCTTAACAGAACTTTCATCACTCTCAAAGCGCCTGTATACGGCAGTCCGTGCCGGATAAAGTTGCCGGCGCGGCATACATACTGAACCTGAGAAGAGGAACAGAATCCTTCGTTCTTCTTTACAGGCAGGATTGCAAAAGGCTGCACGTTTATCTCATCTGTATAGAGTTCTTTCTTTATTTCTATAGCCTTATCGGCAAAGATTTCATACTGCTCTTCCTTAGCCGCAAGGTCAAGAATCAGATTTTCCGGGCGGAAGATCTGTCTGCTCAGATTTTTCAGAACAGAAACTATTTTTTCTTTCTGATTATCAAAATCAGCCTCCAGACATTCAATCAGACGATAAAACGGCATACCGCTCATTACTTCCGAGATGGCTGCTGTCCTGGAAATGTAGGACAGGGCGCGTCCCACGGCAATGTTGTGGCCGGAAGACATCATTCCGGACTGCATCCTGGATTTAAGCTCTGCGATGATCTGGTACAGACGCGCTGTATCGTCAAACTTTGATTCCAGCATGATTTCTTTCATCAGATCCATGGCGTCCGTCAGCTGTCCGTCAAGGGCTTTTCCCTTAAATTCAAAGGTCACCCGGCAGGATGAAAGGTCTCTTGCATTAGTATAGGTATTCATCACCGCAAGTATTCCGCCTGTGCGGATATTCATTTCGTGGAACAGTTCTGAAAAAGAATAATTTCTCGTATCCACATAGCCAAGCACCGCTTTTAACAGTCCCAGATAAGGGAAGAGCTCCTCGGAAACCTCTTTCGTATCAAACAGGAAACGGAAGTAGCTGATGCCATTGGTTCTGCTGGGATGGAACAGAATCGTTGTTCCGTCTTTTTCCCTTACATCGTTATTTAAGTCCTCCGCTTCCGTGCGGATATCTTTTCTTTCCAAAAGAGGGATGCTCGCCAAAGCTTCCGGAGAATCCTCCTCTTCCTGCCAGCTTCTTAAATCGCTCAGATCTTCTATGATCCGCTCTACGGCTTCCTGATCAAGCTGTGCCTTGTAAGTCTGAAGCTGTTCTTTCAGCGCTTTCTCTTTTTCTGCGGCAAGTCCGCGCACCGGCACAACCGTCAATATGGTTTTGTGATTGTTGTGAAGCAGCTTCTCTGCGATCAGTTCTTCAAAATAACGTCCTTTTGCCAATGTCTTTAACGTCTGATAGCTCTCTGCTGCCTCAATGTGAATAAAAGGCTTTGCATCATCGTATATCCAGCTGTCCAGCATCTGCAGTCCATACATCAGTCCTGCCGGGTAGGAACCAAAATCTGCCTCCCGGTATTTGAATTCATAATAATTGATACCGGCTTTCAATGCTTTTTTATCCAGCCCGTTTACCGAAAGCTCCTCCAGAGTCTTCTCGATGATGGATACAAACTCATCCTTTCTGTTCTCATTGGTATTTTTGGCAACGATACTGAAATAAGGCTGACGCACACCATTGTCATAAAAACTGTAAACTTCTTTGCCGATTCCGGCATCGGTAAGCGCCTTTTTCAAGGGAGCTCCCGGTGCAGAACATAGCACATAATCGAGAATCTGAAAAGCGATGTACTCTAACTGATTCAGATTGTCCCCTGCCGCAATATTGTAGGCAAGATAAGTGTTGTCTTTTAAAGGCTCCTGATCGGTTACCGGATAAGCTTTCCGTATAGATACAGGTTTAACAAAAGGGTTTTGCAGCTGCACAGAGGATTCCACGTCTATTTTATCGAAATGAGACAAATATTTTTCATCCAGATAAATCAGTTTTTCCACCATGTCCATATTTCCGTACAGGAAAATATAGCTGTTTGCCGGATGATAATATTTCTGATGGAAAGACAAAAACTGCTCATAAGTAAGCTTGGGAATATCATCGGGATCTCCGCCGGACTCAAAAGAGTAAGCAGTGTCCGGATAAAGAGAATTCATGATCGCTCTCTCCAGCACATCGTCCGGTGAAGAAAAAGCGCCTTTCATTTCATTGTAAACAACACCGTTTATTTTCAGTTCATCTTCCGGATTTTCCATCTCATAATGCCAGCCCTCCTGATAGAAAATACGGGGTTCCTTGTAAATATTGGGATAAAAGACGGCATCCAGATAAACATGCATCAGATTCTGAAAATCCTTGTCGTTGCAGCTTGCTACCGGATACACTGTCTTGTCCGGATAAGTCATGGCATTTAAAAAGGTGTTGAGAGACCCTTTTACAAGCTCGATAAAGGGATCCTTTACCGGGAAATCCCTGCTGCCCTCCAGAACAGAGTGTTCCAGTATATGGGCTACGCCGGTGCTGTCTGAGGGCGGTGTACGAAATCCGATATAGAACACTTTGTTTTCGTCCTCGTTTGATAATAAAGCCAGTTTTGCCCCAGATTTTTTATGGCGCAAAAGCCAGCTTTCAGAGCCGATATCATCGATTCTGCGATGTTCCAATATTTCATAGCTTTTCAGTTCTTCTATTTTCATTTTCAAATCCTTTCTTCTGCTGCGTCCGGCATTCATCTTTCCCGAAGGATCGTATTTGCCGGATTTTTGTTAGTATGACACTCTTCCGGTATTTCCTATGCACATGACGGCACACTGTTTCCGGAAAAATAATGTTTTCTCATGTTCCGTCGGCTTCCTTTCGCACCGCGGAAGGCGAAATGCCAAAATGTTTTTTAAACAGTTTGCTGAAATGGTAGGCATCGTCGTATCCCACTCTTGCAGACACCTCCTGAATGCTCAGTTCCCTGTCTTCTTTTAAAATTTCCAGTGCCTTCTCCAATCGCACATTGATCAGATAGCGAATCGGGGTATCGCCTGTCTCCGCCTTAAAAATTTTGGAAATGTAAAAGGGACTCAAATACATATTTTCCGCAATCTGATCGAGAGAAATCTTTTCCTCATAATGGTCTTCAAAATAATCCATGATTTTTTCCACAATATATTTGCGGCTCACGGATTCAAAAGAATATTGTTTATGTATCTTTTTAGGATGGATTCCCTGTTTTTTGCTGCAGTATTCTCTGACAATCAGAACCAGCAGCTGAATCACATAGGACCTTAACATATCATAACGGCCCGGCTGTGTGATTTCCTGCTCTGCCTCCATAGATGCGCACAGCTTGTTCAGTCTCAGCTTCAGTTCTCCTGATGTATGATAAACCGGACTGTCGGAAGGCCACATAATCCGATTCGCCTCCATATCCGCGAACTGAACATCCGTAACACCTACAAAAAATTCAACAGCAGGATTTTCCGGATGATTGACCACTGCTTCGTGGTAAGTGCCTGCACCAAGCAAAAGCAGGTCTCCCTCCTTTACATCCATAAGCTTTCCATCAATACGGTATTGTCCTTCTCCTGAAATAATGTAGGCAATTTCCAGATAATCATGGCAGTGATAGTTCTTCTCGTCACTGTGGCGCACCCCTTTCCACGAAAAAAGAAAGGTTGGGTTTAATGCCTGTCTTAAAAGTTCTTCTTCCATCTCTTGCCTCTTCTCCTGTGCGGTATTTCTTTTCTGCTTCCAAAGTATACCGCCGGCAGGCAGGGGAACTTTTACCTCCGGCGGCAGTCTTTAAGTATAACAATATGATACATGAAACTCGCAAGATTGTACATTTAATTTTTTGAAGAATTGTATATAAAATAGCTTTATAGAGGCAGTTCTACGGATGGACTGTCACATTTTGCGATACCAGGGCCAAAAGCTTCTGTATTTCATTCCTGCATGAAAGGCATTGCTCCAGTCCCTGGTATCTTCAACTCTATTTTATTATCAATTTTTCAAAGGAGGGTGCATCATGACACCACTGAAATGGTTTCTCGGCTTTTTGAAAAAGTACCGGCTCTTGCTGGCGCTTGGGCTGATACTGACAACCATCATTTCCATCCTGGCTATTGTCAACCCCTATATTTCGGGACTTATCGTTGACGATGTCATATCGGGAGGAGAACTTAATCTGCTTCCGAAACTGATTCTTGCACTCCTGTTAGTAACTTTTGTGCGCGGAGTGCTCCGCTTCCTGTATCAGGTCATCTTTGAAACCTGCTCTCAGGGAGTTCTCTATGACATGCGTGACACAGTGTACCGCAAACTTCTCTCTGAAGATTTTGCTTTTTACAACAGAAAGAAAACAGGCGATCTGATGTCTCGTCAGACAGGTGACATGGATGCTATCCGCCATTTTGTCGCCTATATTCTGTATGCAGTCTATGAAAATATGCTGCTGTTTATCTTTGCACTGATCATGATCTTTACGGTCAACGTAAAGCTGGCTCTCTGCATGATACTTGTTCTTCCTTTTACCGCTCTGACTACTTATTTTCAGTCAAAGCGGGTGCATCCCTGCTTTCAGCGTATCCGCAACTGCTTTTCCTCACTGAATGCTTTCGTGCAGGAAAATGTCAGCGGCAACCGTGTTGTAAAAGCATTTGCCAAGGAAGATTATGAAATTCAGAAATTCCGCAGAGAAAACGACAAATACCGGGATGCTCAGATTGCCTCTTCTATCATATGGATGAAGTATCTTCCCATTTTTGAAGTTCTCTCCTACATACTTAACGTAGTGCTGATGCTCTATGGCGGTTATATGGTAATTCAGGGAGAAATGACCATGGGTAATCTGGTTACCGTAAACGGTTATCTCTGGATGCTCACCACTCCCCTGCGTATGGCAGGATGGTGGGTCAACGATACCAACAATTTTTTAACCTCCGTGGAAAAAATTTACGCTACATACACAGAAGAACCCCAGGTAAAAATGCCGGAAGCTCCTATAAAACGGGCACATATGGAAGGAAATGTGGAATTCCGCCATGCCTCCTACAGTGACGACGACCAGGATATCGTACAGGATATCACTTTCACCGCCAAAAAGGGACAGACCATCGGTATTTTAGGTTCCACAGGCGCCGGAAAATCCACCATCATGAACCTGCTGTGCCGTTTTGTGGACGCCACTTCCGGAGAGGTTCTCATTGACGGCATCAATGTCAAAGATTTGGATCTCCATGATCTGCGCGCCAATATCGGTATGGCTATGCAGGATATTTTCCTTTTCTCCGATACCATCGAGGGAAATATCGCCTACGGCAAGCCGGACTGCTCTTTCGAGGAAGTCAAAGAAGCAGCCAAAATGGCTGACGCCAACCTGTTTATCAAAAATTTGCCGGACGGTTATGACACAATCGTAGGTGAACGAGGGGTAGGCCTTTCCGGCGGACAAAAACAGCGTATCTCTCTGGCTAGGGCCCTGTTGAAAAAGCCGGCTATCCTGATTCTGGATGACACAACTTCCGCCGTTGACATGGAAACCGAAAGCTATATCCAGAGCCAGCTCAAAAAGCTGGATAAACAGTGCACAATCTTTGTCATTGCCTACCGAATTTCTTCCATTAAAGATGCTGATCTGATTCTTGTTCTGGATCAGGGACGCATTATTGAACAGGGAACCCACGATGAACTTCTGGCTAAAAACGGTTATTATGCCAGCGCTTTCCATCATCAGTATGGGGAAATTCCTTCCGAAATCCTGAATTCGGAATCAGAAAGGAGATAACTTCATGGCAAGAAATAAATACGATGTGGATGAGGTACTGGAAGATAAATTTGACATAAACCAGTTAAAACGCCTGCTCCACTATATGCTTCCTTATAAGAAAAAATTTGCTTTGGTGGCTTTTATGATGCTGTCTGCTTCCGCTTTCACCATGATGATTCCTCAGTTTTTCATGAAAGTCATGGATGAATGTATTCCGCAGAAGGATATGACGGGTATCCTCTTTTACAGTATCCTGACCCTGATTGCCGCTTTATACTCTGCACTGAGCCTGCGGATCAAGATCAAGCACACCAACCAGATCGGACAGAATATTATCCACGACCTGCGGTCAGACCTTTTTGAGCATTTGCAGCGTCTTCCTTTTTCCTACTATGACGACCGTCCGCACGGAAAGATTCAGGTACGTGTAGTAAACTATGTCAACAGCCTCAGCGACCTGCTGTCCAACGGTATCTTAAATACGATCACGGATTTGTGCAACCTGATCTTTATTCTGTTCTTCATGCTTTTTATCAATGTGCGGCTGACGCTTATCTGTCTCTGCGGTCTTCCCGTACTTGTTATCGTGGTTGTTTTCATCAAACGACGTCAGAGAAAAGCATGGCAGATCCAGAGCAACAAACAGTCCAACTTAAACGCCTACATAGCGGAAAGCATCAACGGTATCCGGGTTACCCAGTCCTTTGTGCGTGAGGACGTAAACAGCGGTATTTTCAACAATTTAAGTTCCAGTTACCGACAGTCCTGGATGCGCGCGGTTATGTACAACTTTATCATGGGTCCCAGCGTAGACATTATTTCCGCCATCACCACCTCTTTTATCTATGTGCTCGGCATCAACTGGATGTTAGGAGGCGCATCGGATATTACAGTGGGTGTGCTGATTGCCTTCACGGCCTATATCAGCCGTTTCTGGGCTCCCATCAACACGCTGGCCGGCTTTTATAACTCCCTGCTTACAGCCATCTCCTATCTGGAAAGAATCTTTGAAACCATGGACGAACCTGTCCTTGTCAAAGATGATCCAGATGCAATAGAAATGCCGAAAATTCACGGAGATGTGGAGTTTAAAGATGTAGTGTTCAGCTACGAGCCCGGTCACCCGATTTTGAATCATGTAAACTTTACCGCAAAACAGGGACAAACTTTTGCCATTGTAGGTCCTACCGGCGCAGGTAAAACTACCATTGTCAACCTGATCAGCCGCTTTTATAATGTGGACTCCGGCCAGATTCTCATAGATGGTGTTGATATTTCCAAGGTAACGCTTCATTCTCTCAGAGAACAGATGGGAGTTATGATGCAGGACAGTTTCATTTTCAGCGGAACGATCATGGACAATATCCGTTACGGAAATTTTACCGCCACCGACGAGGACGTTATAAACGCTGCCAAAACGGTATGCGCTCATGACTTTATTATGGAAATGGAAAACGGCTACTATACCGAAGTCAACGAACGGGGAAGCCGCCTTTCCGCAGGACAGCGGCAGTTAATCTCCTTCGCCAGAGCTCTCCTTGCAGACCCCAAAATCCTGATTCTGGACGAGGCAACCTCCAGCATCGACACAGAAACGGAAATCATTCTGCAGAAAGGTCTGAACGAGCTTTTAAAAGGACGTACTTCCTTCATCATTGCCCACCGCCTCTCCACGATCAAAAATGCAGACTGCATCATGTACGTGGCAAAAGGAAATATTCTTGAAAAAGGAAACCATGAGGAACTGATGGCACTGAAAGGAGAATACTATCACCTGTTCATGTCACAGTATGATTTCTTAAGGAAAAAAGAGAAAAAATAATGGAAAATTTAACGCTTTCTATGAGACCTTATCAGGAAAAAGATTTTGAGCGCATCGCTCAGATTCACGATGAGGCCCGAAAAAATGAACTGGCACTGGCAGATTTGTCTGCGGCATTTATCCCTCTTTCCATAGCGGCCGAAAAAGAAGGGCTGTTTGAATATGAGCTTTATGTTGCAGAATATGACAGCGATGTGGTTGGCTTTATCGCTTTTACCAGAGATGAAATCGCATGGCTGTATGCAGACGTGCATATTCCCCGCAAAGGGATTGGCAAAGCGCTTTTACGCTTCGCCCTTGAAAATGTCAACGATGATGTGACAATAGAGGTGCTGGCCGGCAATACCCCGGCCATTGCCCTCTATACATCCTTTGGATTTGAGATTGCAGAAACAGTGTCCGGAAGAATGCCCGGCAATGAAGCATTTCCTGTAACTGTACATGTGATGAAAAAGTCCGTATCCTCCCCGAACTCCCAATCAAAAAGGGACTCTCAAGAATGATTTTAGGATGAAATACCATTCTTTGTCTGTACAATCTTTTTCCTGCACCAGAAAAACGCAGGAATCAAAAACGCATCGGCAAATACCCACGCCAACGGATTGGCCAGACAGATTCCCATGTAGCCAATCAGGGGAACCAGCACAACTCCGGCCAAAGTTCTGGCAATCATCTCAAGCACACCGGCGGTGATGGCAAATACGGAAAATCCCATTCCCTGAATCGTAAACCGCACTACGTTCACCAAAGTCAGCAGGCAATAACCCGCAGTGGAAACAAGCAGAAACTGATAAGAATATTCAATGACCGCTGTCTCTGAAGCATCCACAAACAGAAGCGTAAGGTCTCTGCCTGCGAAAATGACAAGCACAAGGCAAACGGCCGACAGCACAAAGCCGGTAATGGCTCCTGCCCGGACTCCTTTTCCCAGTCGGTCAATTTTTCCTGCTCCCATGTTCTGCCCGCTGTAGGGCGCCATAGTCATCCCCAGAGATTCCACCGGACAGGAAACAAATGCATTGATTTTCTGCGCCGCTGTCACACCGGCCACAACCGTTGCGCCCAGACTGTTTACCGCAGCCTGAATGACAAGGGTTCCTATGGCTGTAATGGAATACTGCAGTCCCATGGGAATTCCCATCATGCAAAGATTTTTTATAAAATGGGGTTTTAACTTCCACTCTTCCCTTGAAATACGCAGAATGGGAAATTTCCGACGCATGTAAATCAGGCACACCAGCCCTGAAACACCCTGGGAAATAACGGTGGCATAAGCCGCTCCCTCCACTCCCATGTGAAAGCCGAGAATAAACACCAGATCCAGTACAATATTGATCAAAGAGGACACAGCCAGAAAAACTACAGGAGTTTTGCTGTCTCCCAGCGAGCGGATAATGCCTGCCAGAATATTGTATAAAAAGGTACAGGGAATTCCCCAAAAAATAATAACGATGTAAATGTAGGCATATTCAAAAATTTCCTCAGGCGTCCCCATCAATACCAGTATCGGCCGGCAAAAGATAACCACGATCGCCGTCAGAACAACCGAAAAGATAATACATAACCAGGCACTGTTGGAAACATATCTGCGCAAATCTTCTTCCTTCCCTGCCCCAAACATCTGAGCCACCGGGATGGCAAAACCATTGCAGACTCCGGTACAGAAACCGATCACCATAAAATTCAGGGAACTGGTAGACCCTACCCCCGCAAGAGGGTTTACTCCAAGAAACTTTCCCACAATGATCGTATCAACCATGCTGTAAAACTGCTGAAACAACATACCAAGAAACATAGGTATCGCAAACTGAATGATCAGCTTTGCAGGCGAACCTTTCGTCATATCTTTCAAAGCGTTTTCCTCCGTTTCGTATTTACGTCAAATGCGTAACCTTTTGTCCCTTGTATTACACAATTACTCTATCGCAATTTACCCCAATGCCACATCCAGAATCATCATGATAACGAAGCCTACTGCAAAACCTATCGTTGCAATGTTGCTGTGTTCCCCTTCGTTTGCCTCCGGTATCAGTTCTTCCACTACCACGTAAAGCATCGCGCCGGCGGCAAAAGCAAGAAGGTAAGGAAGCACCGGTGTAAGAAAGCCTGAGAGAAGAATGGTAATAAGGGCAGCTATGGGCTCCACAATTCCTGATAAGGTGCCGCTTGCAAATGCCTTCAGCCTGCTCTCTCCCTCTCCGCGAAGCGGCATACTGATAATGGCTCCCTCCGGGAAATTCTGAATTGCAATTCCAAGTGAAAGAACAAAGGCTCCTGCAAGAGTAATTTCCGTGCTGTCAGCCAGCATACCGGCAAAAACAACACCTACCGCCATTCCCTCCGGAATGTTGTGCAGTGTCACTGCAAGGACAAGCATTGTAGTCTTTTTCCAGTGACTTTTTAATCCTTCCGGCTCATCCTGCCCCAGGTGCAGATGGGGAACCAGTTTATCCATAAGAAGTAAAAACAGGAAACCAAACATCAGTCCCGAAGCTGCAGGTATAAAAGCAAGTTTCCCCATTCCTTCCGACATATCCATAGCCGGAATCAACAGCGACCATACGGATGCCGCCACCATAACGCCGGATGCAAAACCCAGCAATGCTTTCTGCAGAAGCGGATTCAATTCCTTCCGCATCAAAAAAACACACGCCGAACCAAGAGTAGTTCCAACAAAGGGAATCAAAATTCCCAGCCAAACATTTGTATTCATTTCTTCTCCTTTCAAAATTCTTTTTGCTAATCATTCATCCTTCTGTTCATCTGGGAGCTGTCTTGTGAAAAGAGAAATAAAATGAAAGCTTATATGCTATACTACTCCTTTTTCCGGCGCGTGGCAATGGGAATCTGCTATCTTTGTTTTCCTTCCTCCAAAAGAGCATCCATTTCTTCCTGTGTCAGATCGCCATGCTTCACCATCTGCTCCAACACCTGTCTGTGACGCTGTTTTGCAAGTTCCGGATTTTGGGTAGGATCGTAAGCGGAAGGGGCATTGGGAATTCCTGCCAGAAACGTACATTCATATTGATCCATTTCCATAGGTTCTTTCCCGAAATATCCTTCGCAGGCATCCCACACACAGTAATAACCGCTTCCAAAATAAATGGAATTTACATACAATTCCAATATTTTATCTTTTCCATACTCTTTTTCCATGGCAAAACTCATAAAAACTTCCGCCACTTTCCGTTCCAGCTTTTTCTCCTGGGTAAAATAAAGATTTTTGGCCAGCTGCTGTGATATCGTGCTTCCGCCCTCCACATAAGCTCCGGCCAAAATATCATTCCAAAGAGCTCTGGTTGTTGCAAAAATGTCAAATCCCCCATGCCGGTAAAACCGATGATCTTCCACGGAAATGACAGCTTCCAGGTAATCCTGAGGCAAATCTTCAAGTTTTGTATAATGTTCCTTGCTCTCTATTGTCTCTCTCATTTCCGTAAGGCTCGTCTGTTCCAGCGCAGTCCTGTACATGTCATATCCCTTTAAACAGATATCTCCCGCTGTTATTCCCACCGCCAGCAGGAAAAAAATCACTGCCAGCCTGAACAATCTTTTCAGCCATTTTCTCATATGTCAATCTCTCCAATTTCATTCTGTAGTGATATTGACACTACCAAGTATAAAAATACTATAACATCCGTAGCTTAATTTAAACTTGCGTAATTCTAATTTTTTTCTAAAAAAACAAGGAACCTTTGCAGCACGGTTGCCCAAAACAGGTGTTTTTCTGTGAACTCACCTGCTTCCTCCCTCTGCCAGGTTCCCCAAATTCATTTTTTAACATATCCGCATGCACAGCTAAGTCTGCCATAAAGGCCAAACGGCTATGCTTCGACATCTGCCGTCCCGATCCCGGGTTCTTACAAAACTCAGGACAATCTTCTGGAAATTTTAAGGAGAATACCTCCAAAAGGCATCTCTTTCATATCTCGCTCTCTTACAATCCGCAGTTTGAGCAGAATAAAAAGATAAATCAAAACAGCCAGTATCATCGCAATGATAACCGCCACTGTATTGGAGTGGGAAAGGAAATAGATACCTTCGTAGCAAAGTCTTGCCGCCCCCGCCATGATCAGAGAAGCAATGATCGGGAAAACAAAGGTTCTTTTTACTTCCTGCCGGTAGCGCAGGGTTCTTCCGATTTCTCTCCAGTTCAAAATACATACAACAAGGGCGAAGGTTACGTTTCCAACTACCAGCCCGTAAACTCCCCAGTTTAGTTTATCAAGCATCAGATAAACCAAAACCACATGGATTGCCAGAGAAATTGCCGAATGAGTCACTGATTTTCTCATTCTGTCAATTCCCTGAAGAACTGCATTGGTCACTGTGGAGAGTGAGAAAAAGATGACCGCACTGGAACCAAGCATCAAAAGTCTGGCGCTCAGTTCTTTGTCGTCGCCAAACAGCAGCTGAAGCAGCGGCGATGCCAGAGCAAACATACCAAAAGCACAGGGAATTGCCAGAAGCATATTGAATCTAATAGTAATGGCAATCTTATGTTTTACCTCTCTTCGCAGCCCCATCACTTTTGAAGTGACGATACTGGGAATCATAGCTGCTCCCAGGGAGGATGCAATTGCCACCGGCACATTGGTAAGCAGGCGGTATTTTCCTCCGTAAATACCCAGCAGGGAAAGCCTTTCGCTTTCGGAAAGCCCTTTGCCTTCCATAATGATACCAAACATGCTGTTGTCCACGGAACCGCTCATCTGGTATACAAGCTGGCTCAAAATAATGGGTGCAAATGTCATAAGAAGAAGAGTTAAAATCTCTCCATAGCCGGAAACTTCCTCTTTCTCCTGCTGTTTTTTCTTCTTGGCTGTCTGGGCCTTGCGGCTTTTTTTCCTGCGTTTCTTTTTCTTTGCTTTACTCATCAGAGAAACTTTTTTATCCGCGAACCATACTACCAGAAGAATCATCGCAGCCAGCGCGCCTATGAGAGTACCAAGCGTTCCTCCGGCAGCTCCGTAGGAGGCCGGATTATCCGTTTCTGCGAAACGTCTCATGAAATCATAAGACGCCCAAATGCTGACGATCGCATGTACGATCTGTTCCACAATCTGTGATACTGACGTGGGAATCATATTCCCGTGTCCCTGGAAAAATCCCCGGAACACGCCCATAACGGCAAACACCAGAATGGTGGGCGCCATTACCCGCAAAGGAAGCGCGCTTCCCGGACTTTTAAAGCATACCGAAGCAATCCAGTTTGCCCCAAAGACAAGAATTGCGGTCATAACACCCCCGGTGAAAACGCCGATGGCAATACCGCAGTGAAAAACCCGGTCGGCATCCTTCTTTCGTCCTTCCTGTTCCTTCCTGGAAATCAGCTTGGAAACCGCAAGGGGAAGGCTGTAGGAAGACAAAATCAGTCCGATATTATAGATTTCATAAGCTGTGTTGTAATACCCGATTCCTTCATCCCCGAGGATTCTGGTCATAGGTATTTTATAAAAAAGACCGATCAGCCTTACAATAATTCCAGCGGCAGCTAATATAGTGCCCTGCAGCAAAAAATTGCTGCCTGTCTTTCCATTTTTTTCCATAAATTTCTGCTGTCCGAAGACGACTTACCTCCTGTTCTTCGTTTTGGCAAAATGTAGATTTCATCGCAAAATTCACCCAATATTTTACCAACTTCTGAAAAAAAAGCAATCTTTTTCCGTCTTTGCTCTCACCTTTTCTATATTTTACCCTCTTTTACCCACTTCCGTCAAAAATTTTTCCTGTGAAAGAAAAAGGTGGGATTTATTTTCCCACAGCAGACAATATAAGTTCCTATTGTACAAAAAACAGCGGAAATTTTCCGCACACGCAGGAAAACTTCCGCCGTTTTTCTTTTTTCATTTAAAGAAATCGTAAAAATATTTATCAGCTTGCAATTAAGCAAATGCCACGTCCGCTTATCTCTTCAGATATCCTTTTTATGCCCAGGGATTTTCAGAAGGATACAGCATTCCCTTGGGCTGGTTGAAATTGATTTCGTCCAGTTCCACGCCGATGTATTTGAATACTTCAAACAGTGTCTTTCCAAAGTGTCCGAAAACAACTGCGCCGTGGTGAGGATAATTTTTCTCAATCAGCACGTGACGATAGAAACGTCCCATTTCCGGAATTGCGAATACACCAATCGCGCCAAAGGAACGTGTTGCAACGGGAAGAACTTCTCCCTGTGCGATGTATGCGCGCAATTTTGCATCTGATGTGCTCTGGAGACGATAGAATGTGATATCGCCCGGTTTGATATCGCCTTCCAGTGTTCCCTGTGTCACTTCTTCCGGAAGGTTTCTTGCCATAATTCTCTGGTATTTCATTTCGCAGAATGCCAGCTTATCGGTTGCTGTATTTCCGCAGTGGAATCCCATGAAAGTATCTTTTAATGTGTAATTGCCGTATTTGCCTTTGATTTCAGCATCGTACATATCTGCCGGAACAGAGTTGTTGATATCAAGCAAAGTTACGGTATCTTTGCTGATTACAGTTCCGATGTATTCGCTGAGTGCTCCGTAGATATCTACTTCGCAGGATACCGGAATGCCCATTTTGGTCAGGCGGCTGTTTACATAACAGGGTACAAATCCAAACTGTGTCTGGAATGCGGGCCAGCATTTTCCTGCGATAGCAACAAAATCACGGCTTCCTTTGTGGTCTCTTACCCAGTCAAGCAGTGTCAGTTCATACTGAGCCAGCTTATTCAGGATTTCCGGTTTCTTATTGCCGGAACCAAGTTCTGCTGCCATATCTGCTGCCACTTCCGGAATTCTCTCATCACCTGCATGTTTGTTGAAAGCTTCAAACAGATCCAGTTCAGAGTTTTCTTCAATCTCAACGCCCAGGTTAAACAGCTGTTTAATCGGTGCGTTGCATGCCATAAAGTCCTGAGGACGAGGACCGAAGGAAATAATTTTCAGATTTCTCAGTCCGATCACTGCTCTTGCGATAGGCGCGAACTCAGCGATCATATCTGCACAGCCGGCAGCTGTTCCAACCGGGTATTCCGGAATGTAAGCTTTTAAATTACGCATCTTCAGGTTGTAGCTTGCATTCAGCACACCACAGTATGCATCGCCGCGGCCGTCGATCAGGTTGTTTCCTGTCTCTTCTGCAGCTGCCACGATCATAGCCGGTCCGTCGAATTCTTTGATCAGCAGTGTTTCCGGTGTCTCCGGTCCGAAGTTTCCAAGGTATACTACCAGTGCGTTAGCTCCTGCTGCTTTTATGTCTGCAAGAGCTTTTCTCATGTCCACTTCATTTTCAATACATACCGGACATTCATAGATTTCTCCGTATTTTTCTCTGTAAGCTGCTACTACGGCTTCTCTTCTAGACACAGACAGTGTCATAGGGAAGCAGTCGCGGCTTACTGCCACGATACCAATTTTTTCTACAGGAATGTTGTTCATTTTCTTATCCTCCATAACCCTTTATATTATGGCAAAGCTCTCTGATAAGAGCTCTGCCGGTTTACCACGTGTTTTGTGCCTGCTGTCAGACTCTGATATTTTCACCGATAAGGCCGATATGGCTTCCTTCCGGAAGACCTCCTTCGGGATGACCGATCAGCCATTTGTTTTTGGCTGTGATCAATCCATCCTCCCATCCTTTGTGCTCTTTATCAAGAGGGAGATTGGTATCTTTGGGAAGAACAATCACACAGCGGAATCCCTCTTCTCCCACACTGCAGGGCGCGTAATGCAAAGTTGTGGCATACAGTTCCACTGCTGTTCCCTTCTCCACGCGGAAAGCCTCTATCTTGGAGGTATCGTAGGTGAAATCTTCCGTTATATCCGGCTGCCATCCAAGCAAAAGAATCAAATCCGTAGCAGCTATGTCAATCTCAGAGCTTCTGTGATATTCCACTGCGTTCAGATAGTGATTGTGTCCGTTGCAGTATCCGATCTGAATGGGAAGTTCTCCGTAGGTAATTTCTTTTAACTGCTCATACACGGGAAGAGCTTCCAAAGCCGCAATGCTTGGTTCATACACCACGTCTTCCGGACACGGTGTCTCCTCCATCTTTGCTACAATTTCTGTAAAATCAATATTTTTAATGATTTTTCCATATTTGGAAAATCTTTCATCTGTCACGCTGTAAATCTGCATGATACTTCTCCTTTCTTCTGCCTGTCCATCCGGGCATCAATCCACAAGCTTTGTGAAAAGCTCCCTGCATGCGGGATAAATCTGTCTGAATTTCTGATAGCGCTCTTCATATTTTGCAGCCAGCTGCGCATCGGGTTCTACAGTATCCACCACTTTGACCAGTTTCTCTGCCGCTTCCTCCACCGAAGCAAATTCGCCGCAGGCAACGGCCGCCAGCATGGCAGCTCCATATCCCGGTCCTTCTTCACTTTCAATGACATCCACTTTTAAGTTCATCACATTGGCAATGATCTTTTTCCAGAGAGGGCTCTTCGCGCCTCCGCCGCAGATTTTTGTTCTCTCAATGGGAATATTCAGAGATTTCGCCACTTCCAGGGAATCTCTCAGTGCAAAAGCCACGCCCTCCAGAACTGCCTGTGTCATATCCGCTCTTGTGGTATCCATTGTCATACCGATAAAAGTTCCTCTGGCGTTCGGATCGTTGTGAGGAGAACGCTCTCCCATCAGATAAGGCAGGAAATACACATGGTTTTCACCCAGTTTTTCAATCTGAGCCTGTTCCTCTCCGTAATTCTTCGTGCCGATGATATCATCCATCCACCATTTATTGCAAGAAGCAGCGCTGAGCATACATCCCATCAGATGATAATGACCGTCTGCATGGGCAAATGCATGCAGGGCATTGTGTTTATCCACTCCGAATTTTTCTGAGGAAATAAAAATCGTGCCGCTTGTTCCAAGGGAAATGTTGCATCTTCCCTCGCCCACGGTTCCGGTTCCCACTGCAGCTGCCGCGTTGTCTCCCGCTCCTGCCGCTACTTTTACCTGGTCGGAAACTCCCAGCTGCGCCGCAATCTCCGGAAGCAGGCATCCTACTGTTTCATAACTTTCATACACTTTTGCCAGCTGTTCTTCTTTCACATGACAGATTTCGCACATTTCCTTTGACCAGCAGCGGTTCTTCACATCGAACAAAAGCATTCCGGAAGCATCGGAAACATCGGTGCAATGTACTCCTGTCAGTTTATAGGCAATGTAATCTTTGGGCAGCATGATTTTTGCTATCCTTGCAAAGTTTTCCGGCTCCTTATTTTTTACCCATAAAATCTTGGGTGCGGTAAAGCCGGTAAAGGAAATATTTGCGGTATACCGGGAAAGAGTTTCCTTTCCGATCACGTTGTTCAGATAATCGCATTCCTCCACGGTTCTTCCGTCATTCCACAAAATAGCAGGACGTATCACTTCGTCGTTTTCATCCAGAATGACAAGCCCGTGCATCTGTCCGCCGAAGCTGATACCTGCCACCTGGGACTTATCGCATTCACTCAAAAGTTCTTTCAATCCGTCCATAGTCTGTGCAAACCAGTCCTCCGGTTTTTGCTCTGACCATCCCGGATTCGGAAAATACAGCGGATATTCCCTGGAAACAACCTTATGTATTTTTCCCTTTTCATCCATCAGCAGCAGTTTCACTGCGCTTGTTCCCAAATCCACGCCAATATAAAGCATATTTTGCCTCCTATCTTTCCGTTCATCTCGTGCCCGTGCACGATACTTTCTGTCTTTATCATATGCTTACTGAAAAAAAAATGCAAGACCCTTTTCTATTTTCGTGATAGCGCACAAATTGACGTTACATTCCGCCGATTTTCACGCTCCTGTTTTGTCTATTTTCACAATTTTCATTTCGTGCCCGTTTTTTACCCTTTTTTCCTCTCTGAAAAATTGACTTTGCGGCTGTCCTATGCTACCCTTTTAGATAGTTCCAATCAAAAAGGAGGAAGCTTATGACTACCATCCGCGAAATTGCAGATCTGGCCGGCGTGTCCCGCGGCACTGTGGACAGAGTTTTAAATAACCGAGGCGCAGTAAATGCCGATACTGCCCGCAAAGTCATGGAAATTGCAAAGGCTCTGGACTATCGTCCCAACCGGGCCGGCATTGTGCTTGCAGCTCAGAAAAAGAATCTGAAACTGGGAGTCATTTTATTTGACACCAAAAATCCCTTTTTCGATGAAGTCTTAGAGGGCGTCCAGGCCGAAGAAGAAGAACTTGCAAGCTACAACTGTTCCATCATTATTCGCCGCGTGGGCTTTGACGCCTCAGAACAGATTGCTGCTATCGACGAGGTTGTCAGCCAGGGAATCAACGGCATCATACTTTCCCCGTATAATGATGAACCGGTACGTCAAAAAATCAACGAGCTCTTCCAGAAAGGGATTCCCGTCATCACCACCAACACAGACATCCGGGATTCCAAAAGGCTGGCCTTTGTAGGCAGCGATTTCTACCGCTGCGGAGAGACTGCTGCCGGTCTTATGCACCTGATTACCGGTGGAAGCGCCAAAATCGGTATTATCTCCGGCTCTTCCAAGGTTCTCTGTCACACAGACCGCATTGCAGGATTTGAAGACTGTATCCGCAGCCACTATACAGATCTTACCATCGTTGCCTCCATCGAAAACAGCGACGATGAATTTGAAAGCTACGAAAAAACTTCCCGCCTTCTGCAGATGCATCCTGAGATCACGGCGCTCTACTTTACAGCCGGAGGCGTTTACGGCGGCTGCCGTGCTGTTCAAAATGCAGGAAGGAAAGACATCCGCATTATCAGCTACGACAAAGTTCCCACCACAAAGGAACTGGTAGAACAGGGCGTTATCAGCGCCACGATCTGCCAGCAGCCTTTTGTACAGGGCTCCAAACCTCTGGAACTTCTGTTTTCCTATCTGACAACCGGAGAACTTCCCGAAAAAGAAAACAATTATACAGCGGTCGACATCCGCATCCGCGAAAACATATAAAGAATCCTGTAAAACAGGATTCTCCGCCTGCGGCGGGATGCGCAGGCATCCAATTTCTCTTTGCCCCAGTGCGATTTATCGTTTTTACTTGACAGGAAATAAAGTTTCCTGTCAAGTAAAAGAATCCCTTCGAATCGCTTTTGCAAACGATCCGAAGGGATTTCTTCGTTCCATTTATTTTACCGACAGGCTGTTACAGGGAAAAAGACATCAGCGCCAGCTTGCTTAAATGTATCTCCTCCACAACAATGCTGTCTTTCTTTTTCATAAGGGCAGGATCATCAAGCACCTGATCCACCGTATACTCTCTGCTGATGTAGCCGGGAGTTTTTCTCTTTCTTCCATCCGCTTCTTCCCAGACGCTCATCTTGAATTTGGCTTTCAGCTGTTTATAAGCCATATAGGATCTGCCTTCTTTGTCCAGGTAAAACAGATGATTTTCCGCAGTGGTATCCGCCGCCACCTCTTTTAACATATAATGGCTGAGAATTGCCTTGAACTTAAAAGGAATGGCATCCACATCCATCATTTCCCCATAGGTATATTTCGCGCCGATATAAACATTACTCAAATCCTGTATGACATACTTAAAATCCTGCTGTGCCATCCCGCTTCTCCTGTCATCGAAAAATACGCCGCTGTTCACTTTTGTTCCAGCGGCCTGCAAACAAAAATACTTCCTATCTTTCCCCTTTGCTGTCCAGATATTCAATCTGGTCTGCGCTGATACGGATTGCATCGCGGATGATTTCCTCGTCCATTCCTGTCTCTGCCGCCAGCTCGGAGACGGTAACTTTTCTTCCCAGGCTTTCTGCCAGTTCTTTGGCCGGCTCCAGGATTTTGTTTGCTTCCTCAGCCAGTTTGCCGCCTGTCTCTTTCTGCTCTGTATTTTCCGCAATATAGTTTTCCATAGCTTCCATGATCATACTGCCCAGAGTGCCCTGAGCCTCCGTTGCATTTGCAGCACAATCAAGCATCTCCACGGCCATCGTCAAAGCCACGTTGCCCTCGCCGATCAGATCCTCCAGAAAAACTCCCTGACCTGCGTACAGCTTGGCAATATCCACAACCTGGGGAAGATAAATCTCAATCAGCTTCTGTTTTGCGGAAACATCTCCTGCCATGGCAGACAAAGTTATGGCCTCTTTCACACCTTCTGTCACTTCTTCCAACGCTTCCAGGCTTTCCAGATAAGTTTCCAGATAATTGATTTCCTCTTCGCTCAGATAATCGTCAGGGTTTACCGGTTCCCCGATACCGATTTTTTTCTTTTTCAGATAATCATATACCAGTTCCAGCTGTTCTTTCTGCAGATTCAAATCCCGGAAAGCTTCCGCCACCTGTTCCTCGCTGATGCAGTTTCCCTGCTCTGACGCCAGTTTGCGAACTTTTTCCAGTGTTTTTGCAAATTCCAGTTCCTGATTCATTGTTACCTCTCATTCTGTTGTCCGAAAAGATCCCGGACTCTGTATTAGTGTCTTTTTACATGCTGATGTGTAAAGAGATGATCCTGACAATATTCGTAATTTCCCTCACATTTGGAGCAGAAACGGAATTCCAGATGATCCCCGTCTTTTTCTGTTCGTCCGCAGACTGCACATTTATGCTTTGTCACACCGCTTCCGGTTTCAGCATGGCGAACTTCCCGTTTGAAATCATGCCTTCTTCGCATCTGCTTGGGAGACATATGAATATGATTTCTGGATGTGAAGAAAAATACAATGAAGTTGAGCAGCGAAGCTCCCACTGCCACCCACACTGCCACACCGCCGGACAGGCAGCTGTAAATCATCAGGATTCCATAAATAATACCCAGCCATTTTACCTTGATCGGGAAAATAAACATCAGCAGTACCTGCATATCCGGGAAGGTTGCTGCATAGGCCAGGAATATGGACATATTGACATAGTAGGTGCTGAACATGGCAAAAGAGATCACAGAACCGTTTGCCAATGCGTAGATATTCAGACCGTATACGGAATACTGCACCACGCCGCCTGTCAGCAGGCAGTATCCATATAATAGGAAGCTTCCCAAAACAGTGAAAACCACACCCAGGAATAAATACAGGTTGTACCGGTAAGTTCCCCAGGTTCTTTCCAGAGAAGTTCCTATGGAATAATAAAAATACAGCATGATCAGTGTAAAAAACAGATTGCTTCCTGCATCCGGCGGAACTACCAGCCAGGTTACCAGACGCCATATCTGGAATCTTTCGATAATCTGAAACGGATCCAGTGTCAGATAATTCAGGAATACCGGATTGATCAACTGAATTACATATCCCACCGCATAGCAGATAATCAGATATAAGGAAATATTGGGTATTGCATATTTCCCAAATTTTCTTTCAAAATTACTTGAAAAATTACCTTTCATGAATTCACTCCCATTTATTTTCAAATGATTCCGTATGTATTCTATCATTGTGCATGAAAAAAGTAAACGGTATAACACAGGCTTTTAAAAAATGTAATAAAAAGTTTAGAATTGAACTATTTTTTTCATAAGGATTTCGTTGCGATTTGTTTTTTTGTGTCGTATAATGTAAAAGTTGAGTTATCAAGTAAAGTATATTTTAATAGGAAGAAAGAGCGATTATGATGAACAAAATGAACTACACTTTAGGTATCGACATAGGCTCCACAACAGTTAAAATTGCTATTCTGGATGCCGGTCACCAAATCCTTTTTTCTGATTACAGACGACATTTCGCAAATATACAGGAAACCCTGTCCGGACTTTTAAAGGATGCCTTTGACAAGCTCGGAGACATCACTTTACATCCTATGATCACCGGTTCCGGCGGATTGACGCTTGCCAATCATCTGGGCGTTCCTTTTGTCCAGGAAGTTATTGCCGTATCTACTTCCCTTCAGGAGCTTGCTCCCAAAACGGACGTTGCCATTGAACTTGGCGGCGAGGATGCCAAAATCATTTATTTTGAAAACGGTAACGTAGAACAGCGTATGAACGGTATCTGCGCAGGCGGAACCGGTTCCTTCATTGACCAGATGGCTTCCCTGATTCAGACGGACGCTGCCGGTCTGAACGAATACGCCAAAGACTATCGTTCTCTTTATACCATTGCGGCCCGCTGCGGCGTTTTTGCCAAAACAGATATTCAGCCTCTGATCAACGAAGGGGCTACAAAGGAAGACCTGTCTGCCTCTATTTTCCAGGCTGTTGTCAACCAGACGATCAGTGGTCTTGCCTGCGGCAAACCGATCCGGGGACATGTGGCTTTTCTGGGAGGACCTCTTCATTTCCTCTCCGAACTTCGAAAAGCGTTTATCCGCACTCTGAATCTGGATGATGAACACATTATCCAGCCTGAAAATTCTCACCTGTTTGCGGCTATCGGCTCTGCTCTCAATGCGAAAGAGGAAGTTTTCTTTACCCTCTCCCAAATGGTAGGCAAGCTTTCTTCCGCCATTAAGATGGATTTTGAAGTGGAACGTATGGAGCCTCTGTTCGCGTCCGAGGAAGAATATGAAGAATTCAGAGAGCGTCACGACAGTCACTGTGTAAAGACTGCCCCTTTAGAAGATTACGTGGGCAACTGTTATCTCGGCATCGATGCCGGTTCTACTACCACAAAAGTGGCTCTGGTTGGTGAGGACGGTTCCCTCTTATATTCTTTTTACAGCAACAATAGCGGCAGTCCGTTAAAAACCGCTATTTCTGCTATCCGGGATATCTATGAACAGCTGCCGGGAAGCGCTAAAATTGTCCGTTCCTGCTCTACAGGCTACGGCGAAGCTCTGATGAAAGCTGCTTTCCTGTTGGACGACGGAGAAGTAGAAACTGTGGCTCATTACCATGCTGCCGCTTTCTTTGATCCGCAGGTGGACTGTATTCTGGACATTGGCGGACAGGATATGAAATGCATTAAAATCAAGAACCAGACTGTGGACAGTGTACAGCTGAACGAAGCCTGTTCCTCCGGCTGCGGCTCTTTTATTGAAACCTTTGCAAAATCCTTAAATTACAGCGTGCAGGATTTTGCAAAAGCGGCTCTGTTTGCAAAACATCCGATCGACCTTGGAACACGCTGCACCGTATTTATGAACTCCAAAGTAAAACAGGCGCAGAAAGAGGGCGCAGATGTTTCCGATATTTCTGCCGGCCTTGCTTACTCGGTCATCAAAAATGCTCTGTTTAAAGTTATCAAAGTATCCGATGCTTCCGAACTTGGAAACCAGATCGTAGTTCAGGGCGGTACCTTCTATAATGATGCGGTACTCAGAAGCTTCGAAAAAATTGCCGGATGCCAGGCGATCCGTCCTGATATTGCCGGCATCATGGGTGCGTTTGGAGCTGCTTTGATTGCCAGAGAAAATTACAGCGCCGGTTACCAGACCACTATGCTTTCCATAGAGCAGATCCTCAACCTGGAATTTGAGACCTCTATGGCAAAATGCAAGGGCTGTACCAACAACTGCCGTCTTACCATCAACCGTTTCTCCGGCGGCCGTCAGTATATCTCCGGAAACCGCTGTGAGCGCGGACTTGGAAAACAGAAAAACAAAAACAACATTCCGAACCTTTTTGAATACAAACTGAAACGGCTGTTTTCTTATGAACCCTTGTCTGCCGACAAGGCTGTGAGAGGACGCGTGGGTATTCCACGTGTCTTAAATATGTACGAAAACTACCCGTTCTGGTATACCTTCTTCACGGAACTGGGCTATCAGGTTGTGCTCTCTCCCAGCTCCAACCGCAAAATTTACGAACTGGGCATTGAATCAATCCCCAGCGAATCCGAGTGTTATCCGGCTAAGCTTGCACACGGCCACGTATCCTGGCTCATCAAACAGGACGTTGATTTCATTTTTTACCCTGCCCTTTTCTATGAGCGCAACGAAACACCGGAAGCAAACAATCACTACAACTGCCCGATTGTTACTTCCTATTCGGAAAATATCAAAAACAATGTGGAAGAAATCGGCAGGGGAGAAGCGGTGCTCCGCAATCCGTTCCTCTCATTTGCCAGCGAGAAAACCGTTTCTGACGCCATGGTAAAAGAATTCCGTGAAATTCCCGCTTCCGAAATAAGGGAAGCCGTTCACAAAGCATGGCTGGAAATGGATGCGGCAAGGGATGATATGCGCAAAAAAGGCGAGGAAGTGCTGAAATGGATGGAAGAAAACCACAAACGCGGCATCGTCCTGGCAGGACGTCCTTACCATGTGGATCCTGAAATCAACCATGGTATTCCGGAGCTTATCACTTCCTTTGATATTGCCGTCCTGACTGAGGACTCCGTTTCTCACTTAGGCCATCCTGACCGTCCTCTGATTGTATCCGACCAGTGGATGTATCACTCCAGACTTTACGCTGCCGCTTCTTTCGTGCGAACAAGAGATGATCTGGATTTGATTCAGCTAAACTCCTTTGGCTGCGGTCTGGATGCGGTAACGACCGATCAGGTCAATGATATTCTGTCCGGATCAGGCAAAATTTATACCTGTCTGAAGATTGACGAAGTCAACAACCTGGGAGCGGCCCGCATTCGTATCCGCTCGCTGCTGTCTGCAATTCAGGTAAGAGAACGCAAACACCAGACACGTACCATTGCGCCTACTTCCATTCACAAAGTAGCCTTTACCGAGGAGATGCGCAAGACCTACACTATCCTGTGTCCGCAGATGTCTCCGATTCATTTTGAACTTCTGGAGCCTGCTTTCAAAGCCTGCGGCTATAACCTGGAGGTACTTTCCAATGATAACCGCAGAGCTGTAGATACCGGTCTTAAATATGTAAACAACGATGCCTGCTATCCGTCCCTTCTGGTAGTCGGACAGATTATGGATGCCCTTCTTTCCGGAAAGTACGATCTGAGCAAAACAGCAGTTGTCATGTCTCAGACAGGCGGCGGCTGTCGTGCTACCAACTATGTAGGCTTTATACGCCGTGCTCTGGAAAAGGCAGGACTGGAACATATTCCGGTTATCTCCATCAGCCTTTCCGGTCTGGAAACCAACCCCGGCTTTAAACTGACTCCGGATATGCTGATCCGTGTAGTTTACGGCGCTATTTTCGGCGATATCTTCATGCGCTGTGTATACCGCATGCGCCCTTATGAAGCAGAAAAAGGATCTGTCAATGCCGTACACCGCAAATGGGCTGAAGAATGTAAGAAATTCGTTTCCTCCAAGAATCCCGGATTCTTTAAGTTCCGCAGCCTCTGCCAGGCAATCATTGAAGACTTCGACTCCATCCCGATCACGGATGAAAAGAAGCCAAGAGTCGGCATCGTGGGAGAAATCCTTGTAAAATTTGCTCCTGCCGCCAACAATCATCTGGTAGATCTTCTGGAAGCTGAGGGTGCCGAAGCTGTTGTACCGGATCTTTTAGACTTTATGTATTACTGCTTCTACAACCAGATTTACAAAGCGGAAAACCTTGGCATGAGCAAAAAAACTTCTGCTCTTTCAAAGGCCGGCATGAAAGCTATGGATATGGCCCGCTCCGCCGCTGTAAGCGCCTTTGAGAAGAGTAAGCATTTTATTCCGCCCGCTAAGATCAAAGATCTTGTAAGTTTTGCGGAACCTATCGTTTCTATCGGCAACCAGACCGGTGAAGGATGGTTTTTAACCGGAGAAATGGTAGAACTGATTCATTCCGGAACCCCCAATATCGTCTGCACACAGCCTTTCGGCTGTCTGCCTAACCACGTTGTGGGCAAGGGAGTTATCAAGGAACTGCGTCACCGCTATCCGGAATCCAATATCGTAGCCATCGATTACGATCCCGGCGCCAGCGAAGTAAACCAGCTGAACCGTATTAAACTGATGCTTTCCACAGCTCAGAAAAATCTGAAACGCCAGCAGGAAATCGCAGAATAACCGTTACCTTTCCAAACAATATCATTCATGTACAAAGGGTCAAGGTGATCTTTCCCGGACCGTCTTGCTCTTTATACACAGATACGAACATAAGGCGCTGCCAAACCCTGAAAGCATGCTGCAGAAAACCTGCGAATGCCCAGATACTTTCTGTAAGGGTTCCGGCAGCGCCTATTCTGTTTTTTCTTCCTTACGGGAAACGTTGTTTGACTCCATTTTTGACCGATTTGTCGACTTTTTTCAGTTGGCAATTTTGCAAACCTGTGCTATTCTTTAGACAGAACTCTATGGTCCTTTTTGGACAAATGAAGGGAGGAAATTTCATGAAAAAAGTAGTAGGAAAATTATTGCTGATCCCGTTGCTTTGTCTGTTTCTGCCGCTCCAGGTAATGGCTGCTGACGCCAAACTGCCTGCCGGCGGTGTCACAACGACAATGTCCAATGCCGATTATGTGGATCCCGGTTTCATGCACCGTCAGATTTTATTTACCTATCAGGGACAGTCCTGGTCCATGCCGTTTTCAATCCTGAAAGATATTCCCATTCTTTTAAGTGACGATACCGGCGTGCGTCAGTGTGTCATCGGTGATGATGCCGCAATCACAGTCTTTCTGGATGCGATCAACGCCCAGCTTGCCGCTTCCCGTTTTGACAATACAGTCACGGTATGGGACAACGGAGCGGGAAGTTATATCCAGCAGAGCGGAAACGGCTATTACCAGCTCAACGAACATGTCAAATCCTGGCTCATCAATATGATCCAGCTTACACTGGCTGAAAACGAACCGAAGGATATCGTGCAGGAACTGGATGCCAATTTCCTGACTTTTGTAGTGCCTGATCAGCCTGCTGTCACATTCAGCAGCGATTTTGTCACAGCTTCTTCTTTTACTACCAGTTACAAGACCAGCTCAGCCAACCGATGCACCAACATTCAGATTGCTTCCGGTCATCTGAACAACGTGATCGTAATGCCCGGTGAAACGATTTCCATCAGTGAAATTTTCCGCCCGCGCACTGCCGCCAACGGTTATAAAAGCGCCACCGTATATATGAACGGAAAATCTGTGGACGGTATCGGCGGCGGTATCTGTCAGGTATCTTCCACCACTTACAATGCCGCTATGAACGCGGGATTAACGGTTGTGGAACGTCATCCGCACAGCATGCCTGTGTCATACCTGAGAATGGGTCTTGATGCTACCATTTCCAGCGGAAGACTTGATCTTCGCATCCGCAACGATTACAGCGCCCCTGTTATTTTCCAAACGTCCAATCACAATAAAAACCTGACCGTAAATGTTATTGTGTGGAATCAGGATCTGGCAGGAAGAAGCTTTAAGCTCTGGTCCGAATACACAGGTCCGCGCTCAGCGAAAAGCTATCTGACCACCTATCAGGACGGCAAGGAAGTAAGTACCCGCTATGTGGCATCCTCTTCCTATCGGGCACACAGCTGATCAGACAACTTGGGAAAGGAGTATCTGTCCAATGAAAAAGGAAATCCGAAAATCCGGTTACACACTGACTTTTGAGGAAACTACCGGAAAATGGACAGGACTGTACGACACTGTGGCTCCCCAAGTCAACTGGCTTGCAGAAAACGATAAACACGGATTCTGCGTGCCGTTTATTCATGGAACACAGCAAGGTGAAGATGATCTTCCCTGTCCTTTTACTTACAGCGACAACACACTGAAATCCTCTTCTCCATGGGGCGCAACCAATGTGGAAGCTGCCTTGGATGAAGACAGGATCCGTATTCATTTTTCCACAGAGCCTGACCATGGCCCCCGCGCCGGTCTGCAGATGAATCTGAATTTTCTCGATTTGCCTACAGAAGGAACCTGGCAAAACCAGTGTATGCCAAAGGTCATTTATGTAGAGGAATCTTATCAGTATGCCTACTTTGTGTTTGCCACTGCCGGTCACCGCTACATGGTTCTTACTGTATCCTCCCCTTTTGCTGCATGGAGAATCCTCTACAGCTATGAAGGGCATAAAATGACAGGATTTCAGCTTTTGACTCAGGCAGATGATGTTATCACAGACGACAGAGGCGCACTTCCCATTGTGGATACCCTGGAAATCCAAATTCAGTTTGCAGGCAGTCTGTCCGATTGTTTTGCCAAAATATCTGATTGTTTAGGTATAAGCATCGCCATGCCGGCAATCTCGGGAGGTCAAAGCGGAGCCCGGATTCCTTTTGATGTAATCGGAAACTGCACTGCTGTTCAGATCCAGGATCCAGACGGAAAAATAAGCAGCCAAAAAAGTCTTGTCCTTGAAAAAACAGGTATGTATAAACTGATTACCCTTTCACCAAACGGACGCAAACATATCAGCCATGTTCTCTGCCATGAAGATTGGGAAACCCAGTTTGACCGTATCAACCGTTTTTATAAAACCTATTTTCAAGATAAAACAGGCGCTTTTTACCGGGCAATCTCTTCCGATACTCTTAAGCCCGACAAAAAGACTTTCGAAGGCGTTCCCTTCGGCGATCCTTACGAACATTTTTCATGCAGAACCGGAGAGTTTGGCGGATTTGCCGCATGGTGCATGATAAAGAATCAGTTAGTGTTCGGTGAGAAACCGGAACTTACAAATGCCGTTCATCGTTATCTTTTTGACTGGGCCTTAAACCGCGGTCATGAAGAGACCCCCTATTACGGAACGATATATAAAAAGCCCAATACTTATCGCGGAAGAGATTACGGTCCCTACCATTTTTACGAGGAATCCAACTATCTCCAGCATGAAATCTTTCTGCTTGAACAAATGGCTGATTACTACCGTTTGTATAAGGATGCTTCCGTTCTTCCCGATGCTCTCGCTCTGGCAGACCATATTTTTTCTGAACACATGAGAGAGGACGGCGCTGTTATCAACCAGAATACCGCCGATGATCCCGGAATTGACTATTCTACCGTTCATCCGGCCGCCTGCGGATTTTTAAGACTGGCAGAAGCCATCAAAACAGAAGCTCCGGAAAAATCCCGGTATTTACTCAGCATCGCCGAGAAAATAGCGGATTACGTATGCAAAAGAGCCCTTGACTTCCCCACGGAAGGAGAACCTTGCACCGAAGATGGCTCCATGGGCTGTTCTGCAGCTACCTTGCTTTATGCCTATATGTATATTGCACCGAAACCGGAGTATCTGCGTGTTGCAAGAGAAATTCTTGACGCTCATCATGTATTGGAGTTAAATGGAACGGACTGCCGAATGAAAAATTCAACCATCCGTTTCTGGGAAACGCAGTACGAAACCCGCGAGTGGGGCCCTTCCATCAATTCCGGGCATGCCTGGACAATCTGGACCTCCGAGTCCAAAGCTATGCTGGCTTTACTTGACCATGACGCAGACTTGCTGCAGGAAGCCTATGAAGGGTTTATAACCAATATTTGTAAAACAGACAGCAACGGCGGTATGTTCTGCTGTTATACTCCCGATATGATACCCGGAACTCCTCACGCCCATTACAATCCTCCTAAGGATGACTCGTTAGAACATAATGATATGCGTCCTACTTCTACCCACCTTGGTATGGCGTATCCTAAGAAGGCTTACTCGGCCAGCGGAAATTATTATCTTATCAAGGCTGCGGAAATCTGGTCGCACATCAGCGGATTGAATCTAAACAGCGGCGCGGCAATAAACGGCGTTTATGAAGATAACCTGTTCCTTTCCGCCGCAAAAAATCTGGATACTTTTGTGTTATCCGGTAAATCGTCAAAACCTATCCGTCTGAAATGCCATGCAAATCAGATTGTAAAAATTTTGTTTGACGAAAAATCAACACCGCATTTTACCGACGGAAAAATTCTTTCTCAGGATGATACGTCCTGTACCGTTCTCTGTGAGAAATCAGTCCTTACGATGAAGGTATGATAAAGTGTGCGCTTTGGCGCACACTCGCGCCGAGCGTGTTTGCCGTCAGGCAATCTTTCTTTGCGCGCGAGTGCGCATCCTTTATATATTATTCCTATAACTGCTGCTATTTTTCCAGATTATACCGCCCCTCCGGTGCAGGCTGCCTGTTTGTCCATTTTCCGTTTGTGAAATCCGGAATTGCCACCGGCGCTCCTCCCATAGCGCAGGAAGCCTCGGAAAGTGCCGTAATACTCATCCAGGACGCCATATCATACACATCAATCGGAGGTTCAACACCGCGTTTAACCGCTTCGAAAAAGGCGCCGAATACCAGCCAGTCTATTCCGTCATGTCCGCCGATCACGCCCTCTTCCAAATACTGTTTCCAGATGGGATGCTCGTACTGTTCCCGATATTCTTCCACATTATTCCACTGTTTCTTCCAGTCAAAATCATATTGATTGTGAACGCCATCCAGGAATATACTCCGGTTGTCTTCCATGTACATTCCTTTTGTCCCCTGTACATGAAAGGCTCTGGAATAAGGCCTCGGCAGTGTAGTATCCAGCGTCAGCACAATAGTCTCCCCATGGGCACATTTGATGGTAGTGGTAACCACATCCCCCTGGGCAAAGGAAACATTGCTCAAATCATAATCGCTGCCTTTTTCTTTCAAAAGATATTCATGCAGACCAGCAGCCTTGGAAGCTACGGAAGTTAAGGTCAACATTCTGTTTCCACGGTTGATGTTCAGTACTTTTGCAATCGGTCCCAGTTCATGAGTCGGATAGTTTTCACAGTTGCGGTTTAAGTAATTGCGCAGTCGATAATGACGGTTTTCCCGTCCGAAAGCAACTTCATTTCTCAAGTCATGGCGATAACCGCCCTGGCAATGGACAATCTCACCGAATAGACCCTGGTGAACCATATTCAGTACAAGCAGTTCGTCTCTGCCATAACAGCAGTTTTCCAACAGCATGCAGGGAACTTCGGTTTCCTCATAGGTACGCACCAGCTGCCAGCAATCATCCACAGAATAGGCTCCGCCTACTTCGCATCCTACATATTTTCCCGCTCTCATAGCTTCCACAGCAATGTTTATATGACTCTCCCATGCTGCAGTGATCACAACTGCATCTATTTCCTCCATTTTCAAAATATCACGATAATCTTCGGTGCAGACAGGTTCTATGCTGCGCGCCTCTTTTACCGCTTCGGCCGCCTGAGCAATACGATCCTCATATAAATCACATACTGCCAGCACATCCACATCCTGGTATTTTAAGATTACCGCTGTCAGCAAAGAATAGCCGCGGCTTCCCAGACCAATAACTCCGATTTTAATTCTGTCTTTCATGATTCTTTTTTCCTTTTCCGTAAATTTTTATGATATTCTGTTAAATCATCCCAGTTCTTCCAACAGCTCGTTGATTCTGTCGCGGAATTTAAGCAATGTCGCGCTGTCCTTAGGATAAGAGGAAAAAGTTACATTTCCAAGCTCTTCCTCAATAATGCCGCACACTTTCTCTCTCCCTTTCTTTTCTTCCAACAGGCAAAGAGCTCTCAAGTCATACATTGCCTGGGCAAGCGCTTCCAGTCGAATGGATGGCCATGCTTTTCTGCCTTCTCCCGGATAAGCGACAAAAGAGTCTCCCGACGGAAAACCTCCTCCGGCATCGGTAACCTGAAATGGATTGATATGTTCTAAAGAGTACTGGGTATTGTAAAAATTATATCCCCAATGCAAAAATCCTGCCAGTTTTCCCAGATACAGCTGTACTCCAAGAATTCTCGTTCTGGCTAAAGGCATGGACATAAAACGATTGCTCACATCTTTGGCCTGACTGCAGCAATAATAAGTCCAAAGTCCCGGCACTTTTGCCTCCAAAAAAGGCTCGATGTGATTGCTTGCCACTACGGGATGTTTCACAAGTCCTTCCTCGTAAAACCGAAAACTGCTCAGAGCGTCCGTTACATGGCAGTCCGCCAGCAGATCTTTGACTCCCTCAGCTGCTTTTTTGTAGCTTTCCACCTGATTTTCTGAGGGTTCATCGGAAATATGAAACCAGGTGTTTGACAGCATGTCCTCTTTTTTCAGTTCTTCCTTTAAAGCCGGCAGAAACTGGGCAAGGAAGTTGCGATAATCTTCCCCTGCAGCATCGGTGTCCCACCCAAATCTGCGAATTTTCTCTCCATTCTTTTCCACCAGGATTTTAGGCGCATGCTCCGCTCCCCACTGCGTAAAAAGATGGGCAATCTCCAGATAACGGATTCCGGCATTTTTGCAGATACCGATAAAACGGTGCAGTTTTTCAAAGGAAAAGTGGTAGATGGACTTTCCGTTTCTGTCTTCTTCCACAATATCTGTCAACTGTACGGTAGTTCTCTCGCCTCCCACAGCGGTATCGAGCGGCGGTGTAAACACAGGAATCAAGATCATGTTGACGCCTCTGTCTGCCGCCAGGCGGATAAACGATTCGATTGCTTCCCAGTGTTCTTCGGAAAATACCGGAACCTGATAATAATCTGCAAGGCAGTCACAGTGAAACCATTCTGTATGAATAAGCTTCTGCTCCGGCAGCTGCGCGTCTATCACCCTTACAAAAATATTCTTATCCCAGGAAAACATATGCCCTGACTCTTCTGCCTGTTTTTCACACATCTCAATGTGAAAGGAAAGTGCCTGTCCCTCTGCGTCTTCTCTTACGCTTTCATCTTTCAGGCCCACTCTCACCCACAGTGTCTGCCAGCATTCCTCCTCCGGCTCCCATACGTTCTCTTCAAAAGGAACTAACACATCCGGACACATCCTGGAATCATAAAAAAGATAGTTATCGTCCCGATTGTCCTCATCATAACAAGACCGACCTGTGGGAACCTCCATTACCCGGAAAAATTCCAGTTCCATATTGTCAGGTACGCTGTTTTCCCCCTGTCCCGGAAGATGTATTTTTACACATTCCCCTTTTTGTACATGACACACTAGCTGAAACGATACGGTTTCTCCCTTCAGCCCTGTCAGTATTTTAATTTCTCCCTGCTGTGGTCTTTGCTGTGAAAATATTTTCTGCAAAGAATCCATTAAAAAAATTTCCGCCATAAGTACCTCCTTATTTTCCTGTATGTTTAGCGTCTGCGTACAGGGGGACAATACGCCTCAGCCCTGTGCACCGACGCTACTCTTTATGCGTTCCTCTTATGACCTGAATTCCTTTTTCCTCTATCAGCCTGCAAATCTCTGTGATTCTGCCGCACTCCTTTTTTTCTTTGGTCATCCGGCATACTCCCACATGCATCGCGGTAATTTCCTCTTTCACAAGTCTGTCTACTTTTTCCAGAATTCCCGGATCTTCTCCGGGTTCCTGCGGCCGCTCCTTACTGCATCCGTTGCAAGTCATAAATGCTGCCAGCTGTGTATCTGCAGAATAATCCTGAAAAAAATCCGTTTTCCCATGAAATGCTTTCAGACAGCTGGCTCCTGTACAGACTTCATTGGCATGAATACATGTTAAAATTCCTATTTTTTTCATTAGTTCCCCCTTATCTGTCTGGACCTTCCAATAAAAAAACCTTCTTTTGCCCCTTGCAGCGTCGGTGTACAGGGGACAATACGCCTCCTGTACACCGACACTATACAAATGCTATCATAACCATACTACAAACTATCCCTTTTAGCAATTCCCTTTCTCCGTTTTATTTTTATCCGTAATCCGCACAATTTTTTTACATGAAAAAAAGTGCGCTGCAGTGCACACTCACGCTGAATGCACAGAAAAACCTGCCGGAAAGTCAGCGGACCATTTCTCTGCCAGGCTTCCTGACTTTCCGGCAAGTTAAGACCGACTGAGGCAAAGATCCTGAATCCGAGCCATCCGGTCAGCCTCTGTTTAAATGATAATGCACACCATACCTCCATTGCTGTCGTTGACAATCTTCTGCATGGTATCCTGCAGTTTCACCTGACTTTCCTCTCCGATCATAGCAATCTTGCTGTTGATACCGTCGTTAACCAGCTGTTCCACGGTTTTCCCGAAAATATTGGTTTCCCAGATGCCGTCGCTGTCTTTTCCTTCCTCCGTGATATAACCAATCAGGTCTTTTGCCTGCTGTTCCGTTCCTACAATCGGTGCTATTTCTGTCACTACATTTGCCTTGATCATGTGTATGGAAGGACTTTCTGCCTTGATTTTCACTCCGAACTTGTTTCCATGCCGAATTACTTCCGGTCTCTCCAGTCTTATTTCATTTCTGTCAGGCATAACCACGCCATATCCTTTAGCACGGACAGACTGCATGGCTTCCAGTACTTTTGTGTATTCTTTCCGCATTTTTGCCATCTCTCCCAGCACGTGGATCAGCTGATATTCGCTGTTCACTTCCTCTCCAATCAGTTCACTCAGCATTTCGTAATAATATTTATCATCCACATCCAGAACCACCCGGATGCTTCCGTCTGCCATATTTATATTTTCCACCATGCAGCGGCGCACATACTCGCCACCCAGGGAGATGCCCTTTCCGGCCACATCCCGGATTGTATTGATATCTTTTACCGCATCCCTCACACCGGAAATCAGATTTGCCTTAATTTTGTGATTGTTGGAAAGCATTTCCACCCATTTGGGCATGTAAAACTCTATCATGGTAACCGGAAATTCATAGAGCACTTTTTCCATGATCTGATGAATATCCTCTTTTTTCAGCTGCTCACAGTTAACTGCCATAACAGGAACCTGATATTTTTCCTGAAGCTTTTCTGTCATCTTCTGTGCCTCTTCCCCATAGGGACGTTCCGTATTCAGAAGTACAATAAAAGGCTTATGTAATTTTTTCATCTCGGAGACTGTTCTCTCTTCCGCATCCAGAAAAGCTTCCCGTTTCAATTCTCCGAAACTTCCGTCCGTGGTCATCACGATTCCTATGGTGGAATGATCCGTCATCACCTTTCTGGTTCCGATTTCCGCCGCCTGGGTAAAAGGAATTTCCTGCTCCGACCAGGGTGTCTTAACCATACGTTCCACACCGTCTTCCATATGTCCCGCCGCACCGTCAACCATGAAACCAACGCAATCCACCAGACGCACCTTTACCCGGACATCTCCGGTAAGTGTGATCTGCGCAGCCTCCTTGGGAATAAATTTGGGCTCAGTAGTCGTGATCGTCCTTCCGCCGGAGCTTTGAGGCATTTCATCCTGAGCTCTGGTCTTTTCCGCCTCGTCCTCCATAACAGGCAATACAAGCTGATTCATAAAGCGCTTGATAAACGTGGACTTACCTGTCCTCACCGGACCTACCACCCCGATGTAGATTTCTCCTCCGGTCCTCTTTTCCATATCTTTATAGAGGTTGTGTGTATGCAAAGTATCCATCAAAAATCCCCTTCCTTTTCTGGCTGTTACACTATATGCCAGAAAAGGAAGGGGTATTCCCATGCCTATTTATTTCTCTTTAAATAATCTATCACATAAAATAACCATGCCAGCATAATCTCATCTCCTTTTTATTTTTCGATTCGGGTATCAAAAAGAATTTCACCCATGATACCCACGGATTTCTCCGCACCATGTGCTCTGGCATATTCTAGAATTATCTAAATAAAAACACGTTTTTTCCCATCCTTCTTCTGCTGAATTCTTAAATTTCTCAAAAAGCATGCCACAGGATACAAATAAGACTGCAGAAATGCAAACCGCGTCTTTTTACTATCCTTCCACAAAGAAATCCCTGCCTGCACTGCTATGAAGAATGCAGCCAGTTTCTCTATTTTTGACAGTTCTGCTTTTGAATTCTTAATCAGGATATTCTCACTGCCGGACAGTGAACCGATAAAATCCCTTGCATAAAGATTCTGACTGTCTGCACATTCAAACACTTCTGTGTAAGCCCTCGGGTTTTCCCCGGCAGCTGCTGTTTTAAGACAGCCAAAAGAATTCAGTGGATGGGATACGAATAGAACGGACAAAAAAGCAAAAAGCAGACAGATGGAAACTATGATCCTAAATGATTTCACGATATGTCTCATTTTATCCCTCCTATTCTGCCGCCTGAACGGTCTTCTATCTTATATCTTAATTCTATCACAAATAGCTTTTCAAAACGACTCTGATTTTTCATGAAAGAAACGTCTCTGCCTTTTCTCCCGGTATTTTTAAGCATCCTTTTCCGGCCGGGCATTTTCCTTCCAATCCGAGTCCTCTTCCTTTTTTTCAACAAGCGCATATGTTACAATATGTTTGCTTACGTCCTTAATTTCCATTTTCAGTCCGCAGGATTCGCAGCTAAACTGTTCTCCTTCTTCCGGTACCCGGTCCACAGCTCCGCAGACAAATCCGCTGAAAGTGTCATAAATATCCACAGGAAGGTCTGCGTGAAGTTTTTCTCCTACTTCTTTCAAATCCGCATACCCCTGTATTTTCCATAAATTTTCTCCCACTTTTTCTATTGCTTCTTCTTTGGGCGGTGCTTCCTCTTCTTCCAGATCTCCAACCAACGTCTCGATCAGGTCGTGAAGCGTCACAATTCCTAACATTCCACCATATTCATCCAGAATGACTGCGAAATAATTTCTCGATTGCTTCATTTTTTTGAACAGAACGTTTGCACGCATTCCATCCGGCACAAAGAACGGTTTATTTACCGCCTGCTCCATAATATATTTCCTGTTTCTGTCTTTCAGTCGGAAATAATCTTTGGTATCCAGAATTCCAACTACATCATCCATGCTTTCCCGGCAAATGGGGTAATAGGTAAAGCGGCTTTCCTGTATGGTTTCCTCCCAGACATCTTCCGAGTCTTCCAGATACAGCGCAACAACATCTCTTCTTCTTGTAGAAACCTGCTCTACGTTTATGTCGTCGAATTCAAAAATATTCTGAATCATTTCGCTTTCTTCTGCCTGTATGCTTCCCTGCTCATTGCCCTCTGCCAGCATCATTCTTATCTCTTCTTCCGTGACCACATCCCCTTCTTCGTTGGGGTTTATGCCCATCACTTTTAAAATAAAGTTTGTCGACGCTGTAAGGAACCAGACAAGAGGTGCAAACAATTTCGAAACAAAATACAGAATCCCCGACATTCCAAGTGCCAGACTTTCCGTCTTTTTCATTGCAATTCGCTTTGGTACCAGTTCTCCAAAAACAAGGCTGAAATAAGTTAACACCAATGTGATCAGCACCAGAACTGCAGAATTTAAAATATTTACAGGAATGGAAACTCCCGCCTCCACCAGCATATTAACGATGGGACTTGCAAAGTTATCCGCTGCAAAAGCTCCTCCCAGTAATCCGGCCAGCGTAATTGCCACCTGGATCGTTGCCAGAAATTTTGCCGGCTGTCTGGTAAGTGAAAATAATTTTTTAGCTTTTTTGTTCCCTTCCTGTGTCAGATGTTTTAATTTCCTGTCATTCATGGAAATTACCGCAATTTCCGCACTGGCGAAAACGGCATTTAAAAAAATCAAGATTACTTGTAATAAAATTGCTCCAGTCATTTTCAATCTCTCCATTCTCAACGATTCATTTTTTCAAAAACAAAAAGGCATAACCTGCACGTGTGATACAAATGCAGACTACACCTCTTTTCTGATTATAAAATAAACTGAAACAATTCTGCTTGCTGTACAAGAATCCATGTCGGAACAGTCGTCCATACCTTTATCCCCCCTTTTCATGTAAACTGAGATAAAGATAACATATCTTTCAAAAAAAGTCAAATTTCCCGGTGCCGTTGATTCCTTCCGCCTATGGTTTCTTTTCTTATTTTCTGCATTTCCTAACGGTTCTTTCATGCATAACAAACATGAGAACCAGAATGGCTGCCAGAAAAACCGGGAAAAGAGCAATCGTTATATGGTTGGCGATCAGTCCGAATACCGGCGGCATCAGACAGGTTCCCACATAGGCACTTGCCATCTGAATGCCTATAAGAGCCTGGGATTTTTCGGCTCCAAAGCGCTGTGGTGTGGAATGGATAATGCAGGGGTAAACCGGCGCGCACCCAAGACCCACCAGTACAAGACCTGCCTTGGCAAAGCCGCTGCCGCCCGGAATGAAAAACAAAAGCAAACCCACAAAAATAATGACCAGTCCCAGGCGCACCATTTTCGTGTCGTCAAGCGCCATCGTAATAAATCCGCTGGCAGCACGTCCGATTGTGATTCCAAGGTAAAACAGACTGGCAAACCAGGCCGCATCCTCTGCAGATACTCCATGGTAAAGAGCCAGATAACTGCTTCCCCACAGGCCCGCTGTGGCCTCCAGTGCACAGTAACAAAAGAATGTCACCATAATCTCTTTAGCGCCGGGAATTTTTATCACCTGTTTGAGAGACAAAACCTCTTCCGACAAAACGGCGCCGTCTCCTCCGGAGGACGCGGTTCTGTCCTTCCACAAAGGCAGACTGAAAATAATGATTACGGTAAGAAGAATCTGCAGAATCGCTATGTAACGATAGCCCATATTCCAGGTCTGTCCGCCGGTAAGGGCAAATCCCATAATATAAGGACCCACGGAAGCTCCCACTCCCCACATGCAGTGAAGCCAGCTCATGTGACGGCTGGTATAATGCAGCGCCACATAGTTATTCAGTGCCGCATCCACACTTCCTGCTCCCAGTCCGTAGGGAATGGCCCAGAGGCAAAGAAGCCAGAATGAATGGGAAAAAGAAAATCCAAGAAGGGCTATTGCTGTCATGGCTACGCTGACAGCGGTTACCTTTCCTGCCCCAAGCTTTCGTGTCAATCTGTCGCTTTGAAGACTGGAAACAATCGTTCCCACTGCGATGATCATGGAAATAATACCTGCATAAGAAACCGGTGCTCCAAATTCCTGATACATGGAAGGCCAGGCAGAGCCAAGCAGAGCATCCGGAAGTCCCAGACTGATAAAAGATAAATAAATAACTGCCAATAATAACTGAAACATTTCTTTTCTCCTGCTGTCATTTTTTCTGTGCTTATTTACTCTCTTCTCTTATTTTCCGCGCTGCCTCTTCACGCTGACGGCAGATTTCTGCCCAGCTTGGCATCTTGGAAAGCCTGTCTGCAAAATCCTTCATTGCCGCCGGAATATCAATTTTCTGCGGACATATCTGAGCGCACTTTCCGCATCCGATGCATGCGGAAGGACGTTTTTCCTCCGGCAAAGCTTCCAGGCGCATCGACACATTCATAGCCGGATCAAACCGCAGTTCATTGTAAGCCGCCAGCAGAGCCGGAATGTCTAAACCTTTGGGACAGTCGCTGCAGCAATAACGGCAGGCCGTGCATGGAATGGAATTCTTCATGCCCTCTGCAATCCCAAGAATTACAGCGTCTTCTCTTTCTGACAAAATTTTGCGTTCTTCAAATGTATGGACATTGTCCTGCATATGTTCCATATTAGACATGCCGCTGAGTACCATTTTCACATTGGGAAGTCCCTGCAGAAAACGGAATGCCCATGCGGATGTACTCTCCTGCGGACGTTCCGCGCGAAGCTTTCTTTCATCTTCATCGCTTAATTTGGCCAGTTTTCCGCCTCTTACCGGTTCCATAACCCATACCGGAATTCCCCGCTCTGTCAGCAGGTCATATTTTCCTTTTCCATTCTGAAGCGTCCAGTCCAGATAATTGAGCTGAATCTGGCAAAACTCCATCTTGTCTCCGTAAAGGTCCAAAAATTCCCGAAGGTTATCCAGACTGCCATGGGAAGAAAAGCCAAGGTGACGAATGCGTCCTGCCTTCTTCTGCTCCAAAAAGTAATCTACGATTCCCCAGCGAGGATCTGTATAAGTCTGAATGGAATTTTCATAAACGTTGTGAAGCAGGTAAAAGTCAAAATAATCTACGCCGCACTTTTTCAGCTGTTCCTCGAAAATCTCCGCGGGATTATAGCTTTCACTGAGCTGATGGCCCGGATATTTCGTTGCCAGATAATACTGATCTCTTTTGTATTTTTTCAGCAGCCGTCCGATAATTCTTTCGGATTCTCCGTTGTGATAAGGATAGGCCGTATCAAAATAGTTGACGCCATGTGCGATCGCATAATCCACCATCTCTTCCGTCTTCTTCTCATCTACCTGACCTGAGGGGTCACCGGGTACCAGCGGAAGTCTCATCGTTCCAAACCCAAGCAAAGATAATTTTAATCCCTGAAAATCACTGTAAATCATAGTATGCTCCTTTCCCAATTCTGCCTTGTCTCTTTGTTCTGAAAACTGTTTCTTTCTATCTTTCAGGATAAAAACGGATTGTCTGAGCGTTTGCATCAACAACTGCATGCACGCCAAAAGGAATGATACACCTGGGAGCCGCATGTCCAATATTGATATTGCAGACAATCGGAAGCGACGGATTGTCTATTACCTCAACAAGCGCCTGCTTGTACTCACTGTGATAAACCTCATCCGCAGGCTTTCCTGTGATCACACCGCTGACCACCTGGAAAATTCCTGTTTTTTTCAGCTCCAGCAGCATTTTTCTGTATTTCTCCGGAGCTGGTTTTTCCTCGCTGGTTTCTAACAGCAGAATCCTTCCCTTCCAATCTGCAGAGGAAGGAAACAGATGATACTTCTCACACAGTTCTATAGAATCCGAATATCGTTCGTTATTGAAAATATCATAGATGCTGTCTATGCATCCGCCCAGTATCTTTCCGTAAAAAACAGGCTCTCCCTGAATCAGCTCAAACCCTTTATTCTCGTGGCTTGGCATGGAAGTGCCCACTTGAGACTCATCAAAGCAGGTTCTTTCATCATACCAGACATCACTGGGTCTGATTTCAGAAATCATGCCGTTTTTCAGCAACTCTTCAAAATAATGTCTTGTGTAGGGAAGCATTTCCCGGCCCAGTTCGCAGATATCTGACAGAAAAGACTGGCCGTAAAAAGTAGTGATCCCGACTTTATGTAACATCAGATGATTCATGGTAGTGTCGGAAAAACCAAGAAAAATTTTCTCAGACACTGCGTTTTTCAGTTCATCCTGTTCAAAAAGGTACGGCAGAAGGCGATAAGTATCATCACCACCGATCGCACAGAGAATCATATCAACTTCCGGATCCTGAAATGCCTGAATCAGATCTGCAGCTCTTGCTTCCGGATGAGTTTTCAGATAATCTATTCCGCGCAGCGCATGTTCCATAAATTTTACTTTGAGCCCATATTTTTTTAATCGGTTCAATCCCAGTTCAACTTCATGTCTGACAAAAGACTCTCCGATCACTCCGTTTGATAAACTCACAATAGCAACTGTCTTTACCATAGAATCCCTCCCCGAACTTTTATTCTGTCGGCTTTTGCCGTTCAATTTTGACTGGTACCATTCTACCACATGTTCCGGTCAGAATCTACTTCCAACAGTCAAATTACGCTCTTTTCAGTATTCCGGCATGTTACCGCCGTTCGACGGCCCTTGCAGGGCAGATTTCAAAACAATTGCCGCAGTGCAGACAGTTTTCCTGTCGGATCATGACCGGTTTTTGCGAAATGTCAATGCATTTCTGCGGACATTTGGAATAGCACAATTTACAGCCGATACATTTGTCCGTAACAAAGTAACCGGCCTCTTTTTCGGGAATGCCGCCAAAGGCAAAGGAAGCCCGTTCCACAGGAAACTTTGAAAGATCGAACCATTCACCGGTTCCCTGATAAATTTTAAAAACTGTCAATGCGCTACGGGAACGTTCCTCCGGATATATTTTCTCCATATACGGATTTTTGGCAAAAAGATCCGGCAGTTTTTCCGAACCGATTTCTTTTGCCTTTCCCTGTACGGACACAGCCACACAGGAGAGAGTGTCTTTTCCTTTCATCGCGGTAAACGCAATGTTTTCCTTGTTTTTCAGCCGCTCATAAAAATTTTTGCCTTTTGCCGTCAGGAAATAAAGTCCGCTCTCATCATAATCCATCATGTCAATGGCACAGGTGATGGGAGCTCCTTCCTCATTTACCGTGGCAAATACTGTGGAGTGAATGTCCTCCACAATATATTTCAGATAATCTTTCGTCTGCATAAAAAACCTCCCGCTGTTGTCTTACTTTCAAAACAGCTTCCACATATACAATACTTGCCGGGTTGTTACATGATTATGATAATTCCGCACGGTTTGCATGTAAAGTAAGCACTTTTTTGTACTGTAGTTACCAAAAGGAAACTGTGTAAAACATTGAGGCAGTTTTCATGAATCAGCAACGCCGGTGTACAAGGGGACAATGCGCCTCCTGTACACCGACGCTATGCCGGACAGCTCACAAAAGCAGCGGTCATGCCGGAAAACATGACCGCTGAAACAGAAGTTACTTTTACCGCTATACAGTCAGACTCCTGCCGAGACAACCATTAACCGCTTAGCAGTCACCCGCATAATAGGAAACGACTGCCATATAATCTTTTGGTTCTTCAAAGGTTAATGTAAGCGGCAGACATTTACCATTTTTTTGATATTCTTCCTTCATTTCGTGCTGAACGAGATATTGTCTTGTAATGTTTGTTTTCTGCCCATTTGAAGAAAGTACCATAACACGGCCATGACATTGATTTACTGTTTCCAAAAAGTCGTTTAAATTCAGAATCTTCACTTTGATCATAACGTGCACCTCCTGACAACTACTCATCTTCAATTATCATTATAGTGCCTGTAATCAAAGTATAATATCTTTATCCTGTCACTTTTTGTCGCTATCCTGCCAATTTCGCGAGGGCAGATTTTTAGAAATCTGCCCATAGACATTGTCCAAATTTTTCTTACTATTCTGCTTTGGACATCTTTATCTTAATTATACCGTACTCTCACCTTTTCCTATACAGGATAATCTCCGGATCAGCTCCTTCGCATCCGTATTGACACACAAGAAGGTAATTATCATCTGCAACAATGCCATAACACCTGTCGTTTCCAGGTATTTCAATCTGATTTCCCCAGTATACATTATTGTCTTCCAGTAATTTTACCGATTGCCCGTTTGCAATCCGGTACTCTAAATTGACGAAGAAGCCATTGAGTAAATGAAGATCGTTTACCTGCAGATTTTTGATTCCAAGGGAATTAAATTCATCAATCAAATCTTTTTTTGCACTGGCAAATGCTTCAAGACCACCCTTTTTTATATATTCCGCTGCAATACAGGTTCCCCCGAAAGGATGTCCCTCTGTTTTCATACAGCCACCGCATTCATCGCTCCGCTCACACTTACTGCAGCAATCCATACCACAAATTGACGTCATAACCATACCTCCCAAACTTTAAGTACACGGATTGAAATAGCGCTGAAAATGCAGAAAATTACATGGCTCGAAGCGTTTTGTCCCCTACATACAGATGCTGCTCTACGTATGGAGATAGCGTCTGTGTACAATTTTCCCTGCTTCCATTTTTCCTGCATATCGTACGCAATATCATTTTTATTCTACAGGAAATTTTATTTTTTGTAAAAGGATATGTTTTTTCATAGCTATTTTCCTTATATAAAAATCCGTATTTTCCCTATCGCACAATTCCTTCACAAAAGTTCCGGAGAGCAGGCATTGTTTTATCACACTTTCCCTGTTACATACACTCGCAGAGAATTTCGTAAATTTCGTCACGGCTAAGCTCTCTGGGATTACATTTGATGATATTGCAGGAATCTGCCACCTTACGAAGCACTTCCGGTGTGATTTCCACTCTGGACTTCAACTGGCCGAGCCTTGTGGGAAGACCACATTCTTCAATAAACGAAGTCAAAGCTTCCAGTCCTTTCGCTGCACTGTCCTTTCCAAAGACTTCTTTCGCAAAGCGGGTGAATTTTTCTTCCGCATCCACCATTATATGACGGTAATAAGACGGATGGATGACAGCCAGCCCCTGTCCGTGGTTGCAGTCGGTATATGCCCCAAGCTGATGCTCAATCTGATGAGCCTGGAAATCAGTCAGACGTCCCACCTTCAAAATTCCGTTTTCTGCCATGGCAGAATCCCACATCAGGTTTCCACGGGCCTGCATATCATTGATGTCTGTAAGCAGACGACGCATATTGACAACCGTGTTCCGCATAATGGCAAGAGCCACATCATCGGATACATTGTCTGCGTCCGAACTCCCAAGGTAGGTTTCCATTGCATGGCTTAACGTATCGAAAGCGCCGGAAAGCACCTGCATAGCTGGAACAGTGGCGGTATAGGCGGGATCAAGGATGGCAAAAGAAGCGGCAGTTCCCACAATAGGGCCTTTCCATATTTTTTCTTCGTAAGTGATCACAGCGCCCTAGTTCATTTCCGCGCCGGTGCCGGAAGCGGTGACAACGGCTCCCATCGGAATTCCGGCAGTTGGAAATTTTCCGCTCTGATATTCCATGTTCCAGATATCCTCATCCGCCATAGATCAGCATGACCGTTTTACCGATTTTGGGAAGTTCCTGATTAAGAGCTTCCTTGGCAACTCCTTCGCCGAAATAAACTTTTGTGGGATAAGTAAACGTAAATTTGTTCATTGTCATTTCCTCCTTTAACTGCTATAAACCGATTATAATTTCCGGTAGTAACAATCGGTCAAGAGGTTTTTGAAAAAGTTTTGTAAGAAAGATTTGACTCATGGAAGCTTCCCTATTTTTCACCCCTCTCAGCTTTCTTTTTCGTAAGTTATCGTCGCTTCCGTATACTTCCGCTCCATCTCATGACGGATTTTCCGGTTTTGTACTGTGTCAAACACAATGGAAAAATCATAATCCTCCGGATACAATTCGGCAGCTGCCACCTGGAGTTTTACGCGTTTATGGTTAATCCATATTTTCTTGTTGGGAAGCTGCACACGCAGTACCCCCTTTTCATTGACCGGCGCGCACACAATTCCAATCTTCTTGTCCGGAAGCACCATCACACTGTCCCCGATGTGATACAGCTCTGCCAGCTTGTCGGATGCTGTGGGCTTCCTTGCCTTTCTGATTTTGGGTCTGGATTTTATGGACATAGATTTCTCTTCTGCTCCCTGCCTATATCCGGTGCCTTTTTCCCGGTCTAGGCCGCGTCCGTCTGCCCGGTTTGTGACAGCTTCTTCCAGCTGGAGCCGATAGCCATCCACTGCCTCCTCTCCATAAGCTGCACGAACCGCCGTTTCCAGCATTCATTCCGGCATGCCAAGCTTTCTTGCAATGTAGAAGGCACAGCTTTCCCCGGCCTCCCCAATGACCATCCGATAGGTGGGCTGCAAAGTTTCCCGATCAAATTCCATGCGGGCATTGACTACATTTTCGGTCCTTGCCGCATACTCCTTGACCTCAGGATAATGCGTGGTCACTAAAAACAGGCATCCGCTTTTTCGAAGCTCCTCCAAAATAGAAACGGCGATTCCCATGCCTTCCGTAGGGTCCGTTCCGGAACCCAGTTCATCCATGATCACCAAGCTGTCTGCACTGACTTCTCCCACAATTTCCAGCACGTTTTTGATGTGGGCGGAAAAAGTGGACAGGTTTTCCGTCAGATTCTGGCCGTCCCCGATATCGCACAGATAGGAACTGTTCATGCAGATATCCGCCTCCTGGCAGGTCACATGAAGTCCGCACTGGGCCATCAGACAGTTAAGGGCCACCGTCTTGATTGCCACGGTCTTTCCTCCTGTATTGGGACCGGTTATGATAATACCCTGTACCCCGTTTCCAATCTCAAACTGTAAGGGTACACAGATTTTCCGATCCATCAACGGATGTCTGGCATTTTTCAGCCTTATTTTCCTGTCCAAGTTAATTTCCGGAGCAACCGCCTCCATGTCCAGACTCAGCTTCCCTTTGGAGAAAATAAAATCCAGTTTCTCTATAACCCTGATATTTTCTGCCATCGCCTCCGCCCCGTCGGCTACCATAGCCGTCAAGGTATAGAGAATCCGGTGTACCTCGTTTTCCTCATCCAACCGCAGCAGCTGCAGTTCTTCGTAGAGATTCGCCACGCTGATTGGTTCCACAAAAAAAGTATTTCCGGTGGCGGATTTGTCAATGGTGCTGCCCGGAATTTTCCATTTGTACTCCTTCTTTACAGGAACACAGATTCGCCCGTTGCGCAGGGTGCAGAAATGGTCGGCCATGCAGTCCTTATTGGCACGCATAATCTGCTCCGCCTTCTGTTTCATCTGTTCCTCAGTCTTTGTAATCTCTCCTCTAAGCTGCAGCAGGGTTTTGGAGGCATAGTCATCCACCTCACCGCCCCGAATCTGCCTGGCGATTTCCTCACGCAGGTCATCCATGGCGGTAAGATTCAGTTCATAATAGGCCAACTCATTTTCCTGCTGTTTTCCCCGAATGAGATAGTCCTTCAGCCGCCGCACGGCCACCAGGACTTTTTCCATCCGCTCCAGCTGGTAGGGGGTTAAACAGCTTTCCTTTTCTGCAAGCGTCAGAATTTCTTTGGGTTCTTCCACAGAAACCAGAGGCGGCGTGCCGTAAAGCTCCATAAAACTCCTGGCATCCGTGGTGTCCTTCAGCTGCTTGCGAAGCTCTCTTTCGTCTAAATAATACGTGATATCCACAATGTGTTTCCTGGCACTGTCTGTCATAGCCAGCTCCATCCATTTTTCTTTTACTTTATCAAATTCCAAAAGCTTATCAATCTTCATTTTTTCTACTCCTTTTGCTTATTTTTCGATGTTGCTGTATCTTCCTAAGAACTGGCGCTGTTGTAATGCTTGAGTCCCCGGCTCCATACCAGGGCTGTCAGCATCGAAAACAATGCCACTACAAAGATTCCGTATGCTGCCAGCTTCCAATTCATTTCCCCAATCATCTGCTGCACCGGCAAAATCACCGGTTCAATAGGAACGGAAAGCTCCTTTCCTGTCGTATAAATAAGTATGCGCTACAGCGCACACTCGCGCCGAAGCGCGGTTGCGTCAGCAACTATTTTCCTTGAGCGCGGGGTGAGCATTCACAGCGGAGCGTCTTTTTTTATACCATAGGAAATGAAATTTCCTATGGTATAAAAAAAGCATGACCACACAGTCATGCTTCGTTTCCCGATAAAACGATATTCAATACAAGAAAAAACTTCCTCAGCTGAAAATCAGAACAAGGAAGCCTTCTATCGTTTCTATTGATGATATTAAGCAGATGTAAGGCGAAAAAGCCACCGGCTGCCGGCCGCTGACAAATGGACAGACTCCTAGCGTATCACTGAAATACGAATCTGTCCGCGCAATATTTAGTTTGCGTTTTTCTCCATTACATCTACAATAGACATGCAAAATTACTCCTTACATTTATTTTCTATCTGTATCTTAATGAAAATCGGAAGCACTGTCAACCCCTAAAATAATATGCACAAGAAACAGTAAAAGAAAAAACATCTGTCTTATAACTTTGCCACTTCAAAATCAGACCAGTTTTCTACAGAAGATGCCCCGGATGTATGCGCATCTGCAGTATAAGATTCAACGGTAACGGTATAATCACTGGTACCGCTGACATAGACCGTACCGTCAGTTCCTACGTCGGAATCCCGGTTGATTGTCACTCCGTCTAAAGAAACATGGATTCCCTCTGTACTGACTAACACGGCGTTCTCATCCGCTCCTTCCGAAGACAGTGCTGTATCAGAAACCTGAGTATCCTCCGTATACTCATTTGCTGAATCATAGCTGTCTGGAGCCGAGGATGCCCCTCCCGGTCCGCCGCCAGGCATAGGTGCCCCGGATACCATAACGCTCTCTGCGATTCCGTCACTGTCCACAACTACAGTCACGGTATCACCCACGGCAATATCCTCATAAGTCAGTTCTTCCTGACTTTCCATATCCTGAGGCATCTCACCTTCCGGCAATTCCGGAGGAACAGTTTCTCCGCCAGATTGCTCCGGAGGAACTTCTGTCTCAGCACTCATGCTTTCTCCCTCAGGCTTCTCCGGAGGTGTACCCTGTTCGCTTCCGCCGGGTCCTCCGCTGCCCATTCCTCCGCCATAGCCGAACACAGTCTGATCAGAAAAGGAAACGGTAATGTCCCCTTCATTCTCTGTCGTAATCGTAAGCGTATCGGCACTGATCTCGCTGACCGTTCCCGTATAGGTCACGCCGGTCTCTCCTGCAGCCTCTTCTATTGTTTCTTCTATTGACTCCTCCGTTTCAGGAATCGAAGAACCGGAACCGGAATTTTCCCCTTCCCCGCAGGCTGTCAGAGAAAACGTCAGCATAGAAACCGTTAACAAACTCACTGCTTTCCTCACTGCACGCTTTTCTCTATATCTTTTTTTTCTTTCGTGCCTAAATGCCATGTTATTTACCTCCTGTTTATAAGATGTTCCCATTGTACAGACATAAGATTGAAATAACATTGAAAACTTTCCGCCAAAAACAGCTTTTGTAAGAAAGCAAAACGCTCAAACGAAAGGATAGGCGCCAAAAGAGAGTTTAAAACAAGGGTGCCGAAAGATCAGAGAAAGTTTTCCCTGACCTTCAGCACCCTCGTTTTTTATCGGGAAAAGATTTCCCGGCTATATTTTAATAATTCTTTTTATGTACTTCAAAGTAAGACTGGCTGTATTTACATACAGGACATACTTCCGGAGCTTCCGTTCCCACATGAATGTGTCCGCAAACACGGCATTCCCATACTGTCTCTTCGATTTTTTCAAACACCTGGCCTTTTTCCAAATTAGCCAGCAGCTGTCTGTAACGTTCTTCGTGGCGTTTTTCAATTGCAGCAACTTTTCTGAATCTTTCCGCAAGATCATGGAATCCTTCTTCTTCGGCTTCTTTCGCCATGCGGTCATACATATCTGTCCATTCATAATTTTCTCCAGCCGCTGCTGTCAAAAGGTTTTCAGCCGTTGTTCCCAGATGTCCTAATTCCTGATACCAGAGACGCGCATGTTCCTGCTCGTTGCGCGCTGTCTGAAGGAATAATTCTGCCATCTGTTCATAGCCTTCTCTCTGTGCGATCTGAGCGAAGAAAGTATATTTATTTCTTGCCTGGCTTTCTCCGGAAAAAGCTTCCTGAAGATTCTTTTCTGTCTTTGTTCCCGCATACGGAGAAGTTCCTGCTGCGGACTGTACTTCTTCCATCTTTTCAAAAGAAGATGCCGGCTGCTTGCAGAGCGGGCATGTATAATCCTCCGGAAGAGATTCTCCTTCATAAATATAACCGCAAATCTTACATTTCCATTTCGCCATTGTTTCTGTTCCTTTCTTTTCTTCTTTCTTTGTTTTCTGTGTTTTTACACCCTGTTTTAAATCTTTTGCTCTGCTGGTATAAGCAGTATGAAGCATTTTTTCAGCCAGCTCGCTTAATGGTTTTCCATAGAAATCTTCATAAAGCTGTTTGATTTCAGGATTTTCATGGCTTAAACGCAATGTCATCTGTTCGTCCCGACGATACAGACTGCCGATTCTGGCCTTGCGGATTTCATCCGCATCTGCCTCCAAATTTCGCGGCTGTCCACCGCCGCCGATACATCCTCCCGGACAGGTCATCACTTCAATAAAGTGATATTCTTTTTGGCCTTCTTTCACGCGCTCTATCATCTTTCGCGCGTTCTGTGTGCCGTACACCACAGCTACATTGATCTGCATTCCGGCAATTTCCAGACTTGCTTCCCGGATTCCGTCATAACCTCTAACCGGCTCTAATGAATAAAAATCTTTCGGAGCGGTCTCACCGGTAACATAGGTATATGCCGTTCGCAGTGCTGCTTCCATAACTCCGCCTGTGTTTCCAAAAATCACGCCGGCGCCGGATGCTTCTCCCATAAGACGATCGTATTCGCTGTCTTCAAGTGTTTGAAAATCGATGCCTTCTTCTTTAGCCCAACGCGCCAGCTCTCGGGTTGTCACAACATGATCCATATCGCGCATATCCGGTTTACCCAGCATTTTTCCTGCTGCATTCATTTCCTGACGGCGGATTTCAAATTTCTTAGCTGTACATGGGGTCAAAGCCACATTTACAATCTTTGCAGGATCGATGCCCATTTTCTTTGCAAAATAAGTTTTAATGGTTGGTCCCTGCATTCCAATCGGACTTTTGGCTGTGGAAATATTGGGAAGAATTTCCGGATAATAAGTTTCCGCAAACTTTACCCACGCCGGACAGCAGCTTGTAAACTGGGGAAGCGGTGCCGTTTTTTTCGTGACTCTTTCCAGCAGTTCGCTTGCTTCCTCCACAATCGTCAGATCGGCTGCAAAGTTGGTATCCAGCACATAATCCGCTCCCAGTGCGCGGAGAAGTGCAACCATCTTCCCCTGAACAAATTCTCCGGGCTGCGCACCGAACTCTTCGCCCAAAGCTGCTCTGACTGACGGAGAGGTGCTGATAATGACTATTTTATCCGGATCTTTGATTGCGTCCCTCACCTCCGGATACTCATACACCTCTGTGATGCTGGCTGTAGGACAGACATTGGCGCATTGTCCGCAATGAATGCAGATTGCCTTTCCTCCTGTTTCTTCCAGTGTATACGTTCCGTGAACCCCGATTGCACTGGTACACACATCTTTACACATCCCGCATTTGATACATGCATCTTCGTTTCGGCAGATACTCGGATTATCTGCTTCGATAGGCACACGTACAGACAGCGGCAAATGCTTTGACATGAAATCTCCTCCTTTTCATTTGTACTTTGAATTGCTGAATATCCTGCAAAAGGATATTTCACAAAAACTCGAATAAAAGGATACAAAAAACGGATAAAACATAAGTCTTATCCGCTGCACAAACATATCGGGAAATCCGGTACGATTCCATTACTGCAACTGGCTGTCATTCACATATTGCTATGGATTAGACCCTATAGTTTTGCGTCACCATCTTTCGAAGGTTTTGCCCATAATTATTCTTTTGTTTTAAATACTATTAAATCACATTGTATGAGTTTTGTCAAGCCCTGGCCCGCCTGATTCCAAAACCGGGCTATTCCTTCCCGTTTTGACAAATTTCCTCCAGCAAAACAATGGTGACTTTTGCCGCAATTTCAGAAGCTCTGGCACAGTTTGCCTCGAAATCTTCGGCTCCGCTGCCGTCTGCGGAATCTGTCACCGCCCGAATTGCAAGAAACGGGGTTTGATTTGCATGGCAGACATGGGCAACCGCCGCAGTTTCCATATCCACGGTAAGCGGATGAAATTTTTCTATCAGTCTTTCTCTTAACACATCAGTAATAAAACTTTCCCCGGTGATCATTCTTCCTACATGAGCCGGAATTTCCAGTCTTTCTGCCGCTTTTTGTGCAAATGTCAGCAGTCTGGAATCCGCCTGAAACCATATGGATTTCAGCCATGGATGATATTCTGTCAAAATATCTTCCGCTACATCGTGGTAAGCCATTTCGCTGCCCACCACAAGATCAAAGGCAGAAATATTTTTTGCAAGAGCTCCTGCTGTTCCGGAATTAAGGACGGCATCCACCTGATAGCTGTCAATCAATATTTGTGCCGCTAAAGCCGCATTTACTTTACACACGCCGCTAAACAGTATGGCAACCGGAATGCCGGCAATTTTTCCTTCATAAACAGTCAGGAGAGCCTTTTGGGAAGCAACGCAGTTATCCAATCGGGAAAAAAACGGGTTCAATTCTTCCTCTGAAGCACACAGTATTCCAATTTTATGAAACATAACCCATAACCTTTCTTTTTCAATCTTTTATTTCCTTCAAAAACGGCTGCCTTAAGTAAATTCACTTTTGGAAGCATAAAGCGGATTGGCTTCCCTCACCATACTGCCATATTCTTCTTTCAGATCCTCAAAAGCTTTTTGAACCTCCGGCGGTATATCAACATGGGCGATGTAATTTTTTCCTTTAGGTCCATAACCTTCAGAATTATCTGTCAGGCGGGGGATTTCTCCCATCAGCAAACTGATATATCTGTCCATATCCCACATTCCCTGTATTTCTTCGGTAAATACAAGCTCTGAATTTTTTACAGCTACCTTTGCCTTGTATGTGGCAAAATTGATGATTTCTGCATCCGTAACATATTTTCTGAGTCCGGCTTCCATTCTGTGCTGCATGGTAGCGTCCTGAGACAGAATAACAGATCGGAAAGAAACATGGTTTTCTCTGAGCAAATCCAGCATGAAGGTAATATTATTTCCACAATTTGTGGAGTGGCATTCCAAAAAATCAGCGTGAAGTCCATAGCGATTTTCAAGATAAGCTTCAAACAACTCCGCCTCTGACAAGTCTGCGGTTTCTAAATAGGGAAATTCCGCGTGCATTTTTATTCGCAAAGTTTCCGTTGTATGACCAGCTCCGCCCACTATCATATATTTCTTTGCGATGTTCTGTTTCATTGCCTTTGCAAGGACATCTCCGCCGCACATAATACTTCCCCCGAAAAGAACCATGATATCCGCCTGCTCTATTTGGTATTTCTTTTTCAGTTCGGCAGCTGTCAAATCCGGCACATCTCTTTTTCCACAAAATTCACCCAACAGGTTAATACATTCGGCGATTCTTTCTTTCATACCCTCTTCTCCAACTTTCGTTATTGATGATAATAACTGAAGAAATCGGCAATTTTTTCTACAGATTCTTTCAGCACTTCAATACGCGGCAGATAAACCACGCGGAAATGATCCGGCTGCTGCCAGTTAAAGCCGCCGCCGTGTATCAGCAGAATTTTTTTGTCACGCAGCAAATCCAGCGCAAATTTTTCATCATCTGTGATATTGAATTTTTTAATATCAATTTTCGGGAAAATATAGAAAGCTGCTTTCGGTTTCACGGCGCTGATGCCAGGAATATCCGTCAATGCCTTGTAAATATATTCCCTCTGCTCGTAGATTCTTCCTCCCGGTATCAGATAGTCGTTGACACTCTGGTGTCCTCCCAGTGCTGTCTGGACAATAGACTGTGCAGGCACATTGGAGCAAAGCCTCATGTTGGAGAGCATTTTTATTCCTTCAATATAGTCTCTGGCAATATTTTTATTGCCGCTTAAAATCATCCAGCCGATTCGGAAACCTGCGATCATATGAGATTTTGACAGGCCGCTGTAGGTAACACAGAATAAATCCGGCGCCAGAGATGCGATAGAAACATGTTCTTCTCCGTCCATAACAAGCCGGTCGTAAATTTCATCCGAAAAAATCATAAGCTGATGCTCTCTTGCAATGTCCACAATCTGCTGCAGAATTTCTCTCGGATACAGGGCTCCTGTAGGGTTGTTCGGGTTAATAATGACGATGGCTTTCGTCTTATCTGTAATTTTCTTTTTGATATCCTCCATATCCGGATACCAATCCGACTGTTCATCACAGATGTAGTGAACTGCCTTGCCGCCGGCCAGAGTGGCACATGCGGTCCAAAGAGGGTAATCCGGAGAAGGAATCAGGATTTCGTCCCCATTGTCAAGCAACGCTGACATGGATAAGTTGATCAGCTCGCTGACCCCGTTTCCTGTGTAAATATCATCCATGGAAACATTGGATATCTTCTTAAGCTGCGCATACTGCATAATGGCTTTTCTGGCTGAGAAAAGTCCCTGAGCCAGAGAATAACCCTCGCATTCCGTCAGCTGCTGGCGCATATCGTAAATAACTTCATCCGGTGTACGAAAACCGAACGGCGCCGGATTGCCGATGTTCAATTTCAAGATCTGCATTCCTGCTTCTTCCATTCTCGATGCTTCATCCACGACCGGACCTCTCACATCATATAAAACATTGTTCAATTTCGAAGACTTCTTAAATACACGCATTTCGCTACCCCCTAATATCTTGTTATCCTGAAATTCCAGGCCGCTTATTTTATGTTCCTCCAAAGACTCCTCTCCTTTTAACCACTCTTCATCAACCTGCAGTGTTTCTGCAAGAAAGCGAAGAATATCTGCCCGCGGAATCGTTTTTCCTCCCACATATTGGCTTATATGGCTCTTCCCAAGCTTTACACCCCGGTCTGCTGCTATGCGGATCAGGTCCACCTGCTTTTTCCCCTGCCGGTCCATCGCTATTTTCAGCCTTTGGGCAAAGGTCTGGTTTGACATCCTGTCTCCTCCTTCCAGATAAGAAAGTTCATTTTTTATTTGCATTTTACCACTCTTCGCAGAAAAGTTCAATGTTATTTCTAAAAATTCAATTTAATATTTTTAAAAGTTCAATTTTAGTGATTCAGAACAAATTTCAGGCAAAAAAATCTAGACAAGAAAAATCCCGAGCGAAAACTCGGGACTTTGTCTGCAGTCTGTATGGAGGAGTCATGCTCCATAATTTTTTAAAATCGTTTATTGTGCACCTTCCTGCCCGGAATCCTGGGGCTGGGAAGAAGCGTCCGGATTTTCACCGGCGTTCTCCGGATTATCTGCTTCCGGTGTGTCCCCTGCATCTGCTCCACCCGCATTTTGTGCATCCCCTTCTTCACCGGGGATCACCGTAACGGTCTGCTGTCCTTCCCCTAAAATGGGAGAAGAAGGAAGATTTGCATCCCCTTCACCGGGATTTACCGCTTCACCGGTATCCGGATCCACTTCCACGCCTTCATCATCATACCATTTGCCGGTAGTGGGATCCTGGGTCATGTTAGGGAATTCCTGATCTTCATTGGTATCCGTATTTCCCTGGTTTTCTGTTCCGGAAGAGGCATCTGTACCGTTGCCGCTGACGCCATTTCCGCTGATATCATTGCCGCTGACATCGTTGCCGCTTACCAGCTGCTGTTTGATTTCGATATCCAGTGCTTCCAGCTCTGCTCTTTCCTCATCGGTGAGAGGTTCTGTCATAAAAATATTCAGATAAGGCAGCACTTCTGTTAAAATGCCTCTTACGATTCTTGTGGCAAATTTAGCATCGTCCTGTCTGTCTGTATTGGGACGATCTACTACTACATAAATGGCAATCTGCGGATCATCCGCAGGAGCAGCTCCTAAGAAAGAAACAACATAATTTTCTTTATCACGAGGTACCATTTCCGCTGTACCGGTTTTACCGCTTATCATGTAACCTGCAGGTCTTGCTGTTTTACCGGTACCTTTTTCTCCCACAACAACGGCTTTCAGATACTCCTGTACCTGCTCCGATGTGCTGTTGGAAATCACCTGTTTTAACAGACGGGGTTCGATATTTTCCACTACAGATCCGTCTGAAGCCGTAATCTTGCTTACCAGATGAGGTTCATAATAATAACCTCCGTTCACCAGAGCGGAAAAAGCGGTGATCACCTGAATCATCGTTGTGTTAAAGCCCTGTCCGAAAGAAGAAGTAGCCAACTCGGTAACTCCCATAGTATCACTGTTAAATACTAAAGAAGCGGTTCTTGCCTCTCCAGCCAGGTCAACATTGGTTTTCAGACCGAAATTGAATTTCTGCATGTAATCCAGAAAAACATCCTCGCCCATCTGCTCTGCCATCTGCATCAAAGCAACGTTGCAGGAACGCTCAATAGCCTGTTCAATGGTAAGAATACCGTCACCGGCTCTTGTATGGCATCGTATTCTGTGACCGCCGATCATAAGAAATCCCTGGCAGTCATAACTTTCATTTCCGGTAAGTTTTCCCGACTCAAGTCCTGCTGCCGCAACAAAAGGTTTCATGGTGGAACCAGGTTCATAAGTAGCGTTGATCGTAAAGTTTTTCCACAGAGAGTTCAGATTCTGCAAAAGCTGATCTCCCTCAAGACTTTCCACATTCTCCGCATTGATCATCTCGCCGGTCTGCTTTCCTTCTGCATCCAGCAGATCCAGACCGATGAGGGGATCTGTGCTTCTGGTATTGTTAAGGTCGAAGTTCGGATAATCCGCCATGGCAAGGATATTGCCGGTGTGCACATCCATAATGATACAGCCTACGTTTTTAGCGCCGTTTCCTTCCCGATATGCATCTTTGTACTGTTCATTGAACTGTTTTAAATACTTCTCCACAATCCCCTGAATCGTCACATCAATGGTAGAGTGAATGTTGTAGCCGTCCACTGCCGCCTTGGTCGTTCTTTTTGTAGAACCGTCAGAATCCAGATAACTGTATGTACGGCCGTTTGTGCCGCTTAAGATATCATTATAGTATTCTTCCAGGCCATAGCTGCCGTCTTTGCCGTCGGTTGTGGTAAAGCCGATCACATCGCTTGCCAGCTCATTATTGGGATAATAGCGCTTATATTCTTCCTCAAACCAGACGCCCTGGATCAAAAGCTCTTTCGGATTTCCTTCTTCATCTTTTTCTTCCTGGGCAGCTTTTTTCAATTCCTGAAACTGACTGATCTGGTCATAGGGAAGTCGTTTTGCCAGCACATAGTACTGGGAATTGGGATTTTCCTGAGAATATTTTCTTACTGCATCCACATCAATATCAAAGCACTGATCCAAAGCTGCCAGCGTGGGCTCAACATATTCTTCTTTCTGGTTCATTGCTTTGCAGTCCAGAATTACATTATAAACCTTTTCGCTGACCGCCAGCTGCGTCCCCTTGGCATCCAGGATTTCACCTCTTTTATAGGGAATCGTAGTGTTCGTGGATGACGATTGCTGAGAAAGCACCTGTTTTTTGTAATCTTCTCCATCGTCCCTGTTGATGATAAAGAGACGTCCGCTTAATCCTGCAAAAGCCAGCAGTACAATTAAAAACAGTACTACCAGCTTTTTCTGCATTTTCATTGTAAATTTATTTCTTCCAATGCCTTCAGGTTTCCCCTGGTTTTTGGAATTTCTGATCTGCTGTATATTATTTCTGTTATTTCCTTTTTCCAAACCTGCACCTGCTTTTTATCTTTTCCTAGTTTTCAATTTCTGCAATCTGTTTTACGTAATCCCCCGCTCCGTCTTCCACAGACACAATCTGTCCTTCTTTGGGATATGTCATCCCCAGTTCCGTAATGGCAATTCTTCTGATCTCATTCAAATCCACAGAAGATTGAATGCGAGTATACTCTTCATCGTTTGCCATTTTTAAGTCGTTAAGCTCACTTTCCAGGGTGGAAATTTTTTTCAGACTGACTGTAATGTCAGACTGAAGCTGCAAATAGTTGATCAGAATAACTCCGGAAACAACCAGAGCTGCTGCCAGAAACATAACATAACCAAAGTTCATGTACACGGCTTTGTCTCTGTTCTTGCGTGCCGCATGACTCAACTGCTTTTTAGGGAGTCCTTCCTCTATTCCCGGAAGTTCAGGAAGAACCTCCAGTTTTCTCGCTGCACTGCCGTCTATATATACCTGATTGTAGCTTCTTCTCTGTCCTCTTGCGTTTGTTGTTCTCCTGCGTTGTCCCGTCCTATTGTTAGCCATTACAATTCCTCCCTGTCTCAAATAATCGGCGGCATCTTTTTTCCTCTGCATAGGTGTCTGTTTACCGCCTGACTGCACGCTATGCCTGTGCTTTTTCAAAAATCCTCAATTTTGCGCTTTTGGAACGCTTGTTTTCTGCCAGTTCTTCCTCACTGGGAAGTATGGGTTTTCTTGTAATTACTTTCCCTGCTGATACCTTTCCGCATATGCATACCGGAAAATCCGGCGGGCAGGTGCAGGGGTTTTCTCTTTTCTTAAATGCTGATTTTACAATTCTGTCCTCCAGGGAATGGAAGGTAATAATACAAAGTCTTCCGCCCGGATTTAACAGATCAATAAATTCATCCAGAGAGTCTTTCAAAACTTCCAGTTCGCGGTTGCACTCGATTCGAATAGCCTGAAACGTTCTCTTGGAAGGATGTCCTCCGTTTGCCCGCATCTTTGCCGGTATCGCCGCTTTTATAATCTCATTCAATTCTCCGGTTGTCTCGATCGGTTTTTCTTTTCTTGCTGCCACGATATGTTTCGCAATATTCTTTGCAAACTGCTCTTCCCCGTAGTCCTTAATGATACGGAACAGATCTCTTTCCGAATATTCGTTTACGATTTCTTTTGCCGAAAGACTCTGGCGCTGATCCATTCTCATATCCAGATTCGTATCGTACTTGTAGGAAAATCCTCTCTCGATAGTATCCAGCTGATAGGAGGAAACTCCCAGATCCAGAACAATTCCGTCTACTCCGGAAATTCCCAGATCAGAGAGAACGGAACCCATGTTGCAATAATTGCTCCGAACCAGGGTTGTCCGATCTTTATAATCGGAAAGCCTCTCTCCCGCCGCTTCAATGGCCGCTGCATCCTGATCGATGCCAATCAGCCTTCCGCTGCCAAGTCTTTTGCATATTTCCAGGGAATGACCGCCGCCTCCCAGCGTACCATCCACATAAATCCCATTTTCTTTTATGTTCAGTCCTTCTATTGTTTCATCCAGCAAAACAGATTTGTGTTTAAATTCCATGTTCTCTCCCACTGTATTTCTGTATTCCGACAGCCTCTTTTACGGTATCCGGCTACGGCAGTCTTACAGGCTGAATCCCAAATCTGCCATTCTTTCCGAAATATCTTCCATCTCTTCATCTGCAATGGCATTGATCTCCTGCCATTTCTGAAGACTCCAGATTTCGATGTGAGTGGCTACTCCCACCAAAACCACATCTTTTTCCAGCTGTGCGAAGGTTCTCAGTGCCGGCGGAACCAGGATTCTTCCCTGCTTGTCCACTTCCACACATGCCGCACTTCCCAGAAAATAACGTACAATCTGACGGTTGTCTTTTTTATTGAGAGCCAAACCGCCAAGCTTTTCCTCTATCTTCTGCCATTCCTGATTGTCATAGGCAAACAGGCAGCCTTCCATTCCTTTTGTAATCACAAATTCCTCACCTAAAGAATCCCGGAATTTGGAAGGAATAATCAACCTGCCTTTCGTATCGATCGTATGATTGTATTCACCCATAAACATGACAATCACCTGCTTTAGAGGGTGCATATTTCAGAGATCTGAATAACAGGGGTTAAACTTTTATACAGAGTATGCAAATTTCCTCCGGTAAAAATATTGGAAAATTTATCCCAAAACGGAAATCTCTTCCACTTTCAACCACTTTTTTCTATTCTAAACCACTTTTCACCACTCTTATATCTATCCTAGTATAAAATCCCATTTTTTGCAAGCTTTTGAAGCAAAAAAGGAGAAAGAATTTCAATCTCCGAAATTCTTTCTCCTTCTGTATGTTTCGCTGTTATATTCCTGCTGTAATTACACTTATTTTATCTTTTTTTATACATTGAAGCGGAATAAAATAACATCTCCGTCCTTTACGACGTAATCTTTTCCTTCCATTCCTACAAGCCCTTTTTCTCTTGCAGCTGCCAAAGATCCGTGTTCCAGCAGATCCTTGTAGTTTACAACTTCCGCTTTGATAAATCCTCTTTCAAAGTCAGAGTGGATTTTTCCTGCTGCCTGGGGTGCCTTGGTACCTACTTTGATCGTCCATGCCCTTGTCTCATCCTCTCCTGCTGTCAGGTAGCTGATCAGTCCCAGCAGATGATAGCTTGCACGAATCAGTTTTTCCAATCCGGATTCCTTTAATCCCAGGTCCTCTAAAAACATCGCTTTCTCATCATCGTCAAGTTCGGAAATCTCCGCTTCGATCTCCGCACAGATAACAAAAACTTCACTTCCGTTTTCTGACGCATAAGCTCTGACTTCTTCCACACCCTTGTTGGAAGCGCCGTCGTCCGCCAGATCATCTTCGCTGACATTAGCCGCATAAATCACAGGCTTTGCCGTGAGAAGATTCAAAGTAGAGAAAACAGCTGCCTCATCTTCATCTTCTGTCTCAAATCCCGCAGCCATCTTTCCGTCCTCGAGTCTTGCCTTTACTCTCTCCAAAAGGTTCAACTCCTTAGCCAGTGTCTTATCCATTCTGGCACCTTTGCTCACTTTGGCAATTCTTCTTTCCAGAATTTCAATATCAGAAAAGATCAGTTCCAGATTGATTGTCTCGATATCGCGCAGAGGGTTCACGCTTCCGTCTACATGAACTACATTCGGATCTTCAAAACATCTTACCACATGAACGATGGCGTCTACCTCACGGATATTGCTTAAGAACTGATTTCCAAGTCCTTCTCCTTTGGACGCCCCCTTAACAAGACCTGCAATATCCACAAATTCGATAACCGCAGGAGTCACCTTTTTAGAATGGTACATATCTCCCAGAAGTTTCAATCTTTCATCGGGAACCGCTACGATGCCTACGTTGGGATCAATCGTACAGAACGGATAATTTGCGGATTCAGCTCCTGCTTTTGTCAGAGAGTTGAACAAGGTACTTTTGCCTACGTTCGGCAGTCCTACAATTCCTAATTTCATGTTTATCTTTACCTATCCAGAAAGCCTTGACTTTGCGGACTTTCTGCCTTTCTCTATATTTTTACTGCGCCCTTTTTACTCCCTTTTTTCACAGCTGTGGAGCACAGTTTTCTTCGTCTTGTACAGTCCTGCACGCCGTAATTTTCCTGTTGTATCATCTGTAATTGCAGAAACTCTTTTCATGTATGGGCTCTCTTCTGAACCTAAAAAGGACTCTAACGCAAATACAAAGTATAGCACAAAGAACCCATTTTTTCAATCGCAACCTGCAATTCTTCCACGACATCGGTTTCCCCGGCTGTCCCTTACAGGCAGTTTGTTCGGTTTTGTTGTGATAAAGGGCCTTTTTGTGCGGGCCTGAAAACAGCCCTGTGCAACAGGTATGGCGCTAACGATTATCTTTCCTTCATAATGATTTTTCCGGAGCAATATTTTCCATTATATACGACTCCATCTTTTCATACCCTGTCATAAGGGTTTCCATCGAAACATGTCTGGACTTTGTATAGCGTCAGTGTACAGGGGGACAATACGCCTCAGCCCTGTAAATTCGCCTGTTTTCTACGTTATCCTCAGTCAGCGTACGTCCAGTACGCTTCCATCGTCTGCCTTAAAAACAGACGAATTTTCGAGGGCTGAGGTCGCAGAGTCAAAAATAAACTGATTTGTGCCTCTGCAAGGCACTTGAACGACGCGTACTGGACGTACGCGGAGCGAAAGTAACGCAGCAGAGACGCAAATTCAGTCATTTTTGACCATATTGCCCCCTGTACACTGACGCTATATGGTCGTTTTGTTCAAGGTCCCTATCCCGGTGTTTCGATTAATCCTGCGTACCACTTTTCTTATGCTGTCGTAGCAATAACTTCCTCTCAGCGTACCGACACAGCCCGTCCGGTATGCTCATAATACACAAGAACCGCAGTTTCATTTCCTGTCTGTCTCATCATCGTATAGTCATCTGCTGATATTTCCACGCGGGTTCTTAATCCCTGAGGATCCATCCCCATCAGATAATAATGATGCGAAAAAATGCCGGTATGCGCCTGTGTTTCACTTACTTCTATATCCGTCAGCGTGACCGTCTTCGTGCCCGACACCAAATCAACGGTAAAATCCTTCGTAAACCACAGGCAGACCGCCGCACAGAAAACTGCGATGAGCATTCCTGTTGTTTTGGTACTTTTTCCCCCTATTTTCCAGTTATGTATGACCCGCACGATCACATAGATGCACACGATCCATATGACTGATATGCTGCAGAATTCATCCAGTAACACCAGCTCTCCTGTCTTAGGCAGCAGCAGACCGGCTGCTATGACTGCCAGTACCAAAATACAGAGAATGATCTCATACTTTGTTATTTTTCTTCTCGCTTTGCTCATGATTCGGTTCCTTCCATTAGACTTACAAGATCATTTCTCCATGAATATTCCTTTGCATAATCAATACATGCTTTTCCAAAATTGTCCTTTTCATAGATATTTGAACCGTGATCTATTAAATATTGATATACCGGCATAGCTGTCTCTGTCGGCAGCTTTACAACAGTAATCGCATATTGAAGCGGAATTGCCCCATATTTGTCTTTTGCGTTAGTATCCACCCCAGCCTCAACCAGCAGTTGAGTTACTTTTAACATGTACTGTGGGGCGGGTCTCATTACCGAAAAGTAAAATAGATGCAGTGCATTTCTTTGATCTTTTGGCCTTTTAAAGTTAACATCCGCTCCCTCAGATATTAAAAATTGAATCATCTTTATTTTTTCGTCTGTATTGTGGTCATTGACAAACAGTAACTGAAACAAACTTAATCCTGTATACTTATGGAACAGATTCGGATCACCTGTATAAAACTTCCGGAAGTCCGAATAAGTGCCGTCTCTTACCGCATCAAAAATGTCTGTAATCCTCATAAATCTCACTCCTAAAATCACTCAATCTTGCTCAATAACTTTATCGTCCGTTTCCTGCAAATATCTTTCTGTATCGAAATGTGATTCAAGAATGTTTTTCAAGAATTCAGTTTCTACAACTCTGTCATTCTCATACAGTACAATTTCCGCTCCTTTTTTCTGTAACTCATCAATCAATTCATTCATACGCTGCAGTCCGTCTATGTTATCCAGACTGCATATATCAATATAGCCATTATTACTTAAGCATTCTTTTATTTCCATAAGGGAACGATTCCTCATTTTTCTGATCAAGGGAATATATTTCTTTTCATTCCCATCTTTAATAACTTTAAACTTTATTTCACTCATGATGTATTCTCCCGGTCTTTTTTCCACTGTTGCATCTTCTTTCTTGTCTTCTCATTCCACCATGCTTTTTCGTCAACCTTTTTCAAATATGACGGCATTCTCTCGATACATTTCTTCCGCAATTCTCCTGCATCTTCTATAAGGTCTGCAAGAACTTCGCTCTCTTTCCCGGGTTCTTTTTCTTTCAGATATTCTGTGTAAATTACCCTGAATATACTGCTAAGTTCTTCTGCCTTTTTCCTGTCTGCGTGTCCCGGGAAAATATGATAACAGGACCAGAAATATGCGTTAAGTTCCCGGATTTTCTGAACACTGACCTGAACTCCAAGGTCAATTTTTACCACATCACCGGTCGCATAAAGGAACATCAACGGTGTTGTGTCCCGATTCATTACATTGTAGGTTACTTCAGCCCCTCCTAAGATCACAAGTTCTTTCGGAACATATCTTCCATTAATCCGGAGCCAGTACACACTTTCAGCAAAGTCTGTCCACCGCATTGATTCTGTCTTCAACTCAGTGATCGTCTCAAAATTTTCTTGTTCGATCAGCTCCTCCTGCTCTTCTTTTGTAAGCCGCCTGTTCAGAGCGGGCAGACTATGGTATGTTGTTCTGTAATATCTGAACAAGCGCGGCAGCGTCAGAACTGCGCCCGCCAATGCAAGAACACACGCCGTCAGCGATGGAATATTCTCCGGGTGCGACAGTATTCCGGCGAAGCCTGCAAGCGCCATCAGTCCCCACGCACATAAAGCCAGGTTTTTCTTAATGGGGTATCCTCTACGCCATTCTGTTTTTCTCAACTGTTTCATTATTTTTCCTCTGACAGCTTCGCAATTTTATCTATCTCAAAAAGTATAGGACTTTGATAATCCGTCGTTTCGTCAATAAAACATCGCGCTATGCTGTTCCAGTGAATATCAGGAAGTTCATTGACATTATCGCAGGATATAATCTGTAACATAGCGTCATATATTTTTTTGATTATTCCCGAATACTGTAACTGCGTACTATAATCGGAACGGAGTATCCGTATAATTTTTTCACAGTGCTGCTTTATCTCTTCCATGTGCTTTGGAGAACCTCCTCTAACCACTTCATAAAAATTTCACTTGAATCTGTCCCTGTCTTTGCGGAAGCGATACTTTCATATTTGTATTTCGTGTCTATTTTACCATTTTTACAGTCATAGATCATTTTTAATTCTGTGGGAACAGGTTTTCCATAGTGTATGCATATTTGTTTTATGTTCTCCAGATCCGATTCACCAAGATCCAGAAAATCCCATATCGCATCTGTATCGGCAGTTATCTTATTTGTTGTTTTTATCTCACCGTCAATCTCGAAAAATGCATTGAACGAAATGCTGCCTTCTTCGATAGAGCCATAGGCATAAACCTTATCAGTCCTATTCCCCGCGAATTCGACACATAGTGAAATAATCCGTGACTGCGCATCCATAAATTCATCTTCAAACACTCTACCCATAGCATCCTCCTTTGAAACAAGGCTCTTTTTTCTTTAACTTCCACTGTATTCTCCTGATAAAAGCATTTCTTTCACTTCATCGTATTCATCCGGCAGCACCTGCGACAATAAGCCGGACGCTTCTACACGGAAGACCGTTCCGTCATCATATAATACAGCCAGCACCATATTCTGGGGATCTGTGATTTCCTCTTCAACCGTTCCGGATTCCCAGTCAAAAACACCATACTTGTCTAACGCCTCAACAATCTGCTGTCCATTCGCATAATATCCGCCCTGTATCTGGTGGAGATCATCAAAAAGATACGCATCCGACGTTCGATATCTTTTACTGTCCAACAGATCATAATATACACATTCTGTACTTGTGTTCTTATTTTCCATAAAAGCGACAGCAAATATATTTTCTGTATAGTCAGATGTGCGTTCTTCTATCTCGTCTTCAAGGAGATAACTTACGTCATACATACCGAATTTGCTTTCCGGTTCGTATTCTTCCAGAAGCAAAGGTATGTTGAGGGTATCCACATCTTCTTCCTTGATGTCAAAATCCTCAATAAACTGTTCCAGATCAACTTCGCTATACTGTTCTTTTGTAAGTCCTGCCGCCTGGATCAGTTCTTCCGGAGTGATCAGGCTCTGTTCCAAATACGTCTCTTCCTTGTCTTCTGTCACATAGATACCTGGCTTCTTATCCAGACTCCAGAGAAATTCATCCTTGTTAAAAGTTTCTTCTGTAGTGATCTCTATTGAAGTAAGTCCTTCTTTATCCGGTTCTTCTCTGTCAAAAGGAATATAAATATATGCTATTTCATATTGTGCTTCATCTGTAATAACTGAATAATGCGCTCTCAATTCCCGCCAGATCATTTGTCCGTATTCACTTTTTTCGTGGGAACTTGCATTTCCTTTCCAGCTTTTATATGGCCCCTGAAAAAACTCTATGAATTCTTCTGCCTGTTCCGCTAAGTTTAACGTACTGTCCTTGGCATATTGCGAAAATAATTCTGTCAGTGCTTTTGCATCTTCCTTTTCTGCACAATCGATAATGTTTTCTATCATTTCATCAGCCAATTCTTTATCATTGCGATATGCATTGGATGACCCTCTGTTGAAAACGATGCATCCACTCAGAGTGCATACAAGGGCACAACATACCGTAAGCAATAATATTCTCCGCATGATGTTTTCTCCTCCCGGTTAATACACTGTCACTTTTCCGCTCCCGGATATCGTGCAGTCCGCCTCTTTTGTATAAATATCTTCCCGTAGCTTATCCTCATAATTGGCTCTGTCGATCTGTTTCCATGCTTCGGACTCTGTCATACGCAGATAAATCTCCGCCACCATTTATTGACACTGCTCAATATTTACATCGAGCAAACTGTTTTCCATTTGCATAAATTTTTAGAATATACCGGGCAACATCTGAGCAACGATAAATCCTGCTCCAAATGATACGGCATTTGCAATCAAAGCGTAAAGCACATAGAACCAAGCTCTCTTGGGAGTGTCGCTGATTTTCTTCAGAATCGTACAGTATAGTATTGCTTCAATTACGAACACGACAATCTCTAAGAAAATATAGAATACAACAAACGCCAACTCTCCCGAATTATAATTGATTACATTTAGGAGTACATTCAAGATAACTTGCGTTGCAGTATTAACGCCTACAAGCAATAAGAACTGCTTCTTTTTTCTGAAACCAAAAAGCAGAGCTATTGCCATTTCAATCAGAATCGTAACGACAATGCGGGCAATCAGAGAAAGAATTTCCTTCCTGTACTCATAAGAGCGATATGCTTCAATTCGTTCATTGCTACTTAATTCTTCATCAAATTCAACGGAATTGATATTTACGCCGTCCATATTCACCGTATAATATGTATCAAAAGCATATTTCTCGTAAATACCACTGACAACAAAAGTTTCCGTTTCGGGATAATACAAAAGGATCTTAAATTCATTCGGAGGATAGTATGTCCACGCTAATTCCTTTGTCTCATTTATTTGCCATGCTTCCTGAAGAAAGTAGAAATCATCGTTTTCTGCATAATCAACAAAGGCTTTCCAAATATCGTATCCAAATGTCTGATAATCATAGTTGGGGTTTTCATTGTAACGAGCGTTTTCTTCGTTGCCGTCCCAAGTAGATGAGGGACCTGTGCTTTCTTTACTTGAAAGTAATGTTCCCCAACATTCTTCATTACCGAGATTTTCAAAGATTATACGCACAGACGGTTTCGGTCCCATATCCGCATTGGCAGTTATTGGGAAAATCATAATCACCATCACGGTACACAAGAGCATCGTAAGAACTTTATTAAACTTTTTTAATTTCATCACTAACTGTCTCCTCCAGAGAACAAACGACTAAACCACCCTCTTTTTTGAGGTTTTTCCTCCACCACTTCATGCATTTCCCCGCCAGAAGTTAAACTCTGTTGAAGTGTTCCCGCATGAAGTGCCTGGGCAGCTTGTACGGTCTGCTGTGCTGCTACCAGTGCCGAGCTGACATCTGCCAGCCTTGCGTTCAGTTCTTCAATCTGTTTATCCTTTACTTCAAGTTGCTCATTCTTTCAGTCTAATTCCTTTTGCAGCATGGAAATCAGTGCCACTTCCGAGGTTTCGCAAGTTTCGCCCATCACCTAAATAATGCTGATATATAGCGGTTTTTTGGCTTTCGCTGATTGCGAAACTTCCTTTCGCATCTTTCGCAACATGGTTTCGCCGACACCACGCTCTGACCGCATACAAGAGCACAACACACCGCATGTAATAATATCCTCCTCATAATATTTTCTCCTCCCGGTTAATACACTGTCACTTTTCCGCTCCCGGATATCGTGCAGTCCGCCTCTTTTGTATAAATATCTTCCCGTAGCTTATCCTCATAATTGGCTCTGTCGATCTGTTTCCATGCTTCGGACTCTGTCATACGCAGATAAATCCCCGCCGGCACGCCCTGACAGTTCTCTGTGAACCAGTTCGGTACGGCCTCCAGAAATTTCTCATACTGTCCTGAACACAGGGACTCATCCATAAAAATATACGTCACAGCGGAAACCTCATTCAAAAACGATTCTCCATCTGCCGCACCGCTTGATCCATCCTTAATTTCCGTGTATATCTTTATCCCTTCGGAAGGCAGATACTGCTCCGCAAATGTGCGAACCTGCTCTTCATAGAAAGGGCGTTTCAGAATTTCTCCGTAATCATCTTCATACCGGTACAGGCCGTTTTCATAGGTACGGTACACTGTCACGACATCCGATTCATTGCCCTGTTCGGGACAGACCTTCAGGTGCTCCTGTTCGATCGAATCTCCCGGCGCATAAGATATATACTGAAACTTCTGCCCATATTTCCCTTCGATCCAATCCAGCATCTGCCCGACAGAAGTAACAACCCCTTTCTGGGTATCGCTCAGTTCCTCATAAGACCCGATAAGACCTGTCATGTCCATAACCTCTTCCTGTCTGGCTTTGATCCAAGCGCCATCGTCATAGCTGGCCTGCCATTCATCGGGGCCGAAGGTGATGCTCCCGTCCGGAAATGTGCCTTCACCGACAGTCAGCCCAGTATGGCAGTTCACGATCTTTGCGCTGACACTCCAGTTTGGATCCCCTGTTTCCATGATTCCGGTCAGGACATCCGATGTCGTGATCGTCAACAGCATCTTTGCCTGCAGAATACCGTCGATATTCTCGTCGATATGATATACGAAACAGCTGTGATTGGTGTCCGCCTCTACATAATAGCCCTGTTCGTCTTCCTCCATATCTTCCAGCACGTCGTCAATAGACCCGGCGTACATCTCTATAAGTTCTTCTTTCTGCGTCGGTGTCACTTCCAGAATTAGATCATCCCCGTCACGCCTTACATCAGTACAGTAATCTTCAAAAGCCTCCATGTTGTCCTCGATATCTGTATTGGCAAACCTAATTATCGAAGCAGGTATGGTAATCTCCTCTGTCATCTCCGGCAATGTTTTTCCGGCATCCGGATCCTGGATCTGATCTGCTGCCGGAGAGCCCGCGCAGGCGCTGAATGCGAGTACCGAAGCAGCTGTCAGTGCTGCGAGCACTGTTTTATATAGCTTGTCCATCATCTCACTCCTCTGAAAAAACATTTCTATACTGATAATAATACCTTAAGGAAACTGCCATCAAGCAGACAGCCGTTCTTCTTCGGCTGATATTTAATTATGAGTAGACAATATTATTCAGTACAATCTCATCAACGCAGGAACAAATGTTATTCATCAATCCTATCCCTCCCATCATATGATTATCTTTCCTTCATAATGATTTTTTCCGGAGCAACATTTTCCGTTATATAGGACTCCATCTTTTCATAGCCTGTCATAAGGGTTTCCATCGAGACATGTCTGGACTTTGTATATATGGTCGTTTTGTTCAAGGTCCCTAAACCGGTGTTTCGATTAACCCTGCGTACCACTTTTGTTATTTCACCGACATGGAAACTGTATTCTTTTCCCACTCCCTGCCTTACTGTTATAGTATCCCCACGCACCATGATCCTGAACCGATACACCCATAATACAGCGGCGAGAAACGGGCTGAACAGTATCATTGTGAATGGGATACTCCATACCGGGGTTGTTTCATCAATCAAACAAAACAATACAGGGATGAAACTGAAAATCAGAAGTGCGGCAGCCGCTAATTTACCGCTCCATTTTGGCGCAAAAACCTTGAATGACTTTTCCATATTTTCCCCGCAAATTATTTTCCTTTCGCTCATATATCTTTCATGACGAATAAAACGGTGTATCAGATTCCAAATGTTCAACTCTTAAAAAATCTCTTCCAAATTGTAATTTGAACATCAGTAAATTATGACCTCTCAACAGAGGTTACAGTGTTTTAATAAAATCCTCCAAACACCTTGAAAATAAAGGATTTATCGCAATGTGTTCGCCTTATCTCTTTATACAGTTACACACAAGTTTACTCTTTCCCTCCTTGCTCATAAGGGCAAATGCAAGGGCAAGAAAATCTCATAACAAGAATAAACATAAGTGTGGCAATCGGAGAACTGTGATGTATGTGTGAATATATTATAACGGAGGATTTTTCAATGGACAAGTATATTTACGATGATAAAAATGGTCGTATAAGCCATTTATGATAATGTCCCAGTATACCACAAATGAAAATGTCCCGGATGTGGTATACTTATCCTTCTATGATGTAGGTAAATAGGAGGAAATCATTATCAGAAAGGTAGAACTCTCAATGGATGAATTAAAGAAATATGAAGTAATCAAAGCTCTGGTGGATCACCCCCATGGCAATAAAGACCGGGCTGCCCTTACACTGGGCTGTACAAAGCGCCACATTAACCGCTTGATCGCCGGTTACCGCAAGGAAGGCAAGGCTTTCTTCCTTCATGGCAACAAAGGCCGTAAACCCGCTACAACGATCCCGGAAGAAACCAGAAACCTCGTGGTTGACCTTTACCGTACAAGATACTACGAAGCCAATTTCCAGCATTTTACCGAACTCCTGAAAGAACGGGAAGGTATCTCTCTCTCGGTATCCTCTGTCTCCAGCATACTGGAAGCCCAATATATCCTTTCCCCAAAGGTTACGAAAGCAAAAAGAAAACGGATTAAAAAGGAACTTCTTGCAAAAAAAGAACTTTCCTCTTCCAAAAAGGAGGCTGATGCCATCCAGGCCAATCTCGTAGCTGTTGAGGATGCCCATTCCAGACGCCCACGATGCGCTTATTTCGGCGAACTGCAGCAGATGGACGCTACTCCTTACGAATGGGTTGCCGGGCAGATCTGGCACTTACATCTCTCAATCGATGATGCTACAGGTGCCATCACCGAAGCATGGTTTGATACACAGGAGACTCTGAATGGCTACTACCATGTACTCTGCCAGATCCTCTCGGATTACGGCATCCCCTATAAGCTGTTCACAGACCGCCGCACTGTTTTTACATACAAAAAGAAAAACTCCCCATCTCTCGATGAGGATACCTATACCCAATTCGCCTACGCATGCAAACAGCTGGGAGTCCTCCTGGAATCCAGCAGCGTGCCACAGGCTAAGGGACGTGTCGAACGTTTGAACCAGACCCTCCAGTCGCGTCTGCCAGTCGAACTACGCCTGGCAGGGATCACGACCATCGAGGACGCAAATGAATTCCTCCACTCCTACATAAAGAAATTCAATGCAAAGTTCTCACTTCCCATCCATAGTACCAAATCTGTGTTTGAAGAGCAACCCTCAGAGGAAAAGATCAATCTGATCCTTGCTGTATTGAACAAACGTACCGTGGACTGCGGGCACTGCATCCAGTTCCGGCATGACCACTACCGGATGATGGACAGCAGAGGATCACAAGTGCATTACCGTAAGGGAACGAAGGTGATGGTGATCCGGGCTTTTGACGGATCCCTGTACTGCTGTGTCAATGACAGGAATATCTATGCTCTGGAGAAGGTGGCACAGCGATATGATGCCTCGAAGGATCTTGACGCAGTACAGCAAGAACCCAAGCCAAAGAAGAGATATATTCCGCCCATGAACCATCCGTGGAGACGGTCCGCCTTCCGCAAATTTGTTCAAAAGCAGCCGCATCATATGGATGATACCGTCGTGGCATAACAGACAGGAACTGCCGGATCAGGCAAAAGGTCATTCCTGTATTACCTCAGGAACAGCCATGTCGGGCTGGCACACCAGTGCTGACAGGATTTGCAGGGGTACGGCACAGCCGTATCCCCGCGGAGCCTGCCCAGACATGAGCTGCGGATCCATGCTGTCAATATTTTAATGGTCACCGCGCAGAATTCTATAATAGCAAAAGCCCCGAATCAATCGGGGCTAATGTTAAAGTTTTTTGGGGACATTTTCAAAAATGCTTGACATCGCAACCTGCAATTCTTCTGCATTTAGCGGTCAACTGTCTAAAGCGCAAAAGAGTGTGCGCATCCTCAGCGAAGCGTCTTTTTTTATATGGTAGGAAATGAAATTTCCTACCATATAAAAAAAGCGGTGTTCTTTTCCCTATGGGAAGTAAAAAACACCGCCTGTGCAAGTTCCATCAGAACCGCTTGATTTTTCTTATCCTTTCACGCCTCCGCTGGTAATTCCTCCTATAATAGTTCTGGACAGGAAAATAAACAACAACAGCGTAGGCATAAATACAATGACAACAGCTGCAAACAAACCGCCCCAGTCTCCGCTGTACTGCATCGCGGTCAGAACGCTCTTAAGTCCCAGTCCCACCGACATATTTTTTTCGGATGATGCAAAAATAAGGGAAAGGAAATATTCGTTCCAAATATTCATAAAGTTAAAGATACACACTGTAACAATTCCCGGCTGTGCCAAAGGAAGCATGATGACCCAAAAGGTCTTCATGGGAGGACATCCGTCAATGGCTGCCGCTTCCTCATAAGAGCGGGAAAGCCCCGCAAAAAATGTCATGAGAAAGGTTGTCGTGTACGGAATCTGCATTCCAATATACAAAAGAATCAGCACAATTTTAGATCCGGAAAGATTTGCCCTCGTAGCCAGAGAAAACAGAGGAAGAACAATCATGATCTGAGGAATACTCATGGCCGTAATAAAACTGCTTCGAATCACAAGATTTCCTTTGAATACGAATCTTGCCAGAACATAGGCTGCCGGAGCACTGATCAGAACCGAACCTATCATCGCCGTAACAGAATACAGCAGGGAGTTCATGAAAAATCTGGATATATTATTAGTAGTCCACGCACGGACGTAATTTTCAAAGTGAAAGCCTGTTGCAAACTTCAGCGCTTCTCCCTTCATGATTTCCGGTGAAGTGGAAAGGCTTGCGGCAACGATCCACAGCAGCATGATTACTGTGAACAGGCACCAGATTCCAACTACAAGATGTCCCGGGAGCAGTGAAAGCTGTCTTTTTAGTTTCAATTTATTCTTTTTCATTCAAATCCACTCTCCCTCTATAATTCAAGATCATCATTTTTAATAAGCTTGTTCATAATTCCAAATACAAGCATAACCACAAGTGCCATGATAACGCCCACGGCAGCGCCAAGGCCTCCGTCTCGCTGCGTGCTGCCTACCGTTCCGAAAGTCACATTGTACATATATACAAAGGGAGTAATGGTTGACAGCTCACTGCTCAAAGGCGCGCTCCACATCTGGCTCCACACAAAGAATCCTACTACACTTACCGTCCAAAAGGTAACACAGGTTTTGAACACACCCTTGAGCAAAGGCAGCGTGATGCTTTTAAACTGTCGGATCTTGTTGGCTCCGTCAATGGTGGCCGATTCAAAAATATCCTGCGGGATCTGTTCTATACCGCTCATAAATATCAGCATAAAATAGCCCACTGATCCAAAGCAGAACGCAGCCAGAAGAGAATAAAACTTGATCTCTCCATTCATATAATCTGTCATGGCAAGCTCGTGGGCTCCAATCTTCTCAAAAAAGGTATGCAGCAGTCCGAACCGTTTATTGTAAACATAATTGATCCACATGGTGGACATAGCTACTGCATTGATGATATTGGGAATATAGATAATCGCCCTGTATACACTTTTCCCAACCACACCGCTGGTGAGTATCGCAGCAAACAAAAGAGCTATTCCAAGTACGATCACTCCTCCTAGCAGCCAGATTTTAAGCATATTGATCATGGCAACCTGAAAAACAGAAGTGTTCATCAAATCCACAAAATTGGATATGCCCACGAATTCCCATAAGTCCATGGGGTCGTTTACCGCCTCCACAGAAAAAAAGCTCATCAGAACCGTTCTGCAAATGGGATACAAAAAGGTTAACAGGAAAAAAAGCAATGCCGGAGTTAAAAAGCATATAATCATTTTTTTGTTCTTTTTCAAAATTTCTCTCCTTTCCGCTATGCTCCCATCATGTTGTGTAATCAGGTTTGGATACGACAGAGGAAACCCCAAACTCCAAACGGGTCTCCCCTGTCTTTTCCTTCCGTCAGGAAGCATATATGCAGCAGACGGCTCACTGTCTGTCACGAAGCTTTACGATCCCCACACCCTGCATTGATTTACTTCAGGGTAGACATGGCATCAATAAATCCCTGTCCGTCCAGTTCAAGTTTTGTAAGTTTAATCAGATTATCCTGCACAAAATCTTTGTAATCGGAATTGTTTTCAAGTCCTACAGCCCATTCATAAGTCTTGGTCATCTGTTTGAAATAAGGTTCCGCACCGCTTACTGTCTCCGGCCAAACCGTATTTGCAGTGTCTGCAGGAATGGAAGAAACTGTCTCTGCCATCTTGCTGTCATATTCTCCAGTTACAACTGTCAAAAGGAAATCAAACGCTTCCTGTTTATGTTCGCTGGCATCAACAATACCGAATCCCTGTCCGCCAACCATGGAAGCCTCAGGACCATCTACCCCATTTTCCACGCTGGGCCAGGGGAAGAAACCCCAATCTATCGTTGCGCCTGTGTTCTGGTTGATTTCATTGGGAATCCATGAAGCATTTAAGATCATGCAGCTTTCTCCAAAGCCGATTTCATTCTGTCCTTCCGGATAGTTTGCCGGTGCATAGGGAGACATGTATCCTTTCTCAAATAAAGTATAAATGTCATCCGCAGCCTGTTTTGCCTCAGGTACGTTTGCCCAGTCAGCGTTGTCCAGTGTTTCAATTACTTTGTCCTGACCTATGTAGCGAGCCAGCTGATAGCCGTAAAGCAAAGTAACGCCATCTGAATTACAGGTCATAGGATTTACACCAGAGTCTTTCAGCTTCTGGCATACATCGAGCAGTTCATCAAAAGTTTCCGGTGTTTCGGTAATGCCTGCTGCTTCAAACATAGCCTTGTCATACCATACTCCTGTGGTATAAGGCTGATAAGGCATAGCCTTTAATACACCGCCGCCGAATACCTTTGCATTTTCCAGCAAGATCGGCAGCACATGCTCTTCGTAGCCTGCAGCCGCAGCCATATCTGTCAGATCTGCCAGATATTTTCCGTTCTGCTCCAGAAGAATCATATAGTCCGTGTCAAAGAAGTCAATTTTTTCGCCAGCGTCCAAAGCAGGTCCTATGAGTGTTTTTACATCTCTTCCCTTCCACTCAATATTGATATGGATTCCTGTTTCAGCCTCATAAGCGTCTGCTGCTTCCTGAATAACCTTTGCCTGTCCTTCCGTAGATGTCCACATAGACCAGTAAGTTAATTCCACATCAGAAGATTCCCCTTTTGCCTCCTGTGCTGAAGTATCTTCTGCAGCAGCACTTTCAGCGCCTGTGCTTTCTGTTCCTGCTTCAGACGCGGGAGCGTCTGTGGATGCAGAACTGCCACATCCGCCTAAAAGCATGGTCATTAAGGATACGCATGCCGCCATACATATCAGAGTCTTGTTTTTCATATAATTTCCTCTCTTTCTTCAGCGTTCTTTATACGCCTTTTTCATTTTTGTTGCACATCTTAGGATTGTCAAAGTCCTTCCAATGTGAAGCCTGATTTATTCCTTTTCCCTGAAGGAGTCTACACTCGCGCCTGGCAAATCCCCCCTCTCCATACAGTCTCCTACAGGCTCAAACCCTAAAAATTTCTCCCGGGAATAAATTTCCCCTTCTGTCTCTCTCGGTCCTTCCAGAGGCGCCTCCAAAACTCTGTCACCGGCCATTTTTACAATGGCCTCCTCATCTTCCGAGGGAATATCCTTGAAATTATAATAGAGATTACCTCTGTATTTTGCATATTCTGTCTGATGATACCAGTCTCCATCCGCCGGTTCCTCTGCGCTGTTGTATATAATATTTTTTTCCACCAGCATATGGCCTCCCGACATGTTGTCCCGAATGAAAGGCACTCCCGGCGCCAATATGAATGTGTTGTGATAGATATGAGCATCCGGATTCTTAGCCGGGTTGATCACGCCGCCCTTGTCCAGCATACTGATATTATGTCGGAAGATATTGTTTACGCTTTCCGCCTCGCAGAACATCACACAGCCCCCGGCATTATTGTGACTGTAATTATACTGATAGATTGTTCCATCGCCGGAATCCGCATCCCACGCCTGGCCATCCTGGTTATCGCAGGTGTGGTAGGCTTCGTTATACTGCAGCAGTGCGTCCTTGCACTTCCAGGGCCAGATCGCCGCTGCGGTTTTTCCTCCGCGCTCTCCCGCAAATGTATAAACTTTGTCGTTAATTTCATTTGCCGTATCGGCTGCCACATTAAACTGAATCAAAGGTTCCAGGCAATACATGGGGGTAATGCCATCACCGCCGATTCTTCTCACGAAATTGTGTTCTATAACCACCCTTGTATGTCCGTATTTTTCAACCGTTTCTCTGGAAAGCTTTGTTCCTGAAAAAAAGGCATTGGTGTAAGTGTAACCTGCTGCAATTCCCCAGCGGCTGCAGTCCTCCACCACACAGTGGTGTATGTAAAGTCCGTCATACCGGGCAATAGGCGCCTCGGTCTTCTGAGGCTTTAAGGCCGTGCAGTAGATTCCTCCGTTGTTCAAATGTTTGTCATAGACATTTCCTTTTACATGGTGTATATAAAGATTCGACAATTCAATGTTTCTGGCCGTTCCCATATTCTGCACCACTACCGCTACACCCGTCCGGTTCATCTTATCCGCCTGATTGTAAATCTCACCTTTCATATCAGGGTTGTTTGTAATCTCAAGTCCCTCCACTGTAATACATTCACAGTCATAAAGAAGAACAGCTGAGGAGACGTAACCCTTCCAGGTGTGATACGGGGAGTCCAATGCCGCCTGATAATTCTGATACCAAAGACCTGTTCCCTGCGCCTCTATAACCGGACGCTTTCCTTCGCCGTAACATCCGATTACAATAGGAGAATCTTTTGTGCCTCTCTGATTGATCAAATGCAGGCTCTGATTTCTGAAAACCGACCCGCACTCCAGTCTGATTTCATCTCCCGGATTCAATTTTCTGCTTCCCGCCGCTTCCAGTGACCGCAGCGGCCTGTCCCGCTTTGTTCCGGCATTTGTATCATTTCCCAGTTTATCACTGACATAATATATCGTTTTGTTTTCCACCTGGCACATCCTTTCCTTCCACGAAAGTGTCAATCGTATTTATTCCCCTTGCCCCTTCCTTTAAGACAATCTCAGTTTACCTGCTTGAGCTTGGATTTGAAATATGTTATATTTGCAATGTAGTTATATATATTGCATTTTTTGCATTTTTCGACAATATTTCTATATATTTCGCCGAAACGGTGCCGGAAAGGACAAAATATTTATGTACGAACTGTATGAATTAAAAGACTCTATTGATTTTGGCAATTCCCATAAACTTTTATACGTTTCTCCATTTAAGTTTGAGAGAGATTGGAACGGCGCGCGCCATTCCCATGAATGTACGGAATTGTTTTTCTGCGTAGACGGACGCGGACAGTTTTCTGTCCGTGACGAGACGTTCACCATAACAGGCAATACTTTTATTATCATCAATCCGGGCGTCATACATGCCGAGTCAAGTTCTCCCGAAGCACCTCTGGAATACATTGTGATGGGAATAAGCGACATCAGCTTTCTGTTTTCCAATCTGTCCTGCGGCTACTACAGGGGGGATTTCAGCCAGATGAGATATTTGTTTCTGCCGCTTTTGTCCGCTCTGATTTCCGAGGTAAAAAATAAACCCGAAGGATACCAGCAAATCTGCAGCAATTTTCTGGAGTTACTTTTATCCTACATATTCCGTTTTTCAAATCTTTGCCAGACCCCTAACTCCTCCGGCACGCCCAAGGCTACCGATCATAATATTCATTGGATCAGACAGTATATCGACGACAATTTTACAAAAGAAGTGAACCTGGATATGCTTGCCGATAAAATCGGACTGAATAAATACAGTATTGTACGAAATTTCCGCCGAATTTACGGCGTAACCCCCATCAACTATATGCTGGACAAAAGATTTGAACAGGCAAAGTTCCTGCTGTCCACCACCGAAAACTCGGTGCGCCAGATTTCCGAAGCGCTGGGGTTCAGCTCCGCCAGCTATTTCACCCAATGCTTCCAGAAACGGGAAGGGATTTCCCCCACACAATACAAAGCGCTGAACAGTCAGAACTCATAGAAAGGAATCTTGCGATGCGGGATTCACTGCCTGCGGCGGGTCGCACTGCGACCTGCTTCCTCTCCGCCGCAGTGCAATCTATCGCTTTTTTATATGGCAGGAAATGAAATTTCCTGCCATATAAAAAAGCGGTGTTTCTGTTCTTCCGAATGAGAAGCAAGAAACACCGCCTTCGCAATTCAATAGAAACTATGTAAGCAATCAGGTCTGCTGATTGAAACAGCGCCGCACAAAGCTTATCCCTTAAGCCCCCGGGCCTGTCTGTCCATGTCTTCCACAACAATATCATAGATCTCGCCTAATGTGGAACAGTACTCCAAAACCTTCCAGGGCTCGTTGGTATGGAAATGGATTTTGATCAGTTCTTCATCTCCTACAGCCAGCAGGCAGTCGCCTTTGAAATTTTCTGTAAAATATTCACTGATCTCATCTTCATCCAGATTTTCTCCTTCAATCAATAACTGTGTGTCATAGCGAAACTCTAACATTTCCTTTTCCTCCATACTTTTTTTGAGATAATTTGCGGCCTGAAAAGGCCCCGAAATCTCAAAGAAAAGAAAACTCCTCCCGCGACTTCAGGGCACTTTCATTTTTCTTTATGCAATTATATTTATGCCGTTGTTTTTACAACAACCATTCGGTTGTTTCTGGCAAGAGCAATCGCAACACAGCAAAATTCTGTAACTGCGCATATTTTATCTGCCAGAGAAATGATCCACGCTTCCCTGTTTCTCGGCACCGGTCCGAGAGGAAACATATGGGTCAATATTGCAGTATGCTCCCTGTCGTTGATCTGAAAAGTCCGAAAGCTGTTTTTGGCTGCAGCTTTTGGATGATAAAATGCCTGAAGTTCTCCGGTAGGTGTCTTTTCAGCAAAGTCATAGGGGCAGAAATCGTGAAGAAGCCCTGCTCTCGCAGCTGCCTTTTCATCACAATGGAATTTTCTGGCCATAAGCCAGGATAAATAGGAAACATTGATGCTGTGCATCAATCTGCTTGTCTTGTGATGGTGAGAATAATTATCCAATGACAGAAATTCTTTGTTGGAAAGGATATTCTGCACTTCTGTCAGGTATTCTTTCGGCACTTCTTCGGAAACTTTAATGTCCATCGGCAATCACCCTCCTTTTTCCTTATATCTTTATTATGATACTTTTGCGGAAAAATACAAGGTGTTTCAAAAAATTTAATAAAAGCTGTACTGCCGATTTATTTTCCGATGCCTGATGCTCTATTTTTCAAAATCTTTTAGAGAAATCTTCGAATGGGAATCGTCACAACCCGCAAAACTGCGTAAAAAATTTTTTTGGGAACTCCTATTTCCCTGGGGACATAGTTCTCGCCGTAAACATATCCGTTCTCTTCCATAGTCTTGCTGCATGTTTTGCTTTTTTCCAGTTCCTGCCGTATGACATCGTTTAACTCCTTTGAATCAACGGCAAGCATCAGCTCTGTGTCCTGATAAGTACTTCTCATGTCCAGATTATAGGAACCGACAATGCTCATTCTGTCATCGATCACAATGGCCTTCGTATGACAGGAATGCTCGCCCATAAATTCGTAGACTTTTACGCCTGTGCTCCATATTTTTTCTTTCTGATTCAGATAATCTGTACAGCCCCAGGGATTTGCACCGCTTGCCACATCATTGGTGACAATCTCCACTTCCGTATTTTGCTGTTCCAGATCTGTCAGATCCTGGTACATTTCCCTGCCGCATATGATGTAAGGCGTAAAAATGGATGCCTGATTTCCCAGTTTCATCAGCTGATGCAGAGAATACCACATCCAGGGTTCCTTATTTTTTGCCTCAACGGGATTGTATAAAAGAGAAATCCGGTTGGTTTCCATGGTAAGGCTTTCCCAGTCCCACTCTTTCTTCATCTGGGGATAAATGTTTCTCAGGGAAAGGTAACGGTGTCTTAATTCCCCGCTGCAGTCTGCAATCTTGTCCGTAACTTTCCTGCAAAGATAGTCTTTACTGTCCTTTAAATTCCAGACCTTGTCAAAATAACGGCGCAGCTGTTCAAGAGAAAAGTCCGGGTTTTGTGCAGTCTCATACACGAACAGTTCCCGGTCAATATTCTGCGAGGAGGAATACTCTCCCAGGAAAAGATTGGTTGTGTTCCTTCCTCCCAGAAGATACATAGCATGGTCTATCATCAAATACTTGTCATGAAGTCTGGCCTGCATCTTCCAGGGCTTTAAAAAATTCACCGGATTGTAAATACGGATTTCCACATTTTCGTGGGCCGCCGCTGCCTGAAACCATGGATTAGACTCCATATCCATAAATCCGCTGATTCCATCCACTATGATTTTGACATGCACTCCCCGGTCCGCAGCGTTTAAAAGGGCGGCAAGAATATCTTTTCCCGCCTCATCACCATTAAAATCAAAGGTGGAAAGAATGATTTCCTCCCGGGCTTCTTCTATCATGCGAAGGCGGTACAGCAGCGCTTCCTCATTGTCGTCAAGATAGGCCACCCGTTCTGTCCCCACACTGTCTTCATAGAATGTTCTGCTGCCAAAATTTTTCTGAAAAGATCCCGACACTTTTTTATGTGGAATATAGGGAATAATGAGCGCACCAAAGTACAGCAGCAATATAAAAAGCAAAATTTGTTTCCAGGAAAGGCTTTTTATAAATATTCCCATTTTGTCTCTCATATCCGTTTACCTCTCGCGTTTCTTTTCCTTCTTTCCGTATCAAACCTTATTTTCGGCTTGCTTCCCAAATCTTGTCTGCTTCCGGTTTCCAGTTTTCTGCATAAGGTTTACATCTGTCACAGAGAGTATCTACGCTTTCCGGAGCTTCATAGTCTGTGGATACCGCTTTGGTTTCTTTTACCATGGCGCGAAGTTTTTCCGGATTTTCAAGCATCGGACACGGGCGAAGCATATTGTCATTAAATGGCTGTCCGTCATGGTATGCCATAAACAGAGGACTCTTTAAAGCATTCAGAAGGCTGCTTTCTCTGATGTTTACGTTGGAATAGTGGATAAATACGCACGGTTCCACATCACCTTTGGCATTGATATGCAGATATCTTCTTCCGCCTGCGATACAGCCGCCTACATATTCTGCATCGTTCTGGAAATCCATGGAGAAGATTGCTTTTGTCTTTCTGTATTCACGGATTTTCTCGTAAATGACTTTTCTTTGTTCCGGAGAAGGCAGTAGCTCGGTTGCCGCGCCGTTTCCTACCGGCATGTAATGGAAGAACCAGATAAACAGAGCGCCTGCGTCAATGATCATATCAAAAAATTCTTCGCTGGTGATGTCCTGATAGTTCATGCTTGTATAGCAGGTGGAAATACCAAACGGCAGCTTATGATCTTTTAAGAGTTTCATGGCATTTTTCACTTTCTCATATACACCTGATCCTCTTCTTCCGTCATTAGCCACTTCGAATCCTTCCAGGCTGATCGCCGGTACAAAGTTTTTAACACGAAGCATTTCCTGACAGAATTCCTCATCGATCAAAGTTCCATTGGTAAAGCTTAAGAATTCACAGTCCGAATGTTTTTCGCAAAGAGCTATCACGTCTTTTTTCCTTACCAACGGTTCACCGCCTGTAAATATGTACATATAAGTTCCCAGTTCTTTGCCCTGAGTAATAATGGAATCCAGCTCATCGAAGCTTAAATTCAGTCTGTTGCCGTATTCTGCAGCCCAGCATCCGGTACAGTGAAGGTTACATGCTGATGTAGGATCCAGCAGAATTGCCCACGGTACATTACAGCCTTCCCTCGCCATAACCTCTTCCTGTCTTGCACTTCCGGAAAGGCTGGCGTTTACGATAAAGTTTTTAAAGAATGCGCTCCGAACTCCCGGATCCAGGTTCCAAACTTTCATCATCAGTTCGTACCAGTTGTTTTTCTGTTCAATGGCTCCGCGAAAAGCGTGTCTCTGTGCTTCGTACCATCCGTCTGGCGCCACTTTATCTACCATATCCATCAGTTTGGGAATATTGGCTTCCGGGTTTTTGTCCAGATACTGCAGTGCTTTTGACAGGGATGCAGACATTGCTGCGATTTTAGCTTTTTCCACAAGATTGCTCATACTTAAATTCCTCTCTTTCGCAAAGAATTATGCCAATGTAAAACATTTCCATCAGCTTTATCTGTATCTTATCCTTTTCCAAAAAAACTTTCATCGGACAAAAATATCTGTTTGTCGAAAAATGGGACACTTGGTCCCAATGTGTTACTTTTTCGGACACTTCGGGAAGTTTGTCCCATACTAAAATGGTGCGGCAAAACCATGGAGTTTGTGTTTGTCACACCATATTTTGTGAACAGCGTTCGCTTTTTATACAAAATATGGTGTGGCAAGCATCTACTCACAGATTTTGCCACACCTGAATTTCTGACGATATTTCAATATTTTTTCTTATCTTTCAGCTCTTCGTAGAGCAGAATATAATTTTCATAGCGGCTCTTGCCGATTTTTCCTTCCTTTACCGCCCGGGTGACGGCGCAGTCAGGCTCTTTATAATGCGCACATCCCGTAAAACGGCAGTCAAACATTCTTTCTTTTATCTCGGGAAAATAATTCCCCAGCTCTTCCTTCTCCATATCAAAAAGCTGAATGGAAGAAAAACCGGGAGTGTCCAGAATAAAAGTTCCCTCCTCCACAGGAATCAGCTCTGTGTGTCTGGTTGTATGTCTGCCCCGTTCAATCTTACTGCTGATTTCTCCTGTCTGCATAAATATTCCGTCCTGCAGCTCATTGATCAAAGAAGACTTGCCCACTCCGCTTGGTCCTGCCACTGTGGTGGTTTTTCCAGACAAAACCTGCTTCAGTTCATGGATACCCTCTTTTTCTCTGGCGCTGACAAACAGAACCGGATAGCCCGCCGCTTCATAAGGAGCTTTCAGTTCTTCCATCTGTTCTTTGCTCACCAGATCTTTTTTGTTAAAACAAACTACACTGGGAATCCCCTGTTTTTCCATCATCACAAGGAAACGGTCCAGCAGATTTTTATTGGGTTCGGGACTTGCGGCAGCAAAAATAACAAGCGCCTGGTCGATATTGGCAACCGCAGGACGTATCAGAGAATTTTTTCTGGGGAGAATACGGCTGATATTTCCCTTCTCTTTTTCCTCATCCAGAATTTCAAGTTCTACATCGTCGCCGGGAAGGGGTTTCTGGTTGTTTTTCCGGAAAACCCCTTTGGCCTTACATTCATAAATTTTTTCCCGTTCTTCACAGTAAACGTAATAAAAGCCTGCGATTCCTCTTATTATCTTTCCCTGCATTAAGGTTGTACTTCCTCTTCTATTGTAAATTCTATGACACGCTGGCTGGAAGTCAGCTTGGACTCTCCGGGTATACTGATGGTCTCACCGGTAGCAGGATCCACCTGTGTGGTAGTCTCGCCGGTTACAGAATACCCGAACGTGATCACACCTGTTGCATCCTCGATTCCTCCGATGTTTACTTTCACCGGGAAAGTTTCCGTCATCGTGCTGAAAATCTCCTTGCCGGAGGCGGTTGTCACCACCACCTGACATGGAGTCCCCGCCTTATAATCCGGGTTTTCCAGTGCCGGGCTTTCAATCTCTCCCGTCAAAGCATAGGTTACCTTAGGTCCCTGGCTTACACTCAAATCTATCTTTGTTCCGGCAGCAACCATGGTTCCTACCGAATAGCTCTGTTCGCATACTTTATCCGTCAGGTTCGGATCTTCGTTATTTACGTAAGTAATCGTTCCCTGAACCAGACCTCTCTCTACCAGTATAGCCACTGCCGTATCGATATCCTGTCCTCTTACATCCGGCACAGAAACAAGCTCGCTGGAAGGTCCGCTGCTTATGACAAGAACAATGGTGCTGCCAGAAGCAGCTCTGGAGCCGCCTTCCGGCGACTGGCTGATCACACTGCCCTCCGGCACCGTATCGGATTCCCCTTGCTGAACGGTCACTTCAAATCCGCTCCTTGTGAGGGTTGCCCTTGCCTCGGCTTCTGTTTTATTTTTTACATCAGGAACCGGCAGTCCCGACTGATCGGAGGACTGTGTGCTGCCTTCCGGCGCCTCACCGCTTATCGTCAGAGTTACCGTATCGCCCTCTTTTATTTCCGTGCCTTTTGGCACATCAGCGGAGATAACTTTACCCTCTTCCACACTGTCGGAGGTTTCATACTCCAGTACCACTTCCAGTCCCATATCTTTTAGCTGCTTTTCTGCCGTCTGGGCGTCCATTCCCTCAACCTCTATCATGTGAACAGGAGTGGATTCCGTACCGAAAATTCCCACGCTTCGTCCTACGAGGAAAAGAACAATACAACCAATCAAAACGGCTCCTATCACTGCAAACACAGTGGTAAGCTTCTCCATTTTGGATACTTCCTCTTCTTCTTCCTCTTCCTCCTCAATTTCCTCATAGGCTACAGGCCTTCTTTTTCTGGGAGGATTCTTTTTCAGACGCATGTCTTCTTCTGTGTACTCTCTTCTGCGTGTCTGTTTTTTGATCTCGCTGATCTCGTCTTCCTTGATCATGCGGGTAGCCGCCTCATCATCCGGCTCCATCATCTGGACAAAATCTTCATCCGGCGCCATAAGCGCTTTTTTCAGATCTTCGATCAGCTCCGGCATAGACTGATAGCGTCTGTCCGGACTTTTTTGTGTACATTTGAGCACGATCCGCTCCACGCTCACCGGTATCTCCGGAACAAATTCTCTCGGAGAAGGCATCTCCTCCTGGATCTGTTTAATGGCGATCGCCACGGTAGTATCCCCGTTAAAAGGAACCCGTCCCGTCAGCATCTCAAACAGAGTAATACCCATGGAATAAATATCACTCTTCTCATCACTGTATCCTCCCCTTGCCTGCTCCGGCGAAGTATAATGAACAGATCCCATAACATTGGAAGTAATCGTATTGCTGGTAGCAGCCTTTGCGATACCAAAGTCTGTCACCTTCACCTTTCCTTCCTTGGAAATAATAATATTCTGGGGTTTGATGTCTCTGTGAATAATATGGTTTTTATGAGCGGCTTCAATTCCCATACAAGCCTGTATGGCAATACTCACCGCCTCTTTCACAGACAATCTTGCTTTTTTCTCAATATATTTCTTTAAGGTTATTCCTTCCACCAGTTCCATGACAATATAGTAGATGCCATTTTCCTCACCAACGTCATACACGTTGACAATATTGGGGTGAGTAAGACTGGCTGCTGCCTGTGCTTCCACACGGAATTTGGATACAAAATTTGTATTCTCACTGAATTCCTGCTTCAGTACCTTCACCGCCACATAGCGATTCAGCTTATGACACTTCGCTTTATATACATCTGACATTCCACCGGTACCAATCTTTTCCAAAATCTCATACCGGTCTCCTATCATCATACCTATCTTAATCATTCTTTCACCTCTTCAGAAAATGGTTCCATAAGGATCACCGAAATATTATCCCTGCCCCCATTGTTGTTTGCTGTTTCCACCAATGTCTCGGCCCGGGATCTGATATTCCCTTCCTCGCCGGCTACAATACCCTGAATTTCAGAATCATCCAACATGTTTGTAAGTCCATCTGTGCAAAGCAGTACCTTATCGTTTTCCTGAAGGGTAACAAAAAAACAGTCCACTTTCAGGTTGTCTGCTACGCCTACCGCTCTGGTTATTATGTTTCTGTCCGGATGCCTTCTTGCCTGTTCCCTGCTGATTCCTCCATAACGAACCATTTCTTCCACAAAAGAATGATCCTGCGTAATCTGACGTATTTCTTCTCTGTTAATCACATACAGCCTGCTGTCTCCCACATTGGCAACCGCAAGCCTGTTTCCTTCACATGTAGCCGCCACAATGGTGGTGCCCATGCCTCTTAACTTTTCATCTTCTGCCGAATAAGTCAAAATTTTTTTATTGGCGCTTTGAATTGCCTCGATCAGCACTTCCGCACTGTTTGTATTCTCTGCCCTGCGGACTTCTTCCAGAATAGTTTCCACTGCACACCGTGAGGCATAATCCCCCGCCTGGTGGCCTCCCATTCCGTCCGCTACCAGAAAGAGATTGGGCAAAGGTCCGATTGGCTGCAGTGAATAAAATGCGTAATCCTGATTCGACCTTCGCCTTTTTCCGATATCTGTAATAGAAAAAGCTTCCATCACTGCTGTCACCTCTCTTCCGATTCTGTCATATGGCGGCGACGCAGCTGTCCGCACGCCCCGTCGATGTCTCTTCCCATTTCCCTTCTAATAGTAACATTTATTTTGTTTTTTTCAAGTTTATTTTTAAATGCCTCGATTTCCCGGCGTCCTGACTGCACATAATTTCTTTCTTTGATGGGGTTTACCGGTATGAGATTTATGTGGGCATGCAAAGGCGCCGCCAGAGCGGAAAGTTCTTTCGCATCCTCTAATGTATCGTTTACCCCTCCTACCAGACTGTATTCAAATGTGATTCTTCTTCCCGTTTTTTCAAAATAGTATGCACAGGTTTCCATCAGTTCATCCAGGTGATAAGAGTTTGCCACCGGCATCAGTTTTTTTCTCTTTTCATCCGTGGTTGCGTGAAGGGAAAGCGCCAGTGTAATCTGGAAATTTTCCTCTGCCAGCTGTCGCATTTTCGGGACAATGCCGCAGGTGGATACCGTCACATTTCTCTGACTGATGTGAAGTCCCCCTTCCCCGGTCAGCAGGCGCAGGAAACGCACCAGATTATCATAATTGTCCATAGGCTCGCCCGTTCCCATCACAACTACGTTGGAAACTCTCTCGCCGGTCAGTCTTGTAATCGCGTAGATTTGATCAAGCATTTCAGAAGGAAGGAGATTTCTCTCCAGTCCATCCAGGGTAGACGCACAGAAGCGGCAGCCCATACGGCAGCCTACCTGTGAGGATATACAGACAGAGTTGCCGTGTTTATAACGCATCCAGACGCTCTCCACCACATTTCCGTCAGAAAGGCCGAACAGAAATTTCCTGGTTCCGTCCAGTTTCGACTCCTGAACCTGCACCGGCTTTAAAGAAGTATAAGGATACTTTTCTGCAAGCTTCTCTCTGAGACTTCGGGAAAGATTTGTCATCTCCTCGTAGTTTCGCGCCAGCTTGCCGTGCATCCACTCATAAAGCTGCGCCGCCCGGAACGCTTTCTCTCCCATAGCCTCCATCTCTTTTTTCAGTTCTTCCAGCGTCATGGATTTTATATCATATTTCTCACTTGTCAGTTCCATCTGTTATTTATCCTTTTCCCTTTTTACAAATTTCGCCAGGAAAAAGCCGTCTGTTTTATGTATGCCCGGCAAAAGCTGCAGTCTGTTTTCGGTTTCCGGAAGATACCCGGAAAATCCTGCCGGCACAAGCCCCGCTTCCTTTTCCAGCCATCCGGCGGTTTCCTCATTCTCCTGCCTGTTTATGGTGCAGGTGCTGTACATGAAAATTCCTCCCGGCTTCACATAGCGCACCGCCTGCGTCAGGATTTCCTTTTGGAGTTTTAAAAGCTCCTTCAGGCTTTCCTCGCTCACGTGGTATTTGATATCGTTTTTCCTTCCGGTAATTCCAAGCCCGGAACAGGGAATATCTGCAAAGACAATGTCATAAGCTTCAACGCTTTCCCCGTCAGGCTCTCTGGCATCCCATTCCTGAACCTGTATGTTTGCATATCCCATGCGTTCGGCATTTTCCAGAATCTTTTCCTCTTTAGTCCAGCTCACATCCCTGGAAACGACCTGCCCTTTACTGCCGCCTTCCTTTTCTTTTGCAATCAGCTTCTCCGCCGCATGAAGGCTTTTTCCTCCCGGCGCCGCGCACACATCCAAAATCCGCATGCCAGCCTGGATACCTGCCGCTTCCGCCACAAACATGCTGCTCACATCCTGAACGGTAAATATTCCTTCCTCAAATCCATACACGGAAGCGACTCCTTCCGTGTGAAAAAGTTCATACGCATAAGGAAGATAAGGATGTCTTTTTGCTTCCACTCCATCCTCCTTAAGATGTTTCAGCCACTCCATGATCTGTTCCCGGGGCAGACTCTCCTTCACACGGACTGTCACCGGCCGCTCCTGCAAAAGTCCATCCAGAATCCGCTCACATTTTTCTCTTCCATAATCCGAAATCCACTTTTCTACAATCCATTCCGGCATGGAGTAACGGACGGATAAAGCTTTCACAGGTTCCTTTTGCTCATCCGGATAACTGATCTGCATTTTCTGTCTTGCAATATTTCGCAGCACTCCATTGACAAAACCCTTCAGCTGTCTGAACTTCCGGCGTTCCGCCAGCTTCACCGCCTCGTTGCAGGCAGCGGAATCAGGCACGCTGTCCATAAACAGAATCTGATACACGCTCATGCGCATGAGATTTCGGATCAAAGGCTTCATCTTCCTTACCGGAACACTTGACATACTGTCAATGATGTAGTCCAACTGAATTTTTCTCTCCACACAGCCTTCCGCCAGACGCTTGAAAAAAGCCTTGTCCCGGCTGTCCAGATAATCGTGTTTATCCAGTATGCTTTTCAGCAAAAGATTGCTGTATCCCTGTTCTTTTTCCAGTTCCAGCAGAAAATCCAGTACCAGTTCTCTGATGTTCAAATACTTTTCCTCCAAAATTTAATCGTCGTGTCTTCGTGTCAGAATCAGCAATCGAAGCAGCTGCAAAATCGCGGTAGCTGCCGCTGCCACGTAAGTAAGGGCTGCTGCGGACAAAACCTTTTTACAGTATGCTGTTTCCTGGGTTCCTGTGATGCCGTAGCTTTCAATCATGGCAAGAGCCCGGTTGGAAGCGTTAAATTCCACCGGCAGAGTCACAATCTGGAAAAGGACTGCCAGACAGAATACCCAGATTCCGATCTGAATCAAAACCTGATTGTAGCTTAAAATAATGCCGAGAATAATAAGCGGAATTCCCAGCTTGGAGCCTAAATTTGCCGCAGGAACCAGTTTGGAACGGATGATCAAAGGTCCGTACCCTTCCTTATCCTGAACCGCATGTCCGCACTCATGGGCCGCCACTCCGATTGCCGCCACGCTGGTGGAGCCGTAGGTGGCGTCTGACAGACGCAGTATCTTCCTTGACGGATCATAGTGGTCGGTCAGATTTCCCCGAACATGCTCAATCTGCACATTGGTAAGGCCGTTGTAATCCAGAATTCTTCTGGCTGCCTGCGCTCCGGTCATGCCGGTGGCGCTGCGCACCTTGGAATAACGGTTATAGGTACTGTTCACACGGCTGCTCGCCCAGATGGACAGAACCGCGCCGATAATGACGAGAATATAAGTCCAGTCAAAATAGTAAAAATAAGGATATCCTAACATTCAAATCCTTCTCCTTTTTGCAATGTATAGCCAAGCAGAAAATCCTTCACAGCCATTCGTTTTTTGCCTTCCAGCTGAACCTGCGTCACTTTCAGCCTTCCCTCTCCGGTGTTCACCCAGACAGCATCCCGGCCCACTTCGCTGATGGAGCCGGGTTCGCCGTCCGCTTCCCCTTCTCCCACGAAGGATTCCCATATTTTCAGTTTCTTTCCTCTGTAAACAGTATATGCGCTGGGCCATGAATTTAAACCGCGCACCAGTCTTTCAATTTTTTCCGCCGGCTCATCCCAGCAGATATGACCCATCTCTTTTTTTAACATTCCGGCGTAACAGCTCTTGGAATCATCCTGTTTCTCCGGATGGATTTCTCCCTTTTCCATGGCATCAAGCGCTTTGACGATCAGGCGTGCGCCTACGGCAGAAAGTTTGTCAAAGAGGCTCTCTCCAGTCTCTCTTTCATCCACGGGCACCACTTCTTTCATCAGCATGTCTCCCGTGTCAACCCCTTTATCCATCTGTATGATCGTCACACCTGTTTCCTTATCGCCGTTTATTACCGCCCACTGAATCGGGGCCGCACCACGGTATTTGGGAAGCAGGGAAGCGTGGATATTCACACAGCCAAAACGGGGCATGTTCAAAATCTCTTCGGAGAGAATCTGCCCGAAAGCCACTACAACAAAAACATCGGCTCCATAAGATCTAAGCTGCTCCACAGCCTCCGGCGACTTTACCTTTACCGGCTGAAAAACCGGAATTTCATGCTTTAATGCACATATTTTTACCGGAGAATACTGCATTTCCTTGCCTCTTCCCTTCGGCTTATCCGGCTGCGTAACTACAGCAGCCACCTGATGCCCTGCATCCAAAATCGCCTCCAAGGCACTTACCGAAAAATCCGGCGTTCCCATAAAAACAACTTTCATAGTGCCTCCTTATTCTTCTCCGTAATATTCCTCATAATAATCATCGGTATTCATCAGCGGTCCTTCCACCTTTTCCACATAAAGATGACCGTCCAGATGATCCAGTTCATGACAGATGGCTCTTGCCAGAAGTTCTGTGGCTTCTATTTCATAGTATTCCATCTTTTCATTGTAAGCAGCCGCCTTCACATAGTTGGGTCTTGTGACGGTTCCTGTCTTTCCGGGAACACTTAAACAGCCCTCACCGCCTGTCTGCTCTCCGCTTGTCTCAAGGATGCGGGGATTGATCATGACAATCGGATCCTCTCCGGTAGTGTCGATCACCACGATTCTTTTCAGAATACCAACCTGAGGAGCTGCCAGCCCCACTCCGTTAGCCTCATACATGGTATCAAACATGTCATCGATCAATTCCCTTGTGCGAGGCGTCATTTCTTTTACCTCTTTGCATACTTTTGTGAGAACATCGTCCCCCATTTCTCTGATTTTACGAATTGCCATTTTTTTATCCTCCATTCCAACATCAGTAAGGGTTTACCGGGTCAAAATCAAACTGTACCATTTCCTTACCTCGAAGCAGTCCCGCTTCTGTTAAAAGCTCCCTGCCTCTGTATCCGTCCGCCGGCTTTGCATCAAAGCCCGGCTTTCCGGAAGGGTTTAAAAATTTTTCTGTCTGGTCTTTTCTTTTTACAAGTATCCGGTAAGATTTATTTTTTATATAAATACCATAACGATATATGTCATTGATTTTTCCTATGGAAGCAGGCGCAGGACCGATGACAATGGAATCTGTCTTTTCTCTGTTCTCCATAGTCCTTAAAAAAGCTGCAAGATCGGCAGCTATCTTTTCCGCTCTCTCCTGAGTCTGTGCCAGTATCTGCACCGCCAGAATATGCGCCGCCGGCGGATAAGCCAGCAGCTGCCGGTAAAGCATTTCCTCCTCAAAGAAGCCTTCATAATCCTGCTTTGCCGCATGCACTACGCTGTAATGCTCCGGCTGATAAGTCTGTATGACAACTTCTCCTGGTCTTTTTCCTCTTCCGGCACGTCCCGCCGCCTGGGTAAGAAGCTGAAACGTCCGTTCCCCTGCCCGGTAATCTCCTGCTGCCAAAGACAAATCTGCCGCAAGAACTCCAACCAGGGTCACATTGGGAAAATCATGTCCCTTTACGATCATCTGCGTTCCCACCAGAATGTCCGCCTCCCCGGAAGAAAAAGCGGCCAGTATTTTTTCATAGCTGTCCTTTGTCCTGGTCGTATCTGCATCCATGCGCAGAACTCTCGCCTTCGGATACATACGGTGAAGCTGTTCCTCGATCTGCTGGGTTCCTGCGCGGAACCCCAGAATATAACGGGAACCGCAGGAAGGACACAGTGTCACAGCCGGCGTCTCATAACCGCAGTAATGACAGATCAGCTTTCCGCCCCGGTGCTCGGATAAGGAAACGTCACAGTGAGGGCATTTCATCACCAGACCGCAGGAGCGGCAGGAAACAAAGCCGGCATAGCCGCGCCGGTTTAAAAACAGCATGATCTGTTCTTTTCTCTCCAGCCTGTCTTCCATCAGTTTCTGCAGATGTCTTGCAAAGATGGAACGGTTTCCTTCCTTTAATTCTTTTCTCAGATCCTCCACATACACTTCCGGAAGCGTTCCGCCTGTAAGTCTTTCCTTTAAGGTAAAAAGACCATATTCCCCTTTTTTAGCCCGATAATAGGCTTCCATGGAAGGGGTTGCCGATCCTAAAAGCACACTGGCTCCATGAAGTCCGGCCAGTTTTTCCGCTGTCTCTCTGGCATGATACTTGGGCATGGACTCACTTTTATAGCTGTTTTCATGCTCCTCGTCAATGATGATAAGGCCGATATTGGGAAAAGGAGTGAACAAAGCCGATCTGGGGCCTATGATCACATCGATTTCTCCCTTTTTGGCCCTTTCGCACTGGTCGTATTTTTCCCCGGGAGACAGGGTGGAATTCATTACGGAAACTCTGTCGCCAAAGCGCTTGTAAAAACGCATGACTGTCTGATAAGTCAGTGCGATTTCAGGAATCAGCACAATGGCCTGTTTTCCTCTTTTCAAAATCTGCCCGATCAGTTCCATATATACTTCCGTTTTCCCGCTTCCGGTAATGCCGTGCAGCAGATAAGTCTTTCGAATACCGGCGTCAAAATCCTCTGTGATCTTGCGAACTACTTTCTGCTGTCCTTCGCTTAAGCAATGGCGCTGTCCGCCTCCAGCCTCCATTTTTACCGGGTTGCGGTAGTAAGGAACCGAAGATATTTCCAGCGCACCTGCCTTTTTCAGGCTTTCAAAAGTAGCCGCCGCGATATTTAACTTTTTGGATAAAAGGGTGTACGGAAGCACTTCCTCTCCCGCCAGCTCCCTTAGCAGCCGTGCCTTGGCGTTCTGGTGTTTTCTCTCACACTCTGCGGCAAGCTGCAGGGCTTCTTCGGGCGTTATTTTTCGGATGACTTCCTTTTTTTCTTTCATCTGAAACTTCTGTCTGGCAGGAAGCACTGTCTTTAACGCCTGAATCATTGTGGAACCATACTGTTCCCTCATCCAGGCCGCCAGCTGAATCATGCGGTTCTGGGAGTCCTCTTCCTCGTCAATGACAGAGTCCACTTCCTTAAGGCGCGCCGTATCAAATTCCGCCTCATTGGTAACCTCTATCACATAACCGGTGCGCAGCTTATTCCCGCTTCCAAAGGGAATGTTCACCCGCATTCCCGGCTTCAGCTTTCCCCTAAGAGTCTCCGGAATCCGATACTGAAACGGCCGGTCTACTTTCTCATGGGATATATCCACCACAATATTTGCAAAACAAGCTTCTTTTTCGTTAATCATGAAAACTGATGTTTCTTTCCTTTAAAATATCGGCAATCAGATCTCTTTCATCCATGGGATATTTCACTCCCTTGATCTCCTGATAATCTTCATGTCCTTTTCCGGCCAGCACAATAATATCTCCCGGCTGTCCGTGGTCGATGGCATAGGCGATGGCTTCTTTCCTGTCACAGATTTCCACATAGGCGCCGTCCGTCTTTGCCATTCCTGTTTTAATATCGTCGATAATTGCCTGAGGCTCCTCAAAGCGGGGATTATCAGAAGTGATGATCGTCAGATCCGCCAGCTTTCCGCTGACTTCTCCCATCTCGAAACGCCGCTGTCTGGAACGGTTGCCTCCACAGCCGAAAACACATACCAGCCTGCCCGGCTCGTATTCTTTCAGAGTTGTCAAAAGGCTTTCCAAAGCCATAGCATTGTGGGCATAGTCTATCATCAGCGTAAATTCATCGGAAACTTTGACCATCTCAATGCGCCCCTTCACCCTGGCATTTTTCAGGGCACTGCAGATAGCCTCGCTGTCCACTCCAAAATGACGGCAGATCGCGATTGCCGTAACTGCATTATACACACTGAAACGTCCCGGCATGGCGATTGCCGCATCCAGATCCATCAGCCCGCCCACATGGAAAGAGACGCCCAAATGTCCCTGCTCATTGGTCAGTTTCATATTTTCGATGCGCAGATCCGCCCCGGGATCAAAGCCGTAGGTTTCCACCTGACAGGTGTGTCCTTCCAGTACTTTTTCCCAGTGAATATCATCTCTGTTTACAATACCTGCTTTGCACTGTCTAAACAGCAGACTCTTGCAGTGCAGATAGTCTTCAAAACTTGCGTGTTCATTGGGACCGATGTGATCCGGCTCCAGATTTGTAAAAATACCGAAATCAAAAACAAAGCCCTGTGTGCGGTGCAGCATCAGCGCCTGAGAAGACACCTCCATCACCACCGTGTCGCAGCCTGCTTCCACCATCTTTGCAAAATAAGACTGAAGCACATAAGATTCCGGCGTCGTGTTTTCCGCATGGATGTGGTTATCTCCGATGATAGTCTCAATGGTTCCCACAAGCCCTACCTTGCGTCCCGCGTTTTCCAGAATGGACTTTACCAGATAGGTTGTGGTTGTCTTTCCCTTGGTTCCGGTTACACCAATGGTTGTCAGCTTTTCTGCCGGGTGGTCAAACCACGCCGCAGAGATAAACGCCATGGCATATCGGGTATTCTCCACACGGATCACCACCGTATCTGTATCCTGGGGCAGTTCCACCGGCTTGGAGACAACCAAAACGGCGGCTCCGTCTTTTGCCGCCTGCGCCGCAGCTGTATGGCTGTCAAAGTTTGCGCCTTCGATACAGATAAACAGACATCTCGGCTCCACCTTGCGGGTATCGTACACCACAGCCGTGATTTCCAGGTTCCCGGTCTGTTCCCGGCTTCCTCTTTCATATGTGTAGGTCAGATTCTTTACCAGTTCATGAAAAGCTGTCATCTCTTACCTCTTTTCTCAAAATAGTTTATATATAACCTTACCACATTTAGGAAGCTTTTTCAACTTTCCCTCAACAGAAGACACTGCCTGCCAGAACGGTTTCCCCCGATGCTTTATGGAAAATTCCCGCTAAAAACACACCTGGGCGGTAGCGATATTTTCAGCAAACAGCACGTCGTGCTCCACAAACAAAAGGGTCGGCTTTCTTTCCCTGATCAGCTCTTCCAGCTGCATGCGCGAAAACAGATCGATATAGTTAAGCGGTTCATCCCAGATATACAGATGTGCCTGCTCACAAAGACTTTTTGCCAGCAACACTTTTTTTCTCTGTCCCGCACTGTATTGTTCCATAGGCTTTTCAAACTGTTCCCTCGAAAAATCAAGCTGCCGCAAAAGGGCTTTAAACAGACTTTCATCAAGACCTGTTTCCCTGATAAACTCTCTTAAATTTCCTTTCAGACCGGAAGTGTCCTGGGGCACGTAGGAAATTTTCAGGCCGCTTGCCAGTTCCAGTTTTCCGGTTATTTCCAGACTTTCGATGGATTGAAACAGGTTTTCCCCATAAAAGCTTTCCAAAGACCGCAGGGAATTTTTCCCCTGTAAATCACTTTCCAAAACTCCTGCCTGCTTTAACATCGCCTTTAGCATGCTGGACTTTCCGCTGCCGTTTCTTCCTTTTAAAAGAATCCGATCCCCGTTTCGCACTTCAAAACTCTTTCCGGCACAGATTTCCTTTCCCGGCACAAAAAGAGACACCTCTTCTGCCCTCACCAGCACTCCTTTGTGATGCCTTAAGGGAAATATTTTCAGAGTATCCATCTGTTCCACATTTTTTAAAAGCTTTCCCTTTTCTTCGATGGACTCCTCCATCCGTTTTTCTATCACTTTGGCCCGCTTCATCATCTTGGCAGATTTGTGACCCACATATCCTCTGTCTCCTACATGACTTCCTATTTTGCTTTTTTCAATCTGATCAGACCATCCTGCGGTCCTTCTCATGGAATCTTTCAGTCGTCCGATTTCCTTTTTCAGTTTTTCGTTTCCGGCCAGCTCAAACGCATCCCGGTTCTGTTTATCCTCCCACCAGGCAGAAAAACTGCCCTGACGCACCTCAATATCCTGCCTGTTAAGGACAAGCAGATGATCCACACATCCATCCAGGAAATGTCTGTCATGAGAGACCAGAATGAATCCCTTCTTCCGATTCAGATAATTTTTTACCAGTTCTCTCCCTTCCACATCCAGATGATTGGTAGGTTCATCAATCAGAAGGAAATTCCCCTCCCTGGAAAACAGAACCGCCAGCATAAATTTCGTCTGTTCTCCGCTGCTTAGAGCCGAAAAAGGACGGTAAAGAATGTCCGCTTCCACCTCCAGAAGGTTTAACTCTCTGCACACCTTCCACAATTCATAATCCGGCCAGATATCGTCAAGAATCTCGATGGTATCCTTCTCCTTATCTTTGATTGGAAAGGGAAAATAATCAAATTTTAAGGAGGAAATGATCTTTCCTCTGTATTCCAGCTCTCCCATCAACATTCTTAAAAAGGTAGTTTTACCTCTGCCGTTTCTTCCCACAAACCCAAGTTTCCAGTCAGAGTCAATCTGAAAAGAAACATCATCAAAAATATAATCACTGCTGCCATCGTAATAAAATGTCACATGGCTTACCTGTATTAAAGACATAAAAAAACCTCCTTCTATCCGGCAGGAAATGCTCCTGACCCCGATAGAAGAAGGCAAATCTGTCTTCTCACCGTCTTTTCGAATACTTCGCGGCAAACTTGCCAGGCACAGACCACCTGCTGTGATTCTGCCCTGTTACCTCTTCGACCAACAGTCTCTGATGAAAATCTATGTTTTGAAAAACTATGTTTTAAAACCTGTTTTTTGCGAAGCAATCGAATAAAAAGAGTTATTTCCTGCACAACAAAAGCCGGCATTACTGCCGCATGCTTTCTGTATTACGTTTCTTACGTTTAGCAAGAAATACTACTCATCTTCTCCTGTTACCTCACATTCTGCCCGCAGGCACTTGTTTTTCAATGTTTTACAAATGGAGTTTATCATTGAAGACAGTTGGTGTCAAGGGAGTGCGGGGATTTTTAACCATCTGTGCCCTTTTCCCTTCGTTGTTTTGGATATTAAAGTTAATCTATCATATCCACAATTCCATTTCTCCGGAATCAGAAAAGGCAAACCTTTCATACAACTGTCTTCCTGCTGCTGATGGCTTCAATTTTATGTTATGAACACCATTGTCTCGTAACCATTCAATTAGTTTTTCCATAATCTTTGAAGCATATCCATTTCTTCGTTTTTCCGGTATACAATATACATCAATAATATATCCATACATTGGGGTTTTAAAGAAACAGAACGGAACATCTTCCTTAATTATTGCGCCGCCGCATGCAATCACAGTATCCTTTTCATATACCAAATAATGACAGCCTTTTCCTTCTTGATATAATTCCCTGTATTTTTCATATATCTTTTCTTCCGCATTTTCCTGTAAAAGAGCTATTGAACCAACTTCTGTAAACATATCCATTTTCATTTTGATTACAAGATTCAAATCTCTGATTTCCGCTTTTTTTATTTCCATAGCAACACACTTCATCCATTCAACTTTAAATTCTGTAATTTCCAGCTATTTCTAAAACATTGCCGTCAGGATCAACCACATTGAAATAATAATACGGCATATGTACATTGACATACATAATCTCAGACACATCGCCAATGTTTAAGTTTTTTATTCTTTCATATTCCGTTTTCAAATCATCTACTTCAAAATTTAAAATGATAATATTATTTTTTTTAGAATCTTCTTCTCGATAAAATTCATCAAGATATGCCTGATTGAAGTGAATCTTATCGGATTCTTTCAATAACTTCTCATCATACTTTTTGTTGTAGAGTGCAATCTGATTCCCACAGTCAAAGGCTATCCATCTATCGTCATTACAATATAGCGGTTCCTGTTGTAAAATTGCTCTATAAAAGTTCAGTGATTTTTCCATATCTTGAACGCAGATATAAGTTGTCCCCAATTTCATAAAATGCCTCCCTTTGTGAATTTCAATTTAATGATTTTTCATAAATAATCGCTCTGCATATAGATAGTTTTATGAAGATAATTTTATTTTTAGTGTCAGCACACAATCAGTTTATCATTGGTGGTCAATAGCGTCAAGGAAGCCCCTCAGGTCTTGCTATTTTCTTTTCTGTTCCTAAAGTTTAGAAACAAATTATAATTCCTACACAATTTATACACATTTTCCGGGTATCATAAATTTCAGATAGTTGAACAACTCACTATCTCCCCCCTCATAAGAAAAAGAAAAGAAAAAGCTCTGCCAGCCGCGGGGCTTTTTCGCATTTGAGAAAAAAAGCACAAGGAGTCAGGAAATCTTTGACTTTCCCGGCTCCTTGTGCTATTTTTATGAAAGAATTAACAAAAGGAGGTGGCTTGATGTCGTCTATTCGCTAATCACAGGACAATAAAATTTACAAACGAATTTCGTCCTCATCTTATAGGGATGGGTTATTTTGTTGTGCTTATTTTTGCGGATAGATTTATCAGGCTGACTCTGTTTTTCAGGCGTTTTTATGCGCCTGTCTATTTGGCGTGCCCAGGTGCACCCTTAGCCTGTCAAAACCAAAGATTCCCCAAAGCAGCTACGGGTCGGATAGGGAAAATCCCTTTTCCTATCCGACCGTGCGACGCGCACAGTTCACGGCTGTTCCGTTCACTGTACGTTATCCGGCAAACGGCCACTCATGCAAGCATGGTGACCGCTTGCCGGGCTTATCGCGCAAACTATGCAGATAACCCATTTCTTGTTTGAAGGGTTATCTTTTTTATTAGTCACGAAATTTCATTTCCTATGCTAAAATAAAAAAAAGACGGTAAATCGCACCGCGAAATTCTTTGTTCCAAAAAACAGAAAGGATTTAAAAAATGTTTGCAAAAGACAAATGGAAAACGAAATTTTTTATTGTTGCACTGGGACAGGCAATCTCTCTACTTGGCAGTCACGGCGTACAGTTTGCTTTGATCTGGTGGCTGGCGGAACAGACTTCCTCACCGCTGATGCTGGGCATGTCCGGTCTTGCAGCCTATCTGCCCATAGCACTGTTCAGCCCTCTTGCCGGAATCACGGCAGACCGTTTTAACCGGAAATTTATCTGCATTTTTTCAGATATGTCCATGGGGATCATTGCTCTGGCATATGCCGTATGTCTGTCAGTTTTTGATCTGCCCGTCTGGACGGTTTTCATTATGCTTTGTGTAAGAGGAATCGGCAGCACCTTTCAGCAGCCTGCCATCCAATCCATTATTCCGCAGCTTGCACCGTCCGATCAGCTTGTAAAAACAAACGGATGGATGCAGTTGATGAACGCAGGTTCCTTCCTGTTAGGTCCGGTCATCGGCGCTTCTCTCTATGCTGCTTTCCCCATGTCAGTTGTTTTAATGAGCGATGTGGTGGGAGCAGTTCTGGCCAGCCTGGCTCTGGCTGTTGTAAAAATTCCAAGATTAGAGAGAACACAGACAGAAAAACAAAATATGGCAGAGGAATTCAAGGAAGGTATCCGGGTATTCAAGGAAGATAAAAAGCTGCTCTATCTGGTGTTTGCAGAAGCACTTTGCATGTTCTTCTATGCACCCTTATCCTCTTTTTATCCGCTGATGACCAGTGACTATTTTAACTTGTCCGCAATGTATGCAAGCGCAGTAGAACTGTCCTTTGCGGTAGGCATGATCGTATCTTCACTGCTCTTTTCCAGCGTGCTGAAAGTAGACCGTAAAATCCGTACCTCTTATATAGGTCTCTTCGGAATGGGCTTCATTTCAGCCGCCTGCGGACTGATTCCTCCGGTATTTTTCGGATGGATTCTATTTGCCGTGCTGTGCATCGGACTTGGCGCCTCCGGCAACGTACACACAATTCCTCTGACCGCTTATATTCAGGAAACGGTGGACGCCCAAAAAATGGGACGGGCGTTTTCGGTCCTTACCCTGATTTCTTCCGTAACCATGCCGATCGGCCTGTTATTCAGCAGCCCGATTGCCGAAAAAGTCGGCGTTTCCATGTGGTTTTTTATCGCCGGCATTGCCATCGTGATCATAACTGCCGGTACTGTGCTGTGGCAGCGAATCCGCTGGCGGGAATTTTTGTAAAAGAATCCTCCCGCTCCATGGGCGTGGGCAGACAGCTATTAAATTATGTCAAAAAAATTCACCCCGCCCTCTCCTTAAATGTGTATCAGAAAAACAGCCGTGCTGTGGAATTTTACAAACGAGAAGGCTTTTCTGTCGTTTCGGAAGGCATCGATGAAGGTACCGGAGAAGCCGATTATACGATGACCTATACCGCAGATGTTTTAGAAAATTTTCCCGGGAATTTCACAGCTTATTAAAGAATTAAACACATTTTGGTCACATTTCTTTTTTATAATAATCCCCAGATAGTGAAATAACACTATCTCCCCCCTCATAAGAAACATGAAAAGCTCCGCTTTGGCGGAGCTTTTCGCATATATCAGTTTTCATTTCTTTTCTAAGTTTTTATTTCTTTTTCCTGTCATCCGTGCAAAGAATGCTATCTGCTTTTGTTGGTCATCAAGGTTGTCATAGCCTGATTCAGCCCTTCCACGGTCAGCTTGTACATAGGAAAAATTTCCTTGATTGCCGTCTCCGCCTCTCTCCAGGGAGCATGCCCCGGCGCCATTTTGGGATTCAGCCACACAATCTTTTTGTAATGACGCTTTAAAAGCTGCAGCCACTGCATACCGGAAAGCCCTCCGTTGGGTCCTCTGTAATTTCCGCTTTCGGAGTACAGCTCTTCCGGAGCCATAGCCGCATCCCCCACAACAATAACTTTATAATCACTGTCCAGATTCCGGAATACCCATTCGGTATCCACCCAGTCTCCGTTTTCACATTCCGGCGTCTTATAAAGCTTACTGTAAATGCAGTTGTGAAAATAGTAGGTTTTTACATCTTTATAGTGATTGGATTTGTTGACAGCCTGAAACAATTCGTTCAGCAGATTGGAAAAGGGTATCATAGTTCCCCCTGAATCCATCAGAAGCAGCAGTTTCACCGCATTCTTACGGGGCTTCTCCATCACGATCTGCAGGCAGCCTCCATTATTGCAGGTTTTATCGATCGTCCCGTTGATATCCAGTTCCGTCTTAGGCACATCCAGCTTTGTGGAAAAATGTCTCAGTCTGCGCAGAGCCATCTGAAACTGACGATTGTCAAGCATTCTGTCGTCTCTGAAATCCCGGTACTTTCTGGCTCCGATCACGGCAAAAGCCGACTGGTAGCCGGTAGTTCCGCCCACACGCACACCGCCTACATTTCCGCCGGTGTTTCCAAAAGACGTTTTACCCATGGTTCCGATCCAGTAGCTGCCACCGTTGTGCTCGCTGTCCTGATCTTTCAGTCTTTGTTTGAACTTTTCTTCCACATCCTCTTTGTCAACCTTGATTTCCTCGATCTGATTCAGCCAACGTTTTTCTTCCTGATGCAAAAGTTCGGCCATTTCCGGCTTGTCCAGCCATTTCAGCATCTGCGCAGTCACTTCATTTTCCGACTGGACTCCCCGAAAACACTCTTCAAACGCCATATCAAATTTGTCGAAGTCTGTCTCGCTTTTTACCAGAATCGTTCTTGCCAGATAATAAAACTGTGTCAGACTGCTTCCTGCCAGCCCTTTGTCAAGCGCCTCGTGAAGCGTCAGCCACTCGCCCAATGTGATGGAAAGCCCTTTTGCCTTACATGTATAGAAAAAATCAGCAAACATCCGCTTCTCCTTAATAAACCACTTTATTCCTTACCGTTTCCAGATCCTCATCCTTTTTTACAATAACTCCGATAAAAGGAATGGCTTTTTTAATCTGCTCTGCGGGAATACCGCCTATCTGAAGAGCATTGACCCAATCGATCAATTCCGATGTGCTGGGCTTTTTGCGGATATCCCTGAGAGAACGGATTTCATAAAAAATGTCCATAGCTTCCTTTAGCAGATTTGCCTCCACATCCGGATAATGTACACGCACGATCTCCTCCATAAGATCTCTGTCAGGGAAATCAATATAGTGGAAGATACATCTGCGAAGAAATGCATCCGGCAGTTCCTTTTCCGCATTGGAAGTGATAATAACAATGGGACGTTTCTTTGCTTTTACGGTGCGCTTGGTTTCATGGATATAAAATTCCATCTGATCAAGCTCCCATAAAAGATCGTTGGGAAATTCCAGGTCCGCCTTATCGATCTCATCGATCAGCAAAACCACCTGTTCCGGCGATTCAAAAGCCTCTCCCAGTTTTCCCAGCTTGATATAGCGGGAAATATCTTCCACTCCCTCCTCGCCAAACTGTCCGTCATAAAGGCGTTTGATCGTATCATACATATAGAGACCGTCCTGTGCCTTGGTAGTGGATTTGATGTTCCAGATCAACAGCTTTTTGCCCAGTGAATTAGCCACCGCCTGAGCCAGCATTGTCTTGCCGGTTCCCGGTTCTCCTTTGATTAAAAGAGGCTTTTCAAGCGCTACCGCCACATTCACGCTGGCCAGAAGCTGTTTACTTGCCACATACTCTTTCGTACTGCCAAATGCCGCCTGATTCATGTAAGTCTATTCTCCTTCTATTTTCTTTTCTTGAACTAATTACTATCTCATGGTACGATAAACAAGTATAAAAATCAAGAAATTTGAGGTAATCCAAATGATAAAAGATTTATTTGTTCCTGGAAAAACAGTACTTTCTCTGGAAGTTTTTCCTCCCAAAAAAGAGGATGAATTTGATAATGCCAAACAAGTTCTTCAGAAACTGTCCGAGCTGCATCCTGACTTTATCAGTGTCACTTACGGAGCAGGCGGAAGCAAATCCAAAAAAACTGTGGAAATCGCTTCTTACATCGAAAATGAACTGCACATTCCGGCTCTTGCCCATATGACCTGTGTGGGTTCCAAGAAGGAAGATCTGCTACAGGTGACTGCCGAATTAAAGAAAGCCAATGTCAGCCACATTCTGGCTCTGCGGGGAGACCGTCCTCAATGGATGGATGATGAACAGTATGAAAACCGGGATTTTGCACACGCTTCTGACATGACTGCATTCTTAAAGGAAAATACGGACTTTCATGTTGCCGGCGCCTGCTACCCCGAAAAACACTTCGAAGCTGCCGATTTTGCCTCCGACCTGGAAAATCTGAAAAAAAAGGCAGAAGCAGGAGCTGAATTTCTCATCACACAGCTTTTCTTCGACAACAGCTGCTTCTATCGCTTTCTGGAAGAAAAAGAAAAAGCCGGTATTTCCCTTCCTGTCTGTGCGGGGATCATGCCGATCACTTCCTCAAAACAGCTGGGAACCACTGTTTCCTTATCCGGTTCCAGCGTTCCCAAACAGCTGGCCGACATTATTGCCGCTTACGCAGATCATCCGGACGATATGCGAAAAGCCGGCATTGACTACGCCATCCATCAGATTCTGGATCTGAAAAAACATGGCGTGGACGGTATTCACATCTATACCATGAACCGTCCGAAAACCGCTGCTTCCATTGTGGAAGCTATCCGATAACTTTTAGGAAAGAATCTCGCAATGCGAGATTCTCTGCCTGCGGCGGGTTGCTTTGCAACATTTTCTGCTTCGCCGCAGTGCAATTTCCTGTCATTTTTTATACGATGGAAAATAGAATTTTCCATCGTATAAAAATATAGGATTTGACGCACACTTGCGCCAAGGGCGATGGAAACCGGATCTTTTCTCCGCATTTTTCCATCGCCCTTATTCTTTGACTTTGTCAGTCAATTTATAACATCGGAAACTTCTTTTTCCGCCTGCTGTTTTTATAACTGCTTTTCAAACTTCAAATCCTTTTCAAAAGCAATTGCTATCTTTCCGTTGCTGGTTCCCACATTCAGATTTTTATCCTTGCCTGTATTCATATGAGTGGGAAGGGTGCTGCTGCCGTTGGATGTTGCGCTTGTCACATTGTAATCTGCGATACTTCCGGCAAGAACTCCCTTCACTGCTCCGTTGGATGTATGAAGCGTGATATCCGTTCCGCTTACGTTTTCCACTTCAATCTGCGCGTTGGAAGTAGTCAATTCTGCTTTCCCTTCTATTGCCCCGTTTTTAAGGCTCAGCTTTCCGTTGGAACTGTGAACTTCCAGATTGTCCGCCTGAAGATTTTCCATTCTCACAGAAGCATTGGACGATTTGAAGTTCATCTCTTTTGCCTTTGCATTTGTCACCACAATTTTGGCATTGGTTGTTTTCAGTTTCATTTTCACAGCATCTGTATTCGTCACGCTGATTCCGGCATTGGACGTTCTTATGACCAGGCTTTTCAAATTCATAAAATCGTTTACTTCCATGGAAACATTGCCGGATTCCATTTCCAGCTCTCCCTGAAAATCTTCCGGTATCCGCACGATCATATCCCTGGTTTTCTCAAAGCCGAACAGTCGGAAGACAAGAATTTTCCTGTATTGATGAACGATTTTAAAGCAGCCGTTTTCCTCTGTTACTGTCAGAAAATCTCTGCCTTCCCTCGGCTCAAATTCCACTACCGGACGTTCTACCTTGTCCTTTTGCAAAACAATTCTTACCTCTTCCGTATGGATAAAAATCGATGTGACAGGAGCCTTCCTGCTTTCCTCTTTTAATTGTTCCTTTGGCTGTATTCCATTTTCGTTTCCTATATATTCTTCTTTTATAAGAATTGCCGCCTTTTTCTCTGCAAAACTTTCCTCTTCTTTCATCTCATACTCGTTTCTGAGTCGTTCTGCCGCCATCCGGGGCGTCCCAAAGCTTTGCAGGATTTCCTCTTCCGCTTCTCCATTTTCCATCCTGTCACAAATCATTTCTTCAAAATATTCCCGAATCTGCTCCCTGTCTTCCGGGTCAAAATCCTTCAGTTCTTCCAGTAACTGATCTATAAATTCCTCATATTTCATATTTCTGCCCGCTCCTTTCACTGACACACCTGTCATTCCGATTTATCGCTTACAAATGCATAAATTCTTTTCATTTCATCCCACTCGGAGAGAAATTCTCTTACTTTTTCTTTTCCCATATCCGTAATTTCATAGTACTTCCTCATTCTGCCGTTATGTTCCTGTTTGTAATTAGTCAGGCAGCCGGCATTTTCCAGTCTCTTTAAAATCGGATAGAGGGTGGATTCGGAAATCTCAATACATTCTGACACTTCTCTCACGATCATATAACCGTAGGACGGCTCTTTTTGAAGCACAGAAAGCACGCACACATCCAAAATCCCTTTTTTTCTCTGTATGTCCACAGGTATCCTCCTTTCATGTTTTGCATTGCATTATATAATGTATTACATAGTATATAATACATAGTATTCTTCTGCTATACATTTGTCAATAGATTTTTTGCATAAAGTGTGCGCCTTGGCGCACACTCGCGCCGAGCGCAATTGCCGCCAGGCAATATCTACTTTTTGCGCAAGTGTGCATCCTCAGCGGAGCGTCTTTTTTTATACGATAGAAAATGAATTTTTCTATTGTATAAAAAATACTGTAAAAATCAAAAAAACATAATTTCTCTGATTTTTACAGCATTTTCTTTTCTGTTATATACGCATACAGGAGGCAAGTGCCTCAGACCGTAATTTTTCTGTAACTACAGCAAAGCCATAGCTATAGTTCCCGCTGTCAGCAAAAGGAGGCCGATTCCTTCCTTTCGATTCAGTTTCTCTCCAAATACAAAATAAGAGAAGACAACAGTTACAAGTATACTCAATTTATCGATGGGCGCTACCACACTTGCGGGTCCATCCTGAAGTGCATGGTAATAACACAGCCAGGATGCCCCTGTCGCAATCCCGGAACAGCAGATGAAAAGAAGCTCTTTTTTCTCTATTTTTCTGACTTCTTTCTGCTTGCCGGCAACAAAAACCACCAACCACGCCATCACAAGGACAACACTTGTACGGATTGCTGTCCCCAGATTGGATTCCACTCCGCTGATACCTATTTTACCAAGGATTGCTGTCAGGCTGGCGAAGAACGCGGAGCCGCAGGCATAAAGAAACCAACTGCCTTTCTTCTGACTGTTGCTTTGCGTTACATCCTTTTTTTCAATCATCAGAAATATTCCGGCTGCGATCACTGCCACAGCAATCAGCTTGGGAAAGCTGATTCCTTCATGAAGAAAAATCAGCGCCAGAATTATGGTCAGCACCGTGCTGGATTTATCAATAGGCACTACTTTGTTGATATCGCCAAGCTGCAATGCCCTGAAGTAGCACAGCCAGGATGCTCCCGTAGCTGCCCCGGACAATACAAGAAACAACAGCGTCTTTCCGCTGATGGAAGAAATCTGATCCTGAGAACCCGCCACAAAGACCATGAGCCATGAAAAAATCAAAATTACAATGGTTCTCACAGCAGTTGCCACATCTGAATCCGCTTTTTTGATTCCGCACTTTGCGAGGATGGATGTGACACCTGCAAAAAAGGCGGAACCAATTGCATAAAAAATCCACATAAGCATTCCCTCTGTCTCGATTTCCCTATTCCAGGCGAACTAATTATTCCGCCAACTCAAGCAACGCACAGACCGGATAATGGTCGGAAAGGTATACACCGTCCTGCTCATCCGTCCATTTCTCCACGCCGGCAGCTTTCACCGCTCCCCGGCAGTAAATATAATCAATGCACTCCGGCGGTTCCTGCCCGCCATATCCGTGATAAGTAATGCCGATTCCTTCTGTCACGTTCACATACCCCGGATATTTCTGCATCACTTTGAGTTCTTCTCCATCCGGTTCCACATTAAAATCACCGGTCAAAATTATGGGGATATGAGGGAAGAACGTTTCCTTTTCCACCTTTTCCAAGATTTGAACAAGCCCCAGTCTCCTTGCCTCAGCGCCCAGATAATCCAGATGAGTATTGATCAGGCGAAACACTTTACGGTTTTCCATATCTTCCAGTACAACTTCTGTACAGACTCTTGGGCATTCGCTCTGATTCTCATAACGGGAACCCGGAACAAAAGGCGTCTCGGACAGCCAGTAAGTGTCCATCTTCATCAAATTAAACTTTTCTTTTCGATAGGCGATGGTAACCTGCTCGTCTTCCAGCGTAGTACTGCGGCCGCAGCCGATTACATAGTAATCTGACAGATTTTCCCTCAGCCAGACAGCCACATGGGGAAGCACTTCCTGAAAACAGATAATATCAGGATTCTCCTCCTTTAATTTTTTCAAAATGAGAGGCTTTCGATTACAAAAATTGTTCTTTCCGTCCTGTCCAAAATCACAACGGATGTTGAATGTTACAAGCTTCATGTCACTTCTCCTTTTCCCGCTCTCCTATACGATCACTGTCGGATATCCCTCAAATTCCGGATGTTTCATCCGTTTGATTTCCTTTATTTCACAAGCACTCTTTTGAAGTTCTTTTTACCGCGTTTTACTACGATGCCTTCTCCTCCAAGATCTTCGCCTGCGTAAAGCTTTCTGAAGTCATCCACCTTATCGCCATCCACGGAAACACCGCCCTGTTCTACAGCGCGTCTTCCTTCGGAACGTGATTTTACAAGTCCAGATTTTACGAGGATGTCCAGAATATCAATATTTCCATCCGTCAGATCTGCTTCCGTAAGCTCTGTGGTAGGCATTTCTGCGGCATTTCCGCCTGTAAAAAGTGCCCGTGAGCTTTCCTGTGCTTTGACAGCTTCCTCCTCGCTGTGAACCAGCTTTGTAAGTTCATATGCCAGGATTTCTTTTGCCTGATTTAACTGGCTTCCTTCCCACTTATCCATCTCATCAATCTGCTCAAGAGGAAGGAAGGTCAGCATACGAATACATTTGAGAACGTCTGCATCCGCCACGTTTCTCCAGTACTGGTAAAATTCAAACGGAGATGTTTTATTGGGATCCAGCCATACAGCGCCCTTCTGTGTTTTTCCCATTTTCTTTCCTTCCGAATTTAACAGAAGTGTGATTGTCATAGCGTAAGCGTCTTTGCCCAGCTTACGGCGAATCAGTTCGGTACCGCCCAGCATATTGGACCACTGATCATCGCCGCCAAACTGCATGTTGCAGCCGTAGTTTTTGTAAAGAGCCAGGAAATCGTAACTCTGCATGATCATGTAGTTAAATTCCAGAAAGCTTAATCCTTTTTCCATTCTCTGCTTGTAGCACTCTGCTCTCAGCATATTGTTGACGGAAAAGCATGCGCCCACTTCGCGCAGAAGTTCGATGTAATTTAAATTCATCAGCCAATCCGCATTGTTTACCATCAGCGCTTTTCCATCAGAAAAATCAATGAACTTGCTCATCTGTTTTTTAAAGCATTCAATGTTATGATCAATCTGTTCTTTTGTAAGCATGGAGCGCATATCGCTTCTTCCGGAAGGATCTCCGATCATTCCGGTACCGCCGCCCAGGAGAGCTATCGGCTTGTTTCCTGCCATCTGCAGACGTTTCATCAGGCAAAGCGCCATAAAATGTCCTACATGAAGGCTGTCAGCCGTAGGATCAAAACCGATATAAAAGGTAGCCTTTCCGTTGTTGATCAGTTCACGGATTTCTTTCTCATCGGTCAGCTGTGCAAGAAGTCCTCTTGCCTTTAATTCCTCAAAAATTTGCATGGTTCTCTTCCTCCATTTTCTCTAATAAAAAGTGTGCGCTTTGGCGTACACTCGCGTCGAGCGCGATTGCCGTCAGGCAATGGCTGCTTTTCGCGTGAGTGCGCATCCACAGCGAAACGTTTTTATACGACAGGAAAGGAACTTTCTGTCGTATAAAAAAACTCCGTCCCTTTACTTTCATAAAAGGACGGAGTATATTTCCCGTGTTACCACCTTATTTCGCCGGCTGCTCACACAGCCTGCCTCATGAAGTACGGCTCTTTCCGACAGTAAGCCGGTCAAACGATACTTCTGCATGATAACGGATGCTGCCGTCGCAGCCTACTGGCCAATGGCGTTTGGTGCGAAGCTCCGGGATGTATTCAAACCAGCTTTCCTCTGCGCCTCTCATCTTCCGGCTGCTTTCTGTAGATTCCCACTGCTTTTACTTCTTCCCATCTTTGCTTATTGCTCATGTGGTTGTTATATCGCAGTTTTTATAAGGAAATTCTTATCGTATAAAATTACATTTCCTAACTTAAACTTCCCACACCAACATGGTGTGCTGAACCTTGAAAATTCAATATTTCAGCCAATAAAAAAGGCATAA
>CALWLY010000005.1 GCA_944381635.1 uncultured Lachnospiraceae bacterium
CCAATCTATCAAAAATCGCATGTGAATTATAGTGAATTACTCCAACTCGCAAAGGGCTGGAGTAATTTTGTATCCGAACGCATTAATATTTTGCGCTTACGTTCCAGTCCTCGCTCCTGATAATATATCTTCAGTTGAGAGAAACTCAGATCCTGACGGGGAGATTGAATATTTCTTAATGTTGTGTGGATACGCTTTGCATATAAATCATCAATCATTGCCGTCGTCATAGGCTGAGTAGATGTCCCAACTCTAGTAAAACACCCAGATGGGGACATCCCCTGACTTTTAATGTAATATGGCTTTTCCAATCCGCTGGAAACCAGTATCTTTATGACTGGCACTTCCTCAATCGTTTCCGTCACGATATCGAATAACCCCATGGTAGATGGAAGGATATTATTTTTAATTCTGTCCGCAATTTTTAATTGCATTGAATCCAAATCTTTCTGTCTGACTGGGTGCCCTTCATCATCCAGTCCAATATACAGAATTCCGCCTTCCCGATTATTTAAGAAAGCCACAATTTCTTTTTCCATTTTATCATTTAAAATAGACTTAAACTCTATACGATTACTTTCTTGTAACACGATACCCCTCCTGATTATTGCTTATAAATTAATCACTTATAGATTTATTCCAATCTCTCATGATTCATAGCCGCAATCTTGCAAATATATTCCTCCAAAGTGTACTTTTTTTCTTCTTTCCAGTCACAAATAAATTCATCTGGTAATTTGTGTGTCCTCTACACAAAATAGTTTTTTCAATCACTCATTTGTAATTATTATATCAAATTTCCCTTTTTTCACAACGCTTATAATCGCCAACATAATAGCCTCGTGGAATATTTGCTCTTTTAAGGGGGACTTTGTCATCTTTTAGCCTACAAAAAACCGAGGCCAAAAACAGCTGCCTCTCGCACCGTTTTCGCCTCGATTTTTGCCAGAAATCCACGATATCTTGTAGTTTATCCCTCCATTTTTGCCCCTCCGTCGCAGCGTGTCAAAAGCGCCACCGTTTCCACATGAATACCAAATCAAAACATATCCCCACAAAATAGTGGAAATATAGGTAATATTTATACGGTACTATTACTGCTCATGCATCCCTTTTCCCACAAAATATAAATTCCATGAATTTTTCACTACCTTGGCGAAAAATTCTTACGATTAACCTAATTATGCTCTTAAATTTCATAATTATTCTATTTTTGTTCCACCATCTATATCACGTGGACGTCTACTTTTAAGCAAATAGCAAAATGAATTATCATCTGGGATGGCAATATATTTTGAAGTTCCACTTAATAAAGTCTCTTCCTTAATTAATCGCCTTTTCCAATTAGGCATATCCTTTGGAAAAATAAATTCCCTTAAAATTTCATCATATGTTTTTTCAATGAGTAATAATACTAATTTCTTAAAATACTCTTTATAATCACTCCCAATAAAATACTCTATTTCTCTAAATTGAACAAACAATTTCCGTTTAACAGCTTGTCCAACATTCCAATAAGACCACCAGTAATGATAAAATTCATATTTTCCTTCTACTTCAATCGTAAGCATGGTTCTTCTTAATTTATCAGTAAGTTTATCTTCACTATCAAAATAGTTACTAAATACATTACAAACTTTCCGCAAAATATCCCAATCAATACTATTGATATTTCCATTATATCCTGCACATTGTAATGCAAATGTGATGTGACCTCTTAATAATTCATTATCTTCAATTTTGAAGAGCAATTCTTTATATTGTGGATATTCTTGAATTATATTCGCTTTTACAATTTCTTCCCTGATTTGTTCTTTTGCAAATGTAGATTTAATAGGAGTAGTTGATAAATACTTATAAATATCAGAACATCCCGAAGACAATTCATGCACTAAATTAATTGCACCTACAAAGGTGTCTGGGCTTCTAACAATATCAGGTCTTTTTCCATCAGAATCAATATCTCCACGGGAAACAATATTACGCACTACCCTAATCCAATCCTCAAAACTAGTTTGGTCAAACAAACTCCCACAATGTATTAAGTATTCAGTCTGTGCAAAAAAAATAACTTTATGAGTATAAGACGATGTTGCAGTTCTAGGATTATTTCCCCCAAGTAATACCTCATGCATAATACTCTTTTTAGGTGCATGCCTCCATAAACAAAATGGTATGTTCAATCTTTTCAAATCTATTGTGCTATACAATTCATAGCAAGTACATATATAATTGAAAGCTTCTTCATTAATATAATCTACTAAATTTCTTGCAAAAGAATCCTCTTGTGTTCTTTGAATAATTTCATTTCTCTGCTCTGGTTTTACTGCAAGCTTTCCTAATGCTGCATTTATCATCACAAGTGTTGAAATCAATCTCATGTGTGATATATCCACGCTATGTTCATATTGAAAATTATTCCATATAAAGTCAGTCCAATATGTATCTATTTTTAAAGAAAAAGAATCAGCAACTTTTTTCCCTTCTTCCCACTTCTGTCGAAGTATTTTTGACTGTAATTCCGCCTTTAAATTTTCAAACGGAGTCAATAACCGTCCGCGAGCGTTCATTTTTATATACAAATCATCTGATAATCCAAAATCTTCCAATATTAAATAGTAAAAAGTAATTATATTATTTTGGGTTAATAATCCCCATAAATTAGGTATATTCTTGAATTCATGATGAATATCATCAATTGTTTTTAACATAGCTCGAATGGTACTATCCTGTTTCCATGACAAAAAGAACCAGTTAGAATCTTCAATAATTTCTCTTATAGATTCATCTTCATTACCAAAATTTATAGGTTGCGCAACTAATTCTCGGCAAAATTCTCTTGAAGAAATTCTTGTTTCATATGTAAAATGCGACAGTATTTCATCTATCTTTTTATCCTCGTCAAGTTCCTTCTTATATGCATACCAATGTAACAAATACAAAGTCGTCAATCGTTGTTGTCCATCTAGCGGTTGAAAAATAGGTAACTTTTCATCGTTCTCATTTACTACATTTCCGTATATAAAATCCAGATTTAATTCCTGAGAATTTAAAATAGCATTTTTTATTGCCAAAAGAAAATTAACTCTTACAGTTTTATTTTCTTCTCTCCCTTGTGCATAGTCTCTTTGTATAATAGGTATTTCAATCTGAAACCTATTTATCAATTTCCAAAACGAAAGTTTTGACGCATTTTTTGATTCCTTTTCCATATTATTCAACCTCCATATATTGGTTTAATATCATTGCCAAATCATCCTCATATTTTTGTCGATCATCCTCTGTCCAAAACGAAATCTTCGGAGGATAATCGCTAAAATATTTTAGAAAAGTATTTTTCGTACATAAAGGTACAAACCCTCCACTTTTATCTCTTTCAATTATTGTTTTTCTTTTAATTGGAAATACGGCATTTTTGTAACTTCTATTTGTAAATGAATCCAATAATGTAAGATTTGAAATACCATTAATATCTTCAATCACTCCCGTTTCCTTATTGATTATCTTATAGTTAAAATGATCATTTACCTGTTCAAATAACTGTTCAAATTCAGTATCATTATAAATATCACATGAATCTATATTTTTTAAAATATTCTTCCCGCCAGGAACATTTTTATCTACATATGGTTTTACATCATTAAGCCATTGTTTTCTCTCTGTTTTTTCAGGAATAGCATCTTTAAGTGAAGCAATATGCTCAATGTCCCATCTCTCTACTTTAAACGCATCAAAAGGAAAATATGATCTATCTTTATCATTTTTAAGCATGGTTATAATATTGTAAAGTAATAAAACGGATTTTGTTTTACTATCACCATATTGTAATTCCGTGAGGCATGTTTTTTTATAATAGGTTTTTATAGCGTTATCTAGGTAATTAGAAAAAGCATTTTTACTCATAGAATATGAATTCTCATACAAATCTGAAATACTAAGAATTTTTACATATAGAACAAATCCGATTTTATGATACCATTCTCGTTTTTTAAACCATTCGTCAAATCGTTGATAATGGTCTTTAACTTCCTTCCAATTAAGGTTAAGATTCTCCTGATTATGTTTCTGCATCCTGTTATTAAAAAATCTAAACGTTGCATAAGAATCTGCTTTTTGTTCTCCAGACATAAGATCAAAAATCAATTCAATACGATTATCTTGTTTTTGGGTGTCGCTAAGAAAATACCAAAGTCTATCATCTTGAAGTCCATTTTCAATAGTGTCCCATTCTGCCGCGATTTCAAATTGTCTCTGGCGAATTCTATCTATATCTTCTTTTCCATAATTTGAACTATTCAAAAATAACGCTTTTATAAGTTCAGAATTCGTCAAACTAATTTTTCCAATATTAAGCCTTGAAAAGACAGGTATTGTATCTAATTCAGATGTTTCATACCATATAAACCTTGTATTAAATTTTATTTTTGATCTAAATGCGCCCTTATCAAAATCTTGATCTTTTTTTTCAAACCACCCTTCAATTGTTTTATATGCTCTGCTAATATAATAAAAATCTATATTTGTATCGTTAAGTTCTTGAGGCTTTTTCAAGAAATCTTTTGTCCCTTTCCTAGTTTCATAATCAATTTCAAAAAGTAAATCCCTTTTATTCTCAACAAAATCCTGATTTAGATAAAAAAGAATAAGGTATACCGTTGTTAATCTCTGCTGCCCATCAATTAATTCATAATCACCACTCAACCTCTTTTTTACAACAAGTGGTTGAAGGCAATACCATGTCTTTTCGTCACTATTAGGAATCTCCCTTGGTCTAAAATCATCAATATCATTCAACAAATCTGATACTTCTTGTTCTGTCCATCGATACCCTCTTTGATATGCTGGAACAAAAAAGGAACATTGACATAAATTATTTACGGTTTTTAAACACAGATTATTTTCCATACATATTTCCTCATTTTTTCATCAAAATCTTTGTAGTTTAATTTGTAACAAATCTTCCCACTTTAGACAATTTTATAATGCTTCAACGCATCCTTTATCGCTTCCGCCTTCTCTGCTGTCGGATGTTTTCTCGGCTGTTTCAATTCTTCTACCGCATTAGGGGCATCATACATTGGCAAGCCCAAACTTCTCTTTACCTCCGCTATATAAGCAGTATGTACCTTGAAGCCATATTTAGCTTCTATGTATTCCTTTATCATTTTGTAGGTAACTCGCTCTTTCGGCTTGTACGCCTCGGCTCTTTTAGCGATATTATCAAGCGGCACTTTGCCCTCTCCCTCGCCAAACTCCACTTTTACGCTGATTGTGCTGTCAGGTTTTTTGTGGGAAAGCAGTACTACCGTCTCCACATTCGCCGTCCACGGGAACTGGTCCACGGCCACGGCTTTCTCCACTTCGTAGCCGCAGTCCAAAAACATCTCCAGATCTCTTGCAAGGCTGGTGGGTTTGCAGGAAATGTAGATCATTCTGTCCACACCGTAGTCAATAATTTTCTTCAGGGCTTTCGGATGGCAGCCGTCTCTGGGAGGATCCAGAATGATAAAGTCCGGTTTTTCTTCGATTTCATCCAGCACTTTCAGCACGTCGCCCGCGATAAATTCGCAGTTGGAAAGTCCGTTTAACTGGGCATTTTTTCTGGCGGCCTCCACTGCTTCCTCCACAATTTCCACGCCGATCACCTTTTTTGCCACCGGAGCCATGAGCTGAGCGATGGTTCCTGTTCCGCTGTAAAGGTCATACACGATACTTTCCTTTCCTGTATTTTCCGCATCCAGGTTGCCGATATATTCTCTGGCAGTCTGGTATAACACCTCGGCGCCCAGGCTGTTAGTCTGGAAAAAGGAAAACGGGGAAATTTTAAAACGCAGTCCTAAAAGTTCCTCATAGAAATAGTCCTGCCCATAGAGAACCACGGTCTTATCGCTTTTGACTACATCTGCCACAGAATCGTTCTGGATATGTAAAATTCCTGCGATTTTTCCTTTTAACGGAAGCTGCAGCAGCATTTCCTTAAAACCTTCCAGATTGTATTCCGCCTGTGTGGTTGTCACCAGAGCGATAAGAATTTCTCCTGTCTTCACGGCCTTTCTTACCAGAAGATGTCTCAGATAGCCTTTATGAGAAAGGCGATGGAAAAAATCTGCCCCGCAGTCCTGAAAATACGCCAGGGTTCCCTTTAAAATGCTTCGGTAGTCTTCGTCTACAATACGGCACTCATCCACCGTCACAATGTCATAAAAACTGCCTCTTTTGTGCATGCCCAGAGCCAGAAGGCCGTCCTTAATTTCGTCTCCGAAAGAAAACTCCATCTTGTTGCGGTATCCGTAGCAAACCGGGCTTGCCTTAATACCTTCCCACACAAACTTTCTCTCCTGGCGGGATAAAACCGGCTCCAACAGGTCTTTTACCTGTTTTTCCTTGATTTTCAGCTGCTCTTCGTATGGCAGAGAGATATAAGTACATCCCCCGCACAGACCAAAATGTTTGCAGGATACTTCCCCGTTTTCCGTGTATTCGCTCTCCAGAGGACCCCTTTCTAAAACTTCCAAAAGTCTTCCTTCTCCTTTTCCTTTTCTAAACTTGCTTACTACAAAGCGTATTTTCTGTCCGGGAAGCGCATTCTTTACGATACAGATTTCAGATTCCACTCTTTCACTGCCTTCTGTCTCCAATGCATCCGCCTCTACCACTGCTTTATTTGGGAATTTAACTTCTTTTACGATTCCGGTTCTGATCTGTCCCTTTTTCATTCCTGCTTTTCGCTCCTTTTCCTTTCTTCCTTATCTTTTATCATACATGAAGTCCGGCATCTCAGGCCGTATATGCTGGTACTTTTTCCTGCTTTTTTTCCAAGATGCTCTGCACTCACGCCTACATTTCTACTTGCTTTAATTACTGATTATCTTACTCACTGACTGCCTGTCTTAACCACTGACAACAGAAAAAGAGGGTGTCCCAAAAGTATTTCTTCTTTTGCTATTCTGCTCTGTGAAAACTGCTGTCTCTCCAAAATAGAATAGTAAAAGGAAGCATTCAAACTTCTGAGGCACCCTCTGTGTCCGTGATTCCGATTATTCTTCCGGTGCTGCTTCTGCTTTTGCTTCGGTAGCTTCCATATCATCCTCGTCAAAGAATTCGTCTTCAAAATCATCGTCGAAATCTTCATCAAAATCTTCCAGATAATCCGGCTGTAAATAACGGTATACTGCATAAGCGATACCTGCTACCGCTGCCACAGCACCGATGATAGCCAGTACCCAAAGTACTGTGTTATCCTTCTTTTCTTCTTTTTTTCCAAGAATTTCATTCACCTTCATCACTTCCAGCAAATCGTCAAGTTTGTTCATACGCCCCATCCTTTCTATCTCTCTGACCTTTCAGGAAATAAACCGCCGCGAAAAATGCGGCCTCTCTTGTTTCCTTCCCTTTCCCGGAGCCTGTCTTTTACCTCTCACACTCCCGGTCAAAAATTCTGTTGCTTTCATGGGTACACGACCCATTCTCTTTCTTTATCATACCACCCTTTGGCGGAATTTACTACCGATACTTATGGATTTTATATTTTTTTCAGAGAAATTCCAGACTTTTTGGCTTTTCTCTTTTCTAGTATTACTCTTATTTTCAGTTTCATCCATTTTTTTAAATTTTCTTCAATTTTGCAAACGCTGCATACATAATTTTCTGTCCTACAGAGTCAAACTGTACTGTCACCTGGTAGTCCCGCGGTCCTTCCACGATAGCGCTGACCGTTCCTTCTCCGTATTTCAGATGGCGCACTCTGTCGCCTTCTTTATAATCCAGTCCTGTCGGGGAATTTCCCATTCCCTTCTGCAGTCCCTGCACGCCGTCTAAGCTGCTTAACCCTCTGGCAATAAAAGGTTTGTTTTCCTCCGCGGTACGCTTTGGCTTCACAACCGCCCGGGGACGTCCGTAACTTCCGGCTCCATAAGAATAGCCGGTAAAGGGCGCCGCTTCCGTTTCTTCTTTTTTCGCACTGCGTCCAAAATTGCTTCCGCTGCCGAAGGTATTTCCCGCACCGAAACTGCTGCCTGTGTTTGTGCCTGCTCCAAATCCGCTGCCGAAAGAATTCTTTCCAAAACTTCCTTTTCCCGCTCCGAAGCTGCTGCTTCCCGGCGCAGTCTGGCCAAATCCCGAAAAACCTCCTGTGGTTTTAAAGGGAACTGCCTGAAAGCGGTTTTTCTCAGCGGAGCCGTCCGCATACACAAACTCGTCCTTATCTTTTTTCTTTACGACCGGAAGGCTGTTATCCAAAAGTTTTTCAGGAATTTCCTTTACAAACCGGCTCACCATATTGTACTGGGTTTCTCCGCGTATCATACGCATTCTGGCGCAGGTAAGAGTCAGATCTTCCTTGGCTCTGGTGATGCCAACGTAAGCCAGACGCCGTTCCTCTTCGATTGCCGTCGGGTCGTCCGAGGTAATTGTCATATAGCTGGGGAAAATTCCGTCTTCCATACCAGCCAGATAGACAAAAGGAAATTCCAGACCCTTCGCGGAATGAAGGGTCATAAGCAGCACTTTGTTATTGTCGGAATCTACCCCGTCAATGTCTGCCACAAGGGCCACTTCTTCCAGAAATTCACTGAGCGAAGCTTCCTCGTGACTTTCCTCGTAGGCTACCACTTTGCTGACAAATTCATCGATGTTGTTGATACGGTCATCGGCATCCTCATCATCCGATTCTTTCAGTTCTTTTACATAACCGGTGGTTTCAATCACATCGTTTACCAGTTCTTCCAGACTAAAATATTCCATTTTTGCCCGGAAAGCCTGTATCATAGTGACAAAGGGATCCAGCTTGACCCCGCTTCTTCCCAGGGAAGCGATTTCTTCCTTCCGGCGCAGAGCATCGTAAAAGCTGATGCCGTTTTCATCGGCGTAATCCTGTACTTTATTGATCGTAGCCGCTCCGATTCCTCTTCTGGGAACGTTGATGATACGCTTTACTGCCAGATCATCTTTCCCGTTGTCAATGGTCTTCAGATAAGCCAGAATATCCTTGATTTCCTTACGGGAATAGAAATTTACGCCCCCCACCACATCATAGGGAATCCCTTCCATGATGAAACGTTCCTCCAAAAGACGGGACTGGGCATTGGTCCTGTATAAAACCGCACAATCTTTGTAATCTGCCAGACCATTTCTTTTTTTCTTTCCGATATCACTGGCAATAAATTCCGCTTCCTCATAGGCGGTATCAAACTGGCGGAAATGAATCTGATCTCCCTCACCTTTCTCTGTCCAGAGAGCCTTTTCTTTTCTCTCCATGTTGTTGCGGATCACATTGTTCGCCGCACTGAGAATGTTCTGCGTGGAGCGATAATTTTGCTCCAGCTTGATGACCTTTGCCTCCGGAAAGACCTTCTCAAAATCCAGAATATTATTGATGTTTGCGCCGCGGAATTTGTAGATAGACTGGTCATCATCACCTACCACACACAGATTCCGGTACTTGGAAGCCAGAAGCCTAACCAGCTCAAACTGCGCCGTATTGGTGTCCTGATACTCATCCACCATAATATATTTGAAACGCTCCTGATAGCTGTTGAGCACATCCGGGCAGGATTTGAAAAGCTCTACGGTCTTTACGATCAGGTCATCAAAATCCATGGCGTTGTTCTTTTTCAGAGTCTTCTGGTATTCTCTGTAAACTTCCGCAATTTTTCTCTTTCCGAAATCTCCGATGGTATTAAGCTCAAACTCCGTAGGTGAGATCAGTTCGTCCTTCGCCGAAGAAATCGCCGACATCAGGCTTCTTTCTTTATATAATTTGGTATCCACCTGAAGGCGTTTGCATACCTCTTTGATAATGTTTTTGGAATCATCGGTATCGTAAATGGTAAAGCTGTTGTCATAACCTATCCTGTCCGCATAGCGGCGCAGAATTCTGACACAGGTGGAATGAAAAGTGGAAACCCAGATGCTCTCCGAGCCAAATCCCACAATGTCATCCACCCTTTCCCGCATTTCCCCTGCCGCCTTGTTGGTAAACGTAATGGCCAGGATATTCCACGGATTGACTCCTTCTTTTTCTATCATATAGGCAATTCTGTGGGTAAGGACTCTTGTCTTTCCGGAACCCGCACCCGCCAGTATTAAGACCGGGCCGTTTATCTGAAGCACCGCTTCTTTTTGTCTTGCGTTTAAGGTATCGTAAATACTCATTTTCCCTCGTTATCCAATCTTTTTTAGTAAATTAAAGCAAGTGCACCGAAATACTGCAGGGCAAACGTCAGAGTTTCCGGATTGGTATCCAGATCTTCCGCAATCTGCACACCTGCCCCGGATACCGCCGCTGCAGAAAAATTCCTTCCTGCAGATACAAAAGGCACTAACTGCTGGGGCAGCTGAATGGTCACAAGAATCGGAGCCGCTGTAGCCAAAATCTCCGTATCCTTTCCGCTGTCTCTGCGGTAAAGTCTGTCATCCAAAACTACTACAAGCTGTTTGTTCTGGCTCACTGCCGCTGTGGCCAGAGCCTGTACCGCCTCAGGACCTGTATTGCCGTCCGTAACAGACCATCTTACGCTTACACCACGCTTTTTATCCGCTGCACTTAATCCTGCCAGATCTTCCACCATCGCTTTGGGCGTACTGATTACCGCCGCATTTACCTTTGTCGTGTAAAAATAGTCCGGTATGGTGGAAACCTGCCTCGTACCGTTTGAAAGAACCACTTCGTTTTTCAAAGATGCCGGCGCACTGTAGTTTCCTCCGCTGACACTGTTGTTTCCGCTGGCTGTAGCCGCTGCTCCTGCGCTTATCGGCACCGCGGCAAACAGGCAGGCCGTTAAAGCGTAACCAAGAAGTTTCTTTTTGTTCATACTGCCACCCCTTTCCTTGTTCTGTTTTTCAATCTGTGAGCATTTCCCGAAACGTTCGTTGCTCTGTTTTCCGTATTTTACACTTGCATGACACTTGTTGTTCCATCATTTTACCGCATCCTCACTTTTTAAGCAATATCTCAGAGCTTTCAAATCCCTTATTCCACATAAATCCCAGAACTATAAAATAAAAAGGTGTGGAAAGCACCTGCTGAAAACTTACCATGTGATAAATGAGATAGACGAAAGCGGCCAGTCCAAGGGGCAGAAACAAATCCGCTTTTTTCACCAGCGTATATACGGACAAAACCACAAACAAAACACATCCCAACAGTCCCACAGTGAGAAGCAGATTCAATAATTCCTGATGAGCGTTCGCCAGAAAAATCTGCTGATATTGCTCCTGCAAAAGCTTTTCTTCGCCATGCTGCCCGTAAATCCACGACAAAAAGGCATCCGGCCCGCACCCAAACAGCTTATGTTTCCAATCTTCTGCCAGAAAGCAGTCCGCCGCCATTTTCCAGATGCCCCCTCGTCCATTTCCAAAATTATCCGAAAATATGCTGTATCCGGTAATTACCTGCATGGAAAAAAGAAAGATTCCGGTAATGGAAAACCCTAAAATCCATTTCCCTCTTTTGCCCGCTCTCCCCTTATGAGTCAGCACCTGAAAAAGAACCCCGGCAGCTGTAGTTATGAAAACCAGATACCATCCGGAAGATGGCTGTAAAAAGCCTGCCGCTGCCATAATAAATGCCAATACTGCCGCAAATACTGTCTTGCCGGCACTTTTTTTGTCTCTGCCTTCTGTCCATTTTTTCCAGAAAAGAAGCGCAGTTCCCACTGCCAAAGGGAAAAAGACGGACAGATAACCACAAAACCAGTTGGTATTTCCCACCATCCCCACAAAACTTTCGCCGGCACTTCCCTGCCCCGGAAACAGAGCAAATCCCGGTTTGAGCAAAGCTGTCAGTTTTTCCAGACAGACAAGGGCGCTGCTTGCCCCTGCCCCCGCCAGAATAATCCACAAAATTTCCTCCTCCGGTTTCCAAAATGCCGCATACAGCCAGGCAGCCGTCAGCATCAGGAGCTGTGTCACAAGTCCCATGCACCACCCTGAAGCCCCAAAAAGCGCCTGTTCTTGATACTGACTGAAGCAAAAAGAAAGAAAAACACTCACTCCGCAGACAAAAAGCAGCAAATACCAGATTTTTTGCTCCCGCCCAATTTTTTCACTTTCAAAATTTCTTGCCAAAAAATGTTTCTTCATCTTTACTGCCTGCAGGAACACTGCCAGAACTGCCGCTGCTGCCAGGACACCCCCTGCCCTCAGATAAAAAACTGTTTTCAGACTCCCCAGATTTTCATAGCTGTCTCCATAATAAAAAGGCAGGATCACTCCCAGCAAAATCAGATATAAGGACAGTCCTGTCTGTATCAGCCAGCTTATTCCATTTTCCATTTTTCCTTTTTGTGCTTTTTCCTTTTTTATTTTTTCCTTCTGTACTTTTTCTGTTTGTACTTTTCCTTTTTCCACAATACCCCTCCCCGGTTTTGCAGATATTCCAAAAAATCTTTTTCGGATTTTTCTTTTTTATCTCGGGAAAGAAACTTTCCCATCATATAATGAGTTGCCCGACAAATGAGCCTGATGTCGATTTTTCCGTGCTACGCACTCCCAAAATCGACAAAAAACATTCACAATTCGCTCATTTTTCTTCGAAAAATGGCTGCTTGCTTATGTTTTTCGGGACCCATAGACATAAAAATACATGCAAGCATGTATTTTATGTCCATTTGTCCCTTGGCTCATATAATAAATCTGCCATAACCGCATAAATCCCGTTGATTTCTGCAGTCTATGGCAGATCAATTTTCCTACTGATCAAGGCGTCGAAACATATCTCTTTTTTGTTTTCTCAGCCAACACATCTTTATTTTTCCGCTGCCTTTTTAGCAAAAGTGGTATCCACCAGATCTTCGTAAGGCACTCTCTCTTCCAGTTCCCCGGACTCTTCCAAAATATTCTGCAGCAGCGTAAAGGCATCTTCCTCAAAAATCAGGTTTTCTTTCCAGGTATCCTGATCATAGTAGCGTTTGATGATCGTTGTGATCGTGGAAAGCTCAGTATCCTCAAACTGCGGCTGTATTGCCTCTGCAATCTCCTCCGGCGTATGGGACGCCACATAATCCATGCCCATCTGCAAAGCATCGGTAAATCCCTGGATCACCTCCGGATTTTCCTCCAGATAACTCTTCTTTGCGCTGAAAGCTGTGTAAGGCACATAGCCCGACTCTTCTCCAACGGAAGCTACGACATAGCCATCTCCTTTTTCCTCTAATGCTGTGGCATGAGGCTCAAATTCAATGGTAAAATCTCCCTGACCTCCGGAAAAGGCTGCCGCTGTGGAACCAAAATCAATACTCTGGTCTATAGCCATATCGGTTTTGGGATCCAGGTTGTTTTTCTTCAATACATACTCGAACACCATCTCCGGCATTCCGCCTGCACGCCCGCCAAGTACCTTTTTCCCTTTCAGCATATCCCATGTAAAGTTTTCGATGGGCTCTCGGGAAACTACAAAGTTTCCGGCACGCTGTGTCAGCTGGGCAAAATTTACCACATAGTCATCGGTTCCTCCCAGATACGTATAAATGGAAGCCTCGGATCCCATAAATCCAATGTCCGCCTCGCCGGTAAGAACGGCGGTCATGGTTTTATCCGCTCCGTTTCCTGTCACTAAATCGATATCAATTCCGTTCTGCTCAAAATACCCTTCCTCGATAGCCACATACATCGGGGCATAAAAAATAGAATGTGCCACCTCATTCAGGGTTACTTTCACAGTCTGTTCCGCTGCAGTTTCCTCTTTCTTTTCTCCGCATCCAGCCAGCCCGGTTATAAGCAGGGCTGCTGCCAGTGAAAATGCCAGCAGTTTCTTTTTCATAATCTTTTATCCTCCACAGGATTCCCTTTCTCCAATATATGAAAAAAACTTCCTATTTGTTCCCTGTGGAGTTAAATTCGCCGGAAAGCTACTTCTTTTTCTTTTCGGAATAGCCGTCCAAAAGTTTTTCAATCAGCAGCTTTTTCACGTACACATCAAAACTGAGCATACAGATAAAGGAAAACATTCTGAGGAATTCACGATCTTCCTCTTCTGCCTCCTGAAAAGTTCCCTCTGCCTTGGCAAACTTATCGATGACATCTTTTTTCAGAACTTCCACCTGTTCTTTTTCCAGGCTGAAAACCTCATCATAAATGTCCTGCAGCTTCAGCTCTTTATCCGCATGGAAAAAGCGGCTGGTCAGTGGTTCCAGAATTGTCTGAATATCGCTGATAGACATGATTCCTTTATAATAATAAATAAAAATCAGAAGCAGCACATGCTCCTTGGAATATTTTTTCTTTACCGGTGGAGGAAGCAGATCATTTTTTGCATAATTGTTGATCATAGTCTTCGTAAGAATCTTATCTTCCTTGGGATTTCTCGTGCTGTCCTTCAGTTTTCTGTCCATGAACGTAGTAACCTGATCCATGTATAAATCAATATTCGGAATATCTTCCGGATGGATATAGTCAATTCTGTCCAGACTTTTCAGTATGCTGTTCAGTAAATCTTCTGTTTCTATGGTCATCATTTACACCTCTTTTCCTCATTATATAGTATTAAAAACTACATAGCAAGCGGAAACTTTAATTTTTCTTTACTTTGTAACTTTAATATGTTAAAATGCACCTATACGGTTTGAGATGCTAAAATTAACTGATTGGAGGTAGTATACGTGAATAAAAAAATTAAGACAGAAGCCGTAGATCATCTGTTTGATGGTATTTTGAGTTTAAAGACCAAAGAAGAATGCTATGATTTCTTTGAAGATTTATGTACTGTAAATGAACTTCTTTCCCTTTCCCAGCGCTTTGAAGTAGCTGCCATGCTGAAAGAAGGCAAAACTTATCTTGATATTGCAGAAAAGACCGGCGCTTCCACGGCCACTATCAGCCGTGTCAATCGTTCCTTAAACTATGGAAACGACGGCTATGAACTTGTATTTTCCAGAATTTCTCCTGAAAAATAATCAAAAATGAGGGGCAACTGCTTTACTTTCCCCAAGTGTTGTGCTATGCTGACTATGTCGGTGGACAACTTATATTTTTTGGAGGTATCTCAATGAACAAAGGTACAGTAAAATGGTTCAACAACCAGAAGGGTTATGGATTCATCTCCGATGAAGCTGGACATGATGTATTCGTACACTACTCCGGGCTGAACATGGAAGGATTCAAATCTTTAGAGGAAGGCGCTGCTGTAGAGTACGACGTAGTTGAAGGCGCTAAAGGACCCCAGGCTGTAAACGTAACCAAATTATAAGATCTTGCATCTTATAACGAAACATTCATTAACCCAATGTGCCTTTTCTTACAAAAATGCAAACGCGAGAGTTTTTGGAGCGAGTTTTCATATTTGAACGAATTAGCAAGTAAGTTTAATGATTAAAAAGAAAAGAACCGGTACGGTATACCGGTTCTTTTTATTTTGAGTTTTAAGTCCTTTCTTTTAAACTCTTTCAAGTCCTTTCTCATTCATTTTCTGATGACACATACCCGATCACATCGTCAAATTTCATGGTTCCGCCGTAAAGATCCAACGCGCTTCCGATTGTCACATGAATCTTATCCTGGCCGATTTCTTTGATCGTCCGGATATCCTCTAAAGAGCGAATCCCACCGGCGTAGGTAATGGGAATCCGTTTCCATCTTCCTAGAATCTTTACCAGGTCCGTCTCGATCCCGCAGATTTTTCCTTCCACATCCACCGCATGAATCAGAAATTCATCGCAGAAAGACGCCAGCAGGTCCAGAATATCTTCGTCCAGCGCTACCTTTGTGTAACGCTGCCATCTGTCCGTCATAATATAATAACGTCCGTCCTTTTTCCGGCAGCTTAAATCCAGCACCAGTTTTTTCTTTCCCACAGCTTCCAGAAGCCTGTTGAGATTTTCAAAAGAAATATCCCCATCCCGGAATACATAAGATGTGACAATAACATGGGATGCGCCTGCATCCAGATATTCCTCTGCATTTTCTGCGGTAATACCGCCGCCTACCTGAAGTCCACCCGGATAAGCCCTCAGAGCTTCCATGGCCTGGGCTTTCGTGCTCTCATAATAAGGACTCTCCTTGCTGTTAAGCAGGACCACATGACCATTTTTTAAATTTTTTTCCTGAAATAATTCTGCATACCACGCTGCACTTTTCTCGGAAACATAATTTTCTCTGGCACTGTCGATGCTGTCCGCAACTGTTCCCCCAATCAGCTGCTTTACTCTGCCGTTATGTATATCAATACAAGGCCTGAATTCCATCAGCATTTCCTCCTGTTCATCCCCACAATTCTCCGCCTGCGGCGTAACACCCACCCCGGCTATGATAACAAAAATGATAGCATCAGCGTACATGGGCACTGTCAGTCACTTTTCCACTGTACACCAATGCTGTCTTTTCCATTATTTTACAACAATTTTACCCTTTCGTCTATCTTTTTATCCTTATTAGTTAGAATATTCTAACTATCCTGCAAGGTTCTTATGTTTTTTCAATTTGTTTTTCATTTTTATCAGTTTTTGTATAATCAAAAACAAAAAGCACACACTAAACAAAGAACAGCAAAACTTGTTCTAAAAACCGGAAAATAAAAATAAAAGGAGTGATTGGAGATGAAGAAATTACAGAGACTTCTGTCTCTTTCCTTTTTGACATTTCTGCTGGTATTCACTGCTGCCTGCGGCAATGACAAAAATAACAACCGGAATGAGACGGAACCGATGCGGAATGAAACCGACACCACCACAGACAACAACAATTCCGTGACGCCAGATAAGACTCCGGAAACCGACAGCAACGACATGCTTCCCGGAACACTGGAAGATGAAACAGTAAGTGAGAACGGTTCCCACATTGGAAACGGAAACGCCAACGGAGAAAGCAACGGCGACATGAACAATTCTGTGACCGAAGGCGATTATGAAAACGGAACCGACAAAACTACCGATCATAACAACACCGGAAACACAGTCCGCGATGCCGTGGACGATGCGGGTGACACTGCAGGCGACCTGATCAACGACGCCGGAAAAGCGGTTGGTGATGTGATCGATGATACCGGAAACATGATCAAAAATGCCGGTGAAAACGTAGGAAACGGCGTTAAAAATGCTACAGGTAAGTAACTAAATGCTACCGAAAAGTAACTAATCTGAGAACAGGTAAGTCCTAAAAAGGCAAAACAAGAGGGTATTTTATCATCCAATACCCTCTTGTTTTCCGTTTATCCCTTCTCAATAATCGTTCCGTCCTGGTAAGCCGCCAGAAGCTTTTCCAGGTTCTGAATACTTTTCTTTAATTCCACACCGATATCGGTATCCGCAATCAGCGTCCTTGAGAAATTTCTCTCCACAATGATCGTATCAGAAATAATGTCACTTTCGTTGCGTACCGCCATCTCTGCAGATTCAAAGGGCCGGTGCTCCACCAGGTTCACGCCGTGAGAATTTGCCACCAGTGTGTAACCGGCAATTCCAGTCTTGCTCTGGTAAGCTCTGGAAAAACCTCCATCGATGATCAGAAGTTTTCCGCCGCATTTTATAGGGGTTTCCCCTTTTTTCAGCTCTACCGGAACGTGTCCATTGATAATATGGGATTTTTCCGTGTCCAGTCCGAATTCTTTTAAGATTTTGTTCAGAACATCCTCGTTATCCATCAGTCGGTAGTAGCTGTTTTTTGTTTCTTTGTGGGCTTCTTTGTCCGCGATAAAGTAACGCTCAAAGGTGGCCATCTTATCTTTTCCAAAGACAGGTGATTTAGGACCTGCCCAGATGTACCAGAGAATATCTTTTCCTTTCTCTTTCTCTGTTTTATTCTGGGAGTAATAACCTTTTCTGGCATATCCCTCAAGCACGTCATACAGTGCTTTTCCGCTGTAGTCTTTTCCGTTTACCTTTACTTTCAGGAAATTTCCGTTCTCATCCAGCGGGACACAGCCATGATAGAGGAGATTGGAATTGTGTACCTTATAAAGACTTCCTTTGGAATAAAGAAAACGGATATGTTTCTGAAGCTTCTCGCAGCGGGTAAAGGCCTGGAAAAGTCTGTCCATCACAAGCTCTTCTTCTTCGCTTAAGCGGTAAGGATCTTTCCAGTCTATCGTAGGGAAATCCATATCCAGCATGGGATATTCTTTTCCCCCTATTGTTATCATTCCCGTTTCCGGATTGATTTTGTCCAGAAGAAGTCTGTCATCCATGTCGTATTCCGGATGCTTTTTGATCAGCTGACCTTCCAGTTTAAACTGTATGATGGAAATAGCTTTGTGCATCATCATGTCAAGCTGCAGATCTCTGGTGTCATATTCCTCGCTGTACTTGATCCGGAAAACCTCATTGTTGGTATCCCGATAGGTTTTCATAGCAAAGGTGGCAAGCGGAATCAGGTTGATGCCATAGCCTTCCTCCAGAATGTCCAGATTTCCGTAACGGGCGGAAACACGCAGTACTGTGGCAATGCAGGCCTTCTGTCCTGCCGCTGCTCCCATCCACACTACATCATGATTTCCCCACTGGATATCCACCGAATGATAGTGACTTAAGGTATCCATAATAATATGAGGACCCTTGCCTCTGTCATACACGTCTCCCACAATGTGAAGATGGTCAATGACCAGTCTCTGGATCAGGTTGCAGAGGGCAATGATACAATCCGAAGCTCTGCCGATGCGGATGATCGTATGTATAATTTCATTATAATAAGCCTCTTTGTCCTGAACTTCTTCCTTTTCCGTGATCAGCTCCTCAATCACGTAGGAAAAGTCTTTGGGAAGCGCTTTTCTTACTTTGGAACGGGTATACTTGGAGGAAACCCTTTTTGTCATCTGGATCAGACGATGAATGGTAATCTTATACCAGTCCTCCAGATTTTCCTGACTCTCGCTCTCCTTTAACACCAGTTCCAGCTTTTCTTCCGGATAGTAAATTAAAGTTGCAAGGCTTCTCTTGTCTTTGTTCGTCAGCGTATTTCCGAATTCCTCGTCAATTTTTCTTTTGACTGCGCCGGAACCGTTTTTTAACACATGATTGAACTGTTCATATTCCCCGTGCACGTCCGAAAGAAAATGTTCCGTTCCTTTCGGAAGACTCATAATTGCCTGCAGATTGATGATTTCCGTAGACGCATCCGCAATCGTTGGAAACTGTTTTGCAAGACTTTTCAAATATTCAAATTCCAGATTTTCCATGGTAACCCCTCCCTTTTTCCCGGCAATACGTTTTCCTGTGACAATACCCCTTTTACCTGTCACAATTCAACACCTTATCCGTACAGAATGCTTTTTAATTCCCGCCGATGACATCGCTCATGTCGTACATGCCAGCCGGTTTTCCTTTCAGAAATTTAGCTGCCTGAACAGCGCCTTTTCCGAAAATAGCCTTGGAATATGCTGTATGGGAAAAAGTAATAACCTCGTCTGTTCCTGCAAAAATCACATCGTGTTCCCCTACAATCGTTCCGCCCCTTACTGCAGAAATGCCCAGTTCCTTTTTCGCTCTCTTTTCTCTTCTCTGGCTTCTGTCATAAATATACTCATAGGCATTTCCCATCTCTTCGTTGATGGAATCTGCCAGCGCAATAGCTGTTCCGCTTGGAGCGTCCACTTTCTGATTGTGATGTTTTTCCACAATCTCAATATCATATCCGGAATTTGCCAGCACACTTGCCGCCTCTTTCAGAAGCTTCATAAGCAGGTTGATTCCCAAAGACATATTGGCAGATTTTAAAATTGCCGTCTGTTTTGCGGTTTCTTCCACTTTTGCAAGCTGCTCTCCGGAAAGTCCTGTGGTACAAAGAACGCAGGGTATTTTTTTTGCCGCACAGTAGTCAAGCAGACCGTCCACCGCTGCCGCATTGGAAAAATCAATCACAACATCCGCCTCTACATCGCATTCCCCGATCGTCGAAAAAACCGGGTAGGGATTTTGGCCGGAATCTCTCATATCCACTCCCGCTGCAATTTCAATTTCCGTATCCTCTGCAATCAGCCCGCTGATGACCTGTCCCATCTTGCCGTTGCATCCGTGCATAATTACTTTTGTCATAGTTTTATCCGACGCGCTTTGTGCGCGTTCTCTCCTTTCTGTCCCGTCAGGCTTTTCTTTGCTCATCGATTCAGCAAAAATTTTCGCTTACTGGAAAAGACCGTATTCTCTCATAGCCTGCTCTAATTTCCGGGCATTTTCCTCCTCCATGTCCGTAAGAGGCATGCGAAGTCCTCCTGCCTGCATTCCCAGCAGGTTCATGGCCTTTTTCACCGGAATGGGATTTACTTCCAGGAAAAGAGCTTTCATAAGAGGCAATGCCTCCAAAAGCATATCCCGGCTTTCTGTCACGTTTCCTTCCAGATATTTTGCGCAGATGTCGTGCATCTGTCTGGGTGCAATGTTGGAAAAGACAGAAATCACGCCTTTTCCTCCAAGAGAAAGGATCGGCACCGTCTGATCATCGTTGCCGGAATACAAATCCACACTTCCCTTTGCCAGGCTCATCAGCTTGGCAACCTGTGAGATATCTCCGGTAGCTTCCTTTACACCTACGATATTTTTCACATCATGGCAAAGTCTCACGATTGTCTCAGGCTGAATATTCACTCCGCCTGTTCTTCCCGGAATATTATAGAGAATAATAGGAAGATTAACGGATTCCGCTACCGCCTTAAAATGCAGGTAAAGCCCGTTCTGGGTTGCCTTATTATAGTAAGGTGTCACAAGAAGCAGCCCGTCTGCTCCTGCAGCTTCCGCTTCCTTTGACAGATAAATTGCTGTTTCCGTGCAGTTGGAGCCGGTTCCTGCAATAACCGGTATTCTGTGATTTACCTGCTTGATGCAGTATTCAATCACTTCCAGATGCTCCTCGTGGGTAAGTGTCGAGGATTCTCCTGTCGTTCCGCATACAATGATCGCATCGGTTCCGTTTGCAATCTGAAATTCTATATGCTCTGCAAATTTTTCATAGTTTACACTTCCGTCTTCGTGGAAAGGCGTTACGATCGCCACTCCCGCTCCTTCAAAAATTGCCATAATTTCCTCCATTCTGTCTCCAGGCCGCCGCATCCGGCTTCCGTGGAATCTACTGTTTTTGTTTCCTATTGCAGTACAAAAAGCCGGCCGCAAGTATTGGGCCGGCTTTCTCTTTCCTTTTAAATGGCAGCATATTTTACGTATGCCAAACCTCTGAATTCTACGATAGCGCCCCATCCTGCGATGACAGTCACAGGGCTCTTAACCCTATGCCCAAGAATCGATTGTCAGGTCATCTCCTCTTTCGGCGCTCTCCCCTTTCCTTCTCCATCTTCTGTGCCTGCCACATCCGGAAAACTACTTTTGAATCGCGCAACCTCTATCTTTTATAGATTAAGTCCGTTGCTATTATAGCATCCATCTATGACAGTGTCAACGAGCGGCTTTTACGGTTTCCATCCTGGTTACGTTGTCCGCCATCTGACAGATTTTATCCGGCAGGGCTGCCCCTGTCAGAATCACATCTGTCTCCTCATTTCTGGCCTCCAGAACGGCAATCAGCTCTTCCTCAGTGATAATGCTGTTGTCAATCAAAGCCAACACCTCATCCAGCACAAGCATATCACACTGACCGCTCACCAATACTTTCCTTGCATAATTTAATCCGTTTCTGATATTCTGCCATTCTTCTCTTCGCTTTTCCTCTGAAAGACTGTTGAAGTCCTCCGCAGATTTTTCAAAGCGGAACAGCTTCAGCTCCGGCTCCAGCCGGCTTGAAAAAGGGGATTCCTGCAGACCTCTTCCCTTTAAAAACTGGATGACAACCACCCGTTCTCCTTTGACTGCACTCTGAAGTGCCATTCCCAAAGCTGCCGGAGATTTTCCCCTGCCATCCCCCGTAAATATCTGAATTTTTCCTTCTTTCATCCCGTTTCCTCTATCCCCCTAAAAGAAGTGGATATTACTTTCTTTTTTGGGGTAATTTTACCATATTATCCTTCCAAACGCAACCTTTCGAAATTTTCTGCCATACAGTTAAGAAATGAAATTTCTTATGGTATAAAAATAGATGCCGCAAAAATCAGGGGGAAATGTTTGTCATACGATATTTTGTGCTCAGGACAAAATATGCTCAGCAAACACGAACTCTCTGATTTGCAGCATCCTCCTTGCCGCCGTCAGGCTGTCCCTGGCAGCCAAAACTTCTCCGGCGCGATTTTTCCAATTGTCTCCAAGCCCTTATCTTCCTGTCAAGCAGCCCGGACAACGGCTTTTATTCTTCCTCTTCCAAAAGTTCCATCTTGCTGACAGATACTTCATAAGCAACTCTTTTTTCCAGCTGATCGTCGCTTAACTTTTTCATGTACTCGCGGCTCTGAATCCTTCCCCACACGGCACAGCGGGAACCTACTTCAAAGTTTCCTGCGAAACGCGCGTTTCTTCCCCAACAGATACAGGGAATGTAGTCCGACTTTCCGTAAGGCCTGTTCACTGCAAGCAAAACATCCGCAATTTCCCGTCCCAGCGGAGTCTTCCGGTAAACCGGCTCTTTGCATATGTAGCCGTCCAGATAAATCTGGTTGGTTTTGGAGCTTTCTTCCAGTTCTTCCACAAATTCAATTTCTCTTGCAAATACAGACAGTATCAGCCGGTTTTTCTTTTCCTCATGTCTGTTGTAGGATCGAAACTGTCCGGTCACCGCAATGTAACTGCCTTTGTAGTCCTCCTCCACATCCAGAAGACGCTCGGAAACCATGATCGGAATTATGTCGTAGGAATCACTCAGTCTTGCCACTTCCACGTCCACCATGTAGAAGCCTTCTCCAAAGATGGAGTGACTGTAAGTAAAGTCACTTACGATCTTTCCCATAATTACTACCTGATTGTTTTCAATTACCTTATCTGTCATTTTTTTGTTCTCCCTTCCTGTTTCAGGAATTTTTTCCTGTCATGTAATACTATCTTATGAATCTTTTCCGATTTCAGAACCAATAGACACCGCGTCTTTCGACTTTCTTCCCGTTTTATCACCTTTTTTCAAGAAAAAGGAAATTTGAAAGGAGAATTTTTCTCACCGTATAATTCTCCGGCTTTCTGATACAATTCCTCTTTTTCCACTTCAAGAAATCCCTTGTATTCCTGTTTTAAGGATGCTATACTTGAAACGTTTGAAATTTTATTGCTTGAAAACCCATTATTAAGGAAAGAGATTTTTCGAAAATCAAACTTTCTTTTCATGCCGCCGGCCATCTGCGGCATTTTCGGATAAGTTTAAGGAGTAAATGTATGAATCAAAAAAGAGAAGATGTTAGAAATGTGGCTATCATAGCCCATGTTGATCACGGCAAAACCACCCTGGTGGATGAACTTTTAAAACAAAGCGGTGTATTCCGCGAAAATCAGGAAGTAGCGGAGCGCGTCATGGACTCCAATGCCATCGAGCGTGAGCGCGGTATCACCATTCTTTCCAAAAACACGGCTGTCACATATAACGGCGTAAAAATCAACATTATAGACACACCCGGCCACGCAGATTTCGGCGGGGAGGTAGAGCGTGTTCTGAAAATGGTAAACGGCGTTATCCTTGTGGTGGACGCCTTTGAAGGCCCTATGCCTCAGACCAAATTTGTATTGAGAAAAGCTCTGGAATTACAGCTGCCCGTTATCGTATGCATCAACAAGATTGACCGCCCGGAAGCGCGCCCTCTGGCTGTTGTGGATGACGTTCTGGAACTGTTTTTGGAGCTGGATGCCAACGATGAACAGTTAGACTGTCCTTTCGTCTATGCATCCGCAAAAAACGGCAGTGCCACTTTAAATCTCACTGTTAAAAATAAGGATATGAAGCCTCTGTTCGATACAATTCTGGATTATATTCCCGCACCGGAAGGCGATCCGGACGCCGGCACACAGCTGCTGATCAGCACCATCGACTACAACGAATATGTGGGACGCATCGGTGTAGGCAAGGTTGACAACGGCTCCGTGAAAGTAAATCAGGAAGTTGTTATCGTAAACCATCACGATCCTGAGAAACAGAAAAAAGTTAAAATCAGCAAACTTTATGAGTTTGACGGTCTGAATAAAGTAGAAGTAAAAGAGGCAGGAATCGGCTCTATCGTAGCGATTTCCGGTATTTCCGATATTCACATAGGAGACACTCTCTGCTCTCCCGAAAATCCGGTTCCCATTCCGTTCCAGAAAATTTCCGAGCCTACCATTGCCATGCATTTCATGGTCAATGATTCCCCTCTGGCCGGAAAAGAAGGCAAATTTGTCACAAGCCGTCACCTGCGCGAGCGTCTGTTCCGCGAGCTGAACACAGACGTTTCCCTGCGTGTGGAAGAAACCGATACCACCGAAGCATTCAAGGTATCCGGACGCGGTGAGCTGCATCTTTCCGTTCTGGTAGAAAATATGCGCCGTGAAGGCTATGAGTTTGCAGTAAGCAAAGCGGAAGTTCTCTATAAAACAGACGAAAACGGCAAGAAACTGGAACCCATGGAGCAGGTATTTATCGACGTGCCCGATGAATTTTCCGGTACTGTAATCGAAAAGCTCAGCCAGAGAAAAGGTGAACTTCGGAATATGTCTTCCGGAAGCACCGGCTATACCCGCCTTGAATTTTCCATTCCTTCCCGCGGCCTGATCGGCTACCGCGGCGAATTTATGACCGATACCAAAGGAAATGGTATCATGAATACTATTTTTGACTGCTACGGCCCTTACAAAGGAGATATTCAATACCGCAAGTTAGGTTCCCTCATCGCTTTTGAAGCCGGAGAGGCCATCACATACGGTCTGTACAATGCACAGGAAAGAGGTACCCTCTTTATCGGACCCGGCACAAAGGTTTATGCCGGCATGGTAGTAGGCCAGACCGGACGTGCTGAGGATATCGAGGTCAATGTATGCAAGAAAAAACAGCTGACCAACACCCGTTCCTCCAGCGCCGACGAAGCTCTGCGTCTGACTCCTCCCAGAATCCTCAGCCTGGAGCAGGCTCTGGACTTCATCGACACAGATGAACTTCTGGAGGTTACACCGGAATCCCTGCGTATCCGCAAAAAGATTCTGGACCACACCATGCGTAAACGTATGAACTTCCAGAATAAAAACTAAAATAAAGAACCGCCAAAATCTGAGATTTTTCTTTCGATTTTGGCGGTTCTTTTGTTTTTTTGTCAGTCAATATCTGTAATTACCTGCGCCCAGATATCTCCCTCTTTTTCCTGAAAAGTTACACCGTGCTCTTCATTTCCGATGCGGTACGTTCCGTCCTCTCCTGCCTCTAACTCAAACAGGTTTGTGGAAAGAATAGCTTCCTTACGGTCTTCCTGAAACAAAAGCTGCGGATCATACTGTAAGAAATCCTCTTCGCTTTCAATTGTCACGTCGCCGTTCTCCTCCGCGATAGTAATCGGATAGGATACAAATTTTGCCATGGTCTGAATATCCTGATATTCAAACACATAGTACAGATCCGCTGCAAATCCAAGCACATCGGCGGAAGCTTTCGGCTGCATACTGCTGTCTTTTACCGCAGTCACCTCTCCGTCCTGAACCGTAACAGCAACCGCACCTCCAAGCAGGATTCCATTTTGGGTCTCCACACAGTTTCTGTCCTCCGGCATAGTAAACTGCATCACCTCACCCTCCGGTGTATCAATCACAAGAGTATTCATAGCCGCATCAATCACTATGCCGTCATAGGTTCCGTCTGCAATCTCCAGCCGTGCATTGTCTTCTGTGCCTGCCGGCATCGTCATGCTTTCTGTTTCCGATTCCGTTTCCGTCTCCGCTGCACTTTCTTCCGTTTCGGCTGCCGTTTCCACCGAGGCCGTGGCAGTTTCTGTCTGTGGCTGTCCGCAGGCAGCCACTCCCACACAGATTCCTGCCGCCAAAACACCTGCCGCTATTTTCCTTTTCATCCTTATCCTCTCCTTCCGGAAGTTTCTTTCCCGTTCAAAAATCACAGTTTTCCCTCTCATCCTTGCGCAGGGCGAAAGATGCTCCAAACCGTACTATTTTCTATATTTTCAGAACACTTTCCCATTACTCCAGAAAAAGTCCCACCGGACAGTGATCAGATCCCATCACATCTTTATAAATGACTGCATCCTGCAGTCTGTCCTGCAGACATTGAGACACCAGAAAATAGTCGATACGCCACCCTGCGTTTTTAGCTCTCGCCTGAAAGCGGTAAGACCACCAGGAATAGGCTCCTTCCAGTTCCGGATAAAAATAACGAAAAGTATCTATAAAACCGGCAGCTTTCAGTTCCCGGAATTTTTCCCTCTCTTCATCGGAGAACCCGGCATTTTTCCGATTGGTCTTAGGATTTTTCAAGTCAATCTCCTCTGCTGCCACATTTAAGTCCCCGCAAAAAACCACAGGTTTCTTTTCCTCAAGCTTCTTCAGGTAACTGAGAAAATCTTCCTCCCACTTCATGCGGTAAGGAAGTCTCGCCAGCCCATCCTGGGAGTTTGGTGTATACACAGTGACCAGATAAAATTCGGGATATTCCAGTGTGATGACTCTTCCCTCTTTGTCATGCTCTTCCATTCCGATTCCGTAGGATACCGAAACCGGCTCTTCTTTTGTAAAAACAGCGGTTCCGGAATATCCTTTTTTCTCCGCATAATTCCAGTATTGATGGTAACCAGGCAGATCCAGCGCAAGCTGTCCCTCCTGCATCTTCGTTTCCTGAATGCAGAAAATATCCGCATCCGCCTCCTTTAAAAAGTCCAGGAAGCCTTTTCCCACACAGGCTCTTAAGCCATTTACATTCCAGGATATCAGTTTCATCCTATTTTCCTTTCCGAAGCTGTCCGTCAGCTTCCTGTGTTATATCGGTTATATCGCCTATGATTCCACGGATTGCTACGCGCTTCGCTCTCCCGCAATCCTACAAACATTCGAACTTCGCCCTGTTTGGGCTGCGGTCTCATGGTTTCCTTTGTATACGTATTCCGGCCTGCCTATGATTCCCTCGGATTGCTACGCGCTCTCGCGCTCCCGCAATCCTGCAAACATTCGAACTTCGCCCTGTTCGGGCTGCGGTCTCATGTTTGGCGGGTCACAAAGTCATATTTTTTCATGCGAGCATGAAAAATATGACCTTTTGACCCTGGGGAATCATATCAGCTTAAAGAGGTTAAGGGCTACCTCGAAGTAGATGAGCAAGGAGATGGCGTCCACGATGGTTGTGATGAAGGGGCTTGCCATGACGGCGGGGTCGAATCCCATCTTCTGAGCCAGCATGGGAAGGGTACATCCAACTACCTTGGCAATAGCCACTGTCACGATAAGCGTAATTCCCACTACCAGAGCCAGGGCAACACCGGCGCCATCAATCCAGACCATTTTGGCAAAATTGACAACTGCCAGAGTCACGCCGCACAACAGGGCTACGCGAATTTCTTTCCAAATAATAATCGGAAGATCCGAAAATTCAATTTCATTTAGAGATAAACCACGAATGATGGTAACGTTTGACTGTCCTCCTGCATTTCCGCCGGTGTCCATGATCATGGGAATGAATGCTACCAGAAGAAAATAGGCCTTCAGCGAGCTCTCAAAGTGCTCAATGATTTTACCTGTAAAGGTGGCGGAAACCATCAGCAGAAGCAGCCATGGAATTCTCTTTTTAAAAGTTTCGAAAATTCCCGTTTTGGTATAAGATTTATCATTCGGCACAATAGCCGCCATTTTTTCAATATCTTCCGTAGCCTCTTCTTCCATAATATCTACGATGTCGTCTACGGTGATAATACCTACCAGCCGGTTTTCATTATCCACTACCGGCATGGCTGTAAAGTCGTATTTCTGGAACTGTTTGGCAACTTCCTCCTGGTCCATCATCGTATTGATGGAGATGACATTTTCATGCATCATATCGCCGATGATCTCATCCGGCTGGCTTAAAAGAAGATAACGGAGGGTTACGGTTCCCACCAGCTTGCGGCGGTTGTCCAGTACATAGCAGATGTTGATCGTCTCGCTGTCCACGCCTACCTTTCGGATTTTGGCAATGGCCTCTGCCACTGTCAGCGTCTCCTTTAAGTCCACGTACTCCACCGTCATAATGCTTCCGGCGGAATCCTCCGGATAGCGCAGAAGATGATTTACATCTCTTCTGGTATCTGCGCTGGCATTGGCGAGAATCTTTTTGACGATGTTTGCCGGCATCTCTTCCATCAGATCCGCCGCGTCGTCCGCCATCAGGTTATCCACGATCAAAGCCGCATCTTTATCGGAAAGAGAAGTGATAATAAATTGCTGGTTCTCCACTTCCAGATAAGAAAATACATCTGCTGCCAGATCTTTCGGAAGAATCCGGAACACCTTGAGCATTTCTTCCTCTTCCAGTTCCTCCAGAAACGACGCAATATCCGCTTCGTTCAACTCCTCCAGCATCTGACGGAGTCTCGTATACTGCTTGTTTGCCAGGAGTTCCTTGATTTCTTCTATCTCTTTGATTTTGTCCATGGTAATTCTCCTCTCAGTATGATTTTTTTACTTCGCCCGGGCACAGGAGTGTCACTGCTGCCAGATTTACTGTTGCTCTTCATAAAAAAACCACCTGCCTTTCGAATTACTTCATTTCCTAAATCAACTTGTTTCCAAACAATTTCGGGATATTTTTCAACCCTGAAATTTCAATATACTAGAGTCTTTCTTCTTTGTCAATGTAATAGAGTTCTTCCATTTCTTCCAATTCAGCGCGTCCGTTGGTAGCCTCTGTAATTTCCTTCTTCAGCCCTGCTGCATCTTCCTTTGCAAGAAGGACCTGTATCACCACCACATCGGTATAGTCTGCCTTTTCTATGGGAATATTCTTTTTACCTAAAAGATACTGGATCTTGCCGATGCCGTTATAGTCGGTCTGGATTTTAAGTCTTACTCCGTATCGCATCGCTGCAATGCGGCAATGCTTCAGCCCTTCTTTCACCGCTCCCGAATAAGCTCTTACAAGACCTCCCGTTCCAAGAAGCGTGCCTCCGAAATATCTTGTCACCACCACTGCGATATTTCTGATCTCTTCTCCCAAAAGAACTTCCAGCATAGGACGTCCCGCTGTCTGGGACGGTTCCCCGTCATCGCTGCATCTGGTCAGTTCCGCTTTTCTTCCTATTACAAAAGCGGAACAGTTGTGAGTGGCATCCCAGTACTTTTTTTTCATTTCTTCTATAAAAGAAACGGCTTCCTCTTCACTCTCCACCCTTCTTATCGTTGCAATGAAACGGGATTTTTTTTCAATCAGTTCCCCCTCACCGCCTTCTAAAAGCATACGGTAAGGCTCCATATTTTCTCTCTGTTCCATGTTTTCATCCTTTATTTTAAATCAATATTACTCATCTTTCCGGGAAAATAATCCCTTATTTTTTATCTTAACACAGGCGCGCATTGGTGTACAGACAGCAAATTTACGGCGCAGGATACACCGGAATAAACCGGTACAGAATTGTGAATAATATCTTAAAATGCCAGAAAAACCTTTATTTACCTATCCCCATTTGTTATAATTGGAATATCAGTCCTGAAAGTGGGCTCTTTTTTGCTTGCCTTCAGAACTGTCCGCAACCGGAAATATGCGCAGTATTTATCTGCAAGAATTCAGAAAGGAATGTTTGATAGAATGAATTACAGCAAAAAAAATGTGCGCAGAAAGAAAAAATCGGCACGCTCCAATTCGAAACGCTGGGGCAAAAAAATGGCCGTAAACTTTTTCAAAGTATTTCTTCTTTTTGCGCTGGCTGTTGGTATTCTGGGCGTCAGCCTGGGACTGGGGCTCTTTAAGGGTATTCTGGATTCCGCACCTGAAATGATAGACCTGGATGATATTACCCCCAAGGGAATTTCTTCTTTTGTCTATGACAATCAGGGAAATCAGATTGCCAAGCTGACAGCTGCCGGTTCCAACCGTATCCCGGTTACCTACGACCAGGTTCCGGAGGATTTGGCCAACGCCTTTGTTGCCATAGAGGATGAGCGTTTTTATGAACATAACGGCATCGATATCCAGGGTATCCTCCGCGCCGGCTTTGTGGGAATCACCAGCGGCAATTTTTCAGAAGGTGCCAGCACGATCACCCAGCAGCTTATCAAAAATAATGTACTTACCAGCTGGACAAGTGAGACTACTTTTCTGGAAAGTCTGAAACGTAAGATTCAGGAGCAGTATCTTGCCCTTGAACTGGAAAAGAATCTGACGGAAACCTACGGACGGGATGAAGCAAAGAAGCTGATTCTTCAAAATTATATGAACACCATCAACTTAGGCCAGAACACCCTTGGGGTTCAGGCTGCTTCCCGCCGCTATTTTGCCAAAAATGTATGGGATCTGACTCTTTCAGAGTCCGCCGTTATCGCCGGCATCACCCAGAATCCCAGCCGGTACAATCCGATAAACCATCCGGACAACAATGCCGAGCGTCGGCAAAAGGTTCTTGACAATATGTTGGAACAGGGCTATATCACACAGGCAGAATACGATGAGGCCCTTGCGGATGACGTTTATTCCCGCATCAAAGTAGTCAATGAGGATATGGAATCCGACACTACCGTAAACTCCTATTACGTGGATGCTGTCACCGAACAGGTGGAAGAAGATCTGATCGAAGCCGGATACACTGAAACACAGGCCTTCAACCTGCTGTACAGCAGCGGTCTGAGCATTTATAGCGCAATGGACCCTGACATTCAGGCCATCGTGGATGAGGTATGCATGGATGAATCCATGTACCCGGACAATACACAGTGGTATCTGGACTATGCTCTCACCATCCAGAAAGCAAACGGTGAGCAGGAAAATCACAGCAAGGAAATGTTCCGCAGTTATGTAAGGGAGACTTCCAATCCGAGCTTTGATCTGCTCTATGACAGCCAGGATGAGGCCTACGCTGCCATAGAAGAATACAAAGCGGCTCATGTGGAAGAAGGCGATGAAATCCTTGGCGAGAGAATATCTCTCACTCCTCAGCCTCAGATTTCCCTGACGATCATGGACCAGTCCACAGGTAATGTGGTTGCCATGATGGGCGGCCGCGGTCCCAAAGAAGGAAACCGTACGTTAAACCGCGCTACTTCCTCCACAAGACAGCCCGGTTCCACCTTTAAGATTCCGGCTGTATACGCCCCTGCCTTAGACAGCGCCGGTTATACTCTGGCTACTGCCATGATGGATGAACCGTTTAATTACAGCGACGGAAAACCTGTAAAAAATTCTTACAGCGGCTATAAAGGCAATATGTCCATCCGGGATGGTATTATTCAGTCCTGCAACATACTTGCCGTAAAGACACTGACACAGATCACACCTCAGCTTGGATATGATTATTTGCTGAAATTCGGATTTACCACTCTGGAAGAAGGCCGGGAAATCAACGGCGAATTCCACAGTGATATCGTGCAGTCTCTGGCCCTTGGCGGCATCACCAACGGCGTTACCAACCTGGAGCTTAACGCCGCTTATGCAGCGATTGCCAACCATGGCTATTACAATGAGCCGAAACTGTATTCCAAAGTAGTGGACAATGACGGCAATGTTCTTCTGGACAATACCCAGACCGCTTCCACTCCGATCATCAAGGAAACAACCGCTTTCCTTCTGACGGATGCCATGGTGGATGTTGTTACCTCAGGTACCGGTACAAGGGCTAACTTCGGAAACATGTCCATCGCCGGAAAGACCGGAACTACATCCGATTACAACGACTCCTGGTTTGCAGGCTTTACCCCTTATTACACCTGCACCACCTGGGCAGGATATGACAACAATGCCAAATTAAAAAGCGGTGCCCAGCGCTCCCTGACAAGAGATCTGTGGCGCGAAGTCATGAGCCGGATACACGAAAATCTGGAAAATAAAGCTTTCGAGGTTCCCGCAGGAATCGCAGCCGTGACTGTATGTTCCAAATCCGGAAAACTTCCGATTTCCGGTCTTTGTGACGCTACTTTGAAAACCGAATATTTTGACCAGAGCACCGTGCCTACCCAGTCCTGCGACGTTCATTATCAGGGTAATGTATGTGCATACAGTGCTCTCCCGGCAACGGATTTATGTCCGTTTAAGGTTCCCGGGGTTCTGGAACTGGAGCCTTCCGGCCTTCCTTCCACCCCTGCCGTGACACCTTCCATCAACGGAGAAAACACACAGACAACTGCCAGCACCATTCAACAGTGTCCTCACAATGCGGAATTCTTTGCAAACCCTGCCGCACAAGCTGTCATAGCTCAGCAGGAGCAGGAACTGGAAGCCCGCAATAACCAGGGTTCCTACGCGGATCAGCTTGCGGCTTTGCAGACTCAGCTCCAGCAGGCTACCGCAGCAAAACAGGCCGCTGACGAACAGTATGCTTCTGCTACAGACGAGGCAACCCGAAACAGCGCATTGCAGGCCTCCCAGGCTGCTCAGGCACAAATTGATGACTTAAACAATCAGATTGCTGCGCTTGAAGCTGCACAGGCTGCCAGCCAGACCACCACTCCGGTTCCGGCAGAATAAAACAGCTCTGCTATTTCGGTACAAAACCAGGAGATTTTGTTAAAACATGAAACTCCTGCTTGTGTCAAAGCGCCAGGATACCAATCATCAGACTTTGTCTTATTTAGAAGCAAAGGATTGGTATCCTGGCGCTTGCTGTTTGAAACAAAGTAACAGTTCAGCCCGCACCATTCGGAAAACCGCACTGACATGCTTACTGCGGCTGCGCCGCTGTTTTCCTCATCAACTGGCGCTCACTTCATCTGCGCATCAGGAGGTGGATTTTTATGCGAGCATAAATCCGCCTCCTGATGGCAGATGGCTGAACTGTTACAACTGAAATACAAAAAATATGAAAAAGGAATTGACATCTGTCCTGTCATATGATATATTCTATTCTGTTGACGGCGCTAAGCCGGATACGGAATGCTACTGTGGCTCAGTCGGTAGAGCGTCGCATTGGTAGTGCGGAGGTCACGGGTTCGATTCCCGTCAGTAGCTTGATTTCAGACGCAATCAAAAGATTGCGTCTTTTTTTATGTACTGGGAAATGAAGTTTCCCAGTACATAAAAAGAACGTATGTTCTGATTTTTATTGAAAAAACTTACGCTCCGTGCTATAATACCCTTACAAAAAGCCGGGTGGAGAAATCCTGTTTCCCCGCCTGATACGAGAGAGGAGTTTTTGACATGTATTCACTGATTACCCGTTTCTTTCAAAGAGGGCTTCCAGCTGGAATTATGGCCCTCCTTCTTTCCCTGTCCATGGTGACAGGCTGTTCATCCGGCGCAGATGCCGCCGCTCTTCCTTCTGAAATGTCTTCAGAATCATCGTTTGAATCCGAAATCCCGGCTTCTTCCGAATCCCTGCCGCCAGAGACTGCCGATGAAGTTTCTGCCGCCCCTTCTTCACTGCCGGAAACAGCACAAAGTTCCACTGATACTGCAACAGAAGCTCATACCGCCACAGACACATCGGCGAGTCCGTCAGACACTTTGGATCCTCTGACTGTCCATTTTCTGGACATCGGTCAGGGAGACAGTACACTGATTACCTGCGGCGACCACTCCATGCTGATCGATGCCGGCGACAACAACGTGGGCACCAAAATACAGCTCTATCTTACCAAGCAGGGAATCACTTCTCTGGACTATGCCATCGGAACTCATCCGGATGCCGATCATATTGGCGGACTGGATGTCATCTTATATAAATTTGATGTAAACCGCACTTTTATGCCTGATATAGTATCCGATACCCGCACTTACGATGACGTGATCCAGACTGTCCGGAACAAAAATTATAAGATCGAGCATCCCGTTCCCGGCGAAACCTACAGCCTGGGAGACGCTTCCTTTGAAATTCTGGGGCCTTTGAAAGAATACGACAATACCAACAGCAATTCCATCTGTCTGAAACTGACTCATGGTTCCAACACCTTTCTTTTCTGCGGCGATGCAGAATTAGAGGCAGAATCCGATCTTCTTTCTTCCGGCGCCGATTTAAACGCTGACGTGCTCAAAGTCAGCCACCACGGAAGTGACACGGCAACCAGTCAATCTTTCCTTCAGGCTGTTTCTCCTTCCTGCGCCGTTATCAGCTGCGGTGACGACAACAAATACGGCCATCCGCATCAGGAAGTGCTTGATCGTCTGAATCAGGATGACATTACCGTATATCGGACAGATCTGCAGGGTACTGTAACTGTTACCTCCGACGGAAGCTCCCTGAACTGGTCTACCGAGAAAAATGCCCCGGAAAATCAGATTTTTTCATCCCCTGCTTCCACCTTCACGGATTCTGCAGCTTCGGCCGATGACAGTTCCGCTTCCAGTGATGGCTCTGCTTCCGGTAGTAATCCAGCCGACACAGCTTCCTCCCAGTCCCAGACAACAGGCACTGCGGGTACCGGGAACGGTGCTGCTCCTGTATCCTCTGGGGCAGAAGAGACTCAAAATACATCCGATTCTCTTCCCCAGCAGTCAGCCCAGGATAATTACCAGTATATTTTAAACGCTAATACGCACAAGTTTCATCTTCCCGGCTGTTCTTCCGTAGATCGAATGGCAGAGAAAAACAAAATTTACTCTTCGGAAACAAGAGATGCCATCATCTCTCAAGGATATGACCCCTGCGGCAACTGCAATCCCTGATTTCATATTTTGGGGACCTTATTTTCAGGAACTCCATATTTTCTGAAATTTCTTATTGCGGCGTTTGCCATACCGTTATTTGAACGTTAAAAGGCGCTGGAAAATCAGAGTGTTTCTCTTTGTCCTGGCATATTTTGTTGAATCCCGAACTAACGGCAATCACAAAATATGGTGCGGCAAAGAGATTCGTCTGATTTTACAGCACCTTTTCATCTTTCATTTATTATCTATGTTTTTACGCCATGAAACAAAACGGCTCAGTCGTTTGAAACAAACAGGCGGGGCAGAAAATCACTGATACATTTTCTCCAGACGTTCCAGTCATGGCCGCCCTGAAATTCTTTTCTCACCTGACTGATCTGATATTCTTTGCAAAGTTCATCTTCCTCCAGAAACTGCCTTAAAAATACATCGCTGGTTCCGATTCCCCGGTAAAACAATTTCATATTCCGGTTAAATTCTTCCGGATTTTCTTTCAGAATTTCTATATGAGAGTTATCCGCATTTTCATCCAACGTATTTTTCATGAATCCGCTGAACAGACCCGCATAGGAAAACAGCTCCTGATGTTTGAAAACAATCCTGCTGGTCTGAATGGAACCAAGCGAAAGCCCTGCCATTGCCCGGGAGTCTCTTTCCTTTTTTACCCGGTATTTTGACTCAATGAACGGCATCAGATCCTCCAAAAGAAAGGGTTCAAACTTTTCATAGCAAAGTGTCTCTTCTCCGTTGAGTGCCTTCTCTGCAATCATCCCGTTTGCCATGACGATCAGCATGGGAACCGCTCTGTTTTCTTCCAGAAGCGCATCCATAATGTGATGTACCTTTCCATGGAATATCCAGCTCTTTTCGTTTTCCCCAAAGCCATGCTGCAAATAGAGCACGGGGTACTCTTTTTCCGTTTTATCATAGCACGGCGGCGTGTATACCATGCAGCATTCCTGATTTTGAGTGACTTTTGAAGGAAAATATTCATATCTCACATCTCCGCGCAGGATTGGCTGCACACTCAGCTCTTCGATTGCAGGTCCGATATCCAGGTAATTGCAGGGTTGATTATATCCATAACCGATGGGCAGAAACGGCGTCAGCACTTCCGAACCGTCCAGCAGGAGGGTGGCATAATAAAATCCGGGCGGGAGCGTCAAAGTCAGCTCCCATACGTTCTTTTTCACTTCCAGAAATATATATTTATGAAATCCCACCTGCAGTTCCACATGGATGGCGTTTTTAAACCACAGTCTCAGATAGGGTTTCCCGTCTGCCCGGTACATAAGCCCCTGTATTTCAGGCTGTTCGGAATTTTTCTCCAGCTGAAACAGATACGGGCGGTGAAAAGAAACAGCTTGTTCCTGAAGCGCTGGATTCCTTTCCCAGTCCTTTTCCATCTTTTGTTTTACCTCAACGGTAAGTCCCTGGGTCACTTCCTGAGCCTGCTCAAATACAGACAACAGCCGGTCCGCGTAACTGCCCATATGCTCCCTTAATTTCTCCAGCCCCTCCATGTACACATGCAGCTTACCGTTGATCGCCGTAAGCCGTTCATAAAGTGTATCAAGATTTTTGTCATTTCTCTCGGGTATCTGAAGTTTTTCCTCCAGATATTGCTGAAGCTCCTCCTGGTCATGAATATTTTCCAGATTCAGATGTACCATACTACCGCTCCGTCTTCTCTTTCATCAAGCGCCGCAGTTTATGTTTCATCCTCTGCAACGCATTATCCGTACTTTTTTCTTCTCTTCCCAACACTTTTGCAATTTCCGCATATCCGAGTCCGTTCAGGTATAAATGGAGTACCTGCTTTTCCAGAGGGCTTAACACCTTTTCCATCTCTCCGTAAAGCTGCTCCATGCTTTCTCTGTCGATGAGCACTTCCTCCGGGCTCTTTTCGCTGGCTGTATAAAGCGCCTGCACTAACGCAGCCTCCTCGCCGTTTTCCGCTTCTTTTCCCTGTTCTCCCGGAGTTCGGTAGAGGGAAATATAGGAATTTAAAGGCGCATGCTTTTGTCTGGCAGAAGCTTCCACTGCCGTATACATCTGCCTGGAAATACACATTCCCGCAAAAGTGTGAAAACTGGCATGCTTTGATTCATCGTAATCTCTGACCGCCTTAAACAGTCCGATCATTCCCTCCTGAATCAAATCCTCACTTTCTCCTCCCAGAAGAAAGAGAAATCTTGCCTTGTTTTTCACAAGTCCCTTATATTTTTCCATCAGATAATCTGCAACACTTTCTTCTCCCTGCCGCAGAAAACGAATCAACTCTTCGTCGCTGTATTTTTCAAACTCTACCATGATGCGTCCTCATCTGCCCTCTGCCGGGTCAAAGACTTCTATTTCATACGCTGTCTTACAATCTCATAAGCGAGGACTCCCGCTGCCACGGAGGCATTCAGGGAATCGATATCCCCTTTCATGGGAATGGATGCCACCATGTCACATTTTTCCTTTACCAGGCGTCCTACTCCCTCTCCTTCGTTGCCGATCACAAGTCCTATCGGTCCGGTTAGGTTCAGTTTATACATACTGGTTCCGCCCATATCTGCGCAGACAAACCAGATGCCTTCTTTTTTCAGTTCTTCCATTGTTTTAGCCAGGTTGGTAACTCTGGCAACCGGCGTATAATTCAAGGCTCCCGCCGAAGTTCTTGCAACAACAGCAGTCAGACCTGCCGCGCGGTTTTTGGGTATGATCACCCCATGGGCTCCTGCCAGATTGGCAGTACGTATGATGGCTCCCAGATTGTGGGGGTCCTCAATATTGTCCAGGAGAAAAATGAAAGGATCTTCGTTTTTTTCTCTGGCTGCTTTCAGTATATCTTCCACCTGTGCATACTGATAAGCGGCTGCATAGGCAATCACTCCCTGATGCTTTCCGGTTTCGGACATCTGATCCAGCCGTTCCTTTGTCACATACTTTATCAGTGTGTCATGCTTTTTGGCCTCTCGCTTGATTGTCATGATCGGTCCGTCCTGGCAGCCATCCAGCACAAACAGCTTGTCTATCGGTTTTCCGGAACGAAATGCCTCGATCACCGCATTTCTTCCTTCTATCGTAAATTCTTCGTATCTCATTTACAGTTCCATCCCTGTCTTTTTCAAACTTAATTTTACAAGTTCTATCATTCTGTCCATTCTGTCTGTCAAATACAGATAACCGTACAGTGCTTCCAGCCCTGTCGCTTTTCTGTAATCCGTAATGCTGGCATTTTTCGCAGAGGAGTAAGATTTGGCATTGCGCCCTCTTTTGTACACAGCCAGTTCCTCTTCTGTCAATTCGTCGGCAATCGCCTCCGCCATAGCAGCCTGTGTCTCCGCCTTTACCAGACGGCTTTTTTTGTTGTGCAGCGTATTGGGCGACGTGTTTGCCCTTTCCACTACCACTGTTCGGATGACCAGATCATAAATACAGTCTCCCAAAAATGCCAGCGTCAGAGGAGAATAAGTTCTGATATCAATTTCCCGGCAGTCAAATTCTTTTTTCAGCAAAGCCAGAAGGCTGTTTTTTTCTTCCATTTTCCTTATCCTCGCCCGTTTATGCGCGTTTCCATTTCACGCCTTCTCTGGTGTCTTCCAGAATAATACCTTTTTCCAGAAGCTCTCCGCGAATTTCATCTGCCCTTGCAAAATTCTTTGCTTTTCTTGCCGCCTGTCTTTCCTCAATCAGTTTTTCAATATCTGCATCCAGCAGTCCTTCTTCTTTTTCCACGATCAGTCCGCAGATATCAGAAAGCTCTTTGATTTCATCGATAAGAGCCTGAATGAACGCTTTGCTTCTCTCTCCGTTGGCATAGGTATTCGCAAATTTAACCAGCTCAAAAATCGCGGAAATAGCGTCGGCTGTGTTGAAGTCATCGTCCATAGCTTCATCAAATTTGCCTACATAACCTTTTGCTTCCTCCAGAAGCTTCTGCTCTTCTTCGGTCGCTGCAAAGTCCCCGGCATTTGACAGAAGGAATTTAAGATTGGATACTGCTGTCACAATACGCTCCAGACCATTCTTCGCCGCATCCATCAGATCCGCGCTGAAATTCAACGGACTTCTGTAATGAGCGGACAGCATGAAAAAGCGCAGTACCTGAGGATCGTATTTTTCTGTGATGTCTCTGACTGTGAAAAAGTTTCCGGCAGATTTGCTCATCTTTTTGTTGTCAATATTTAAAAAGGCGTTGTGCATCCAATATCTGGCAAAGGTTTTTCCGTTTGCCGCTTCAGACTGAGCAATCTCATTTTCATGATGAGGAAATACCAGATCTTCTCCGCCTGCATGAATGTCGATTTCATCTCCAAGGTATTTTTTGCTCATGACAGAACACTCGATATGCCATCCCGGACGGCCTTTGCACCAGGGTGCATCCCAGTAAGGCTCTCCGTCTTTTTTCGGCTTCCAAAGTACAAAGTCAAGCGGATCTTCCTTCTGATCTTCTCCGGATACTAACAGTGAACGTTTTCCGCCTTCCAGATCATCCAGATTTTTGTGGGAAAGCTTTCCATACTCTTTAAAGCTTCTTGTGCGGAAATACACCGTTCCATCCTCTGCCACATAGGCATGTCCCTTGTCAATCAGAGTCCGAATCATCTCTTCCATGCCGCAGATTTCTTCAGTTGCCAGGGGGTGAGTTGTAGCCGGTTTTACATTCAGCGCCGCCATATCTTTTTTGCATTCTTCGATGTAGCGCTGGGAAATAACGCTTGCTTCCACGCCTTCCTCAATGGCTTTTTTTATGATTTTATCATCCACGTCCGTGAAGTTGCTGACATAATTTACTTCATAGCCTTTATGTTCCATGTAACGTCTTACCGTATCAAACACGATCATAGGGCGGGCATTGCCGATATGAATCAGGTTATAAACGGTAGGTCCGCACACATACATTTTCACCTTTCCCGGTTCAAGCGGTACAAATTCTTCTTTTTTCTTGGTAAGCGTATTGTAGATTTTCATCTTTTTTCTTTCCTTTCTCTTTCTTTATTTGCAGTTTTCTTCCCTGCGCTTTAACAGACGCATTTCCTTTTCCAGTTCCAAAACCCGGTTGATCAGCTGGCTGTTTGCTCTCTGAAGATTCACAATGTCCTCTCTTGTAGGATCCGGAAGATGCACCTGGTCCATAGTCTCCCGGGGCAACGGCTCCTGGTTTCTTTTTACCACTCTGCCCGGCACTCCTACCACGGTAGAATTAGGCGGTACTTCGCTGAGCACTACGCTTCCGGCCCCGATTTTGGAATTTGCTCCGATCGTGAAAGACCCCAGCACTTTTGCTCCCGCGCTGATCATAACATTGTCCTCCACAGTGGGGTGTCTTTTTCCGTGCTCTTTTCCGGTTCCTCCCAAGGTGACTCCCTGATACAGCGTAACATTATTCCCGATAACCGTAGTCTCCCCGATGATCACACCGTTGCCATGGTCAATAAAAAATCCCTCGCCAATCTGTGCCCCCGGATGAATCTCAATCCCGGTTTTCCTGACTGCTCTCTGGGAAATCCATCTTGCCAGAAAGTAATGCCCCCCGAGATACAGCTTATGGGCAAGGCGATAATGCAACATGACCTTAAAGCTTGGGTAAAGCAATACCTCCATGGAGGAATGGATTGCCGGATCCCGCTCTTTTACGATCCGAATTTCTTCTCTTATATTCTTAATGATTCCCATACCTGCCTCCCTTTTAGCTCCAACATCATGTTAGAAATCCGCCGGAAAAATGAAATTTCCTATGGTATAAAAAAATTCTTTCCCCTCAAAGTTCAAGAGACGAAAGAATCCGCGGTTCCACTCTATTTCAGAATTTTCATTCTGCACTCAGGCACGTAACGTGTGCAATACGTGTTCGGCTTATCCTGCGATTCACCGAACCGGCTCCCGGATGCACTTTCCGTCCCTCACTGCCGGGGATACTTCCAGCCGATGGCATCCCCTCTCTGTGGCCTGAGTCAAACGTACTCTTTCCGTTCCAAGCTTTTCTCTTTCTGTCTGCGCAGAAAAGTTTCAATACTTTCTCTGTGTAAAACTTCTCTGCGCTTTTCCTACCTGATAACAGGATATGCAAATCTTTTATTTTTGTCAACCATTTTGCAAAATGTTCTGTCTCTAAACGGCTGCCTGAAAAAATTTCCTTTCCTTTTAAACGGTTTCGTTGATCCACACCTTCCGAAGGGGGATTATGGCATTTAAAATCTCCCATCCCTGTTTTTCCTCCAGACTTTCCTTATCGGGAAAGCCTGCGGCTGTGAAAACTTCTCCGGCAGTCTTTCTTCCAAAAACAAATTCTGTCAGCCCCGAAGCCATACAGGAATAGAATCCCCGAGAATTCGGAAATCTTTCCCCTGAATTTTCAGAAAAATCACCGCCCCCCTGGTACCTTGCCATACACATGGTGTTTTCTGTCTTGATCCGGTACAGTCCCGTGTTTTCCTCTAACAGTTCATCTTTCAGATACAGCCATACTTCTCCGTCCTTCCGGGAAGACAGAAGTGAAAACATATCCGTCACACTGACGATTCTTCCCATGATCACAGGTTTTCGCTGCTCCTGCTCTTCTGCCGCTGTCTCTCCCATGCCTGTCTCTGCCAGAAGTTCCTGCACCTCAATTCCAGCCTCTGAAGAAGCGGCCGCAACATAGGCTGTTATCCTTCCACCTTCCCGCAGCAGAAAAATACCGCCATTGGAAGCGTCCATCTCTTTTTTCAGGATATAATAATAGGAAGCATCCCGCTGCACAAAGACCTGCTGCCTCTTCTCCAGAAAAACGTTGGCAAACTCTGCCGTTTCCAGACAATCCTCCTCCCTTAAAAGGCTCCATCCTTCGTTCTTTGCCTCCAAAGGGAGTCTCTGAGATTTACAGCCCAAAAGGTCTTCCAAAAGTTTCCGAGCCTTCCAGACCGGGCGATCATAGATATAGACAAATTCAAAGGGTTCATAGATTTTAGGGGACGCCGGCATCAGAAAAGCAAATGGCTGGCGTCTTTGCTTTAACAGTTTCAAAGATTCCGCCAGAAGCCTTGCCATATAGCCTCTGTGGCGATACTCTTTTCTGGTGGCCACACCTACAAAATAGCTGCTGCTGCATAAGTTCCTTCCAGCCCTTAAACAATACGGGGTCAGATACAGCATCGACACTATTTTTTCGTCTGTTTCCAGAATCAACCCTGTATTGCGGGGAGCTTTCATCTGAAAATAATAATCCGTGAACACCGGACCATCCTCCCCAAAACAGCTCTCCCAAAGTTCCCGTACTCTGAGACACTCCTGTCCTTCCAGCAGGGAAAACTTTGGTTCTTTCTCTTTTTTCCTATCTGCCACGTGTTCTGTATCCATCCTGTCGTTTGTACCTTCCGTGCCTGTTTTCGGCCTTTTACCGCACAGGCCGGGAGGACACACTCCTTTCCTTATACTGATCGATTCTAATCGATTCCCCTGAAATTTCCGCCTCTGATCCCGCGTCTGTCTCTTTGCTCATTCTGCGCCGCCGCACCCTTTGCAGCCGCCGCACCCTGAAACGGTCACATCCCTGTCGTAAAGGCCCATGGGAGAGTTCAGCAGGCAGATTGCCTGGGAGGAAATCCCCTGACCGCTTCCGGTAAATCCAAGTCCTTCCTCTGTAGTTGCCTTTACATTTACCTGTTCTGTATCGATTCCAAGCGCCCGGGCTATGTTGGCGCGCATCGTGTCAATGTAGGGGCGCATTTTCGGTGCCTGCGCGATAATGGTGGCATCAATGTTTTCAATCAGAAAGCAGTGTTCCTCCAAAAGCCTTCCCACATGCTTTAAAAGCTCAATGCTGTCTGCCCCCCGATACGCAGGATCCGTATCCGGAAAATGTTTTCCGATATCCCCAAGAGCCGCCGCTCCCAGCAGCGCATCCATGATGGCATGTACAAGTACATCGGCATCCGAATGTCCCAGAAGACCTTTTTCATACGGAATTTCCACTCCGCCGATAATCAGCTTTCTCCCTTCCGCAAGCTTATGTACATCATATCCCATCCCTATTCTCATAGTTTCAGTTCCTTTCTTCTTTTTCTAAGGGCACATTTCCGCTGGAAATTCCCTTTTCTTCTTCCTCCAGAGGAAGCCATTTTAAAATTTTCAGAATATATCTGTCCCAGAAATCCCATTCGTGGTCTCCGGGGCCTTCTTCATAAACACAGTTTATCCCTAAATCCTTCAGATAATCTGCAAACTTCACATTTGCCGTTTTAAGACTATCCTTGTCCCCGCAGCACATATAAATCTGAGGAGTCTGTCTGCCTTCTTCCACAAGTTTTTTTGCAAGAGCGTAAACGTCCTTATCGCTTCCCTCCAGCTTACTCAAATCTCCAAAGATTGCCTTATAAAAACTGCGCCGGCGGAAGAACGTAGGATTTTCGTCGTCAGAATTCTGGATCTGATCGTAAAGCAGCCCTGAGGACAAAGCCGCCACACATCCAAAAGTGTCTGCATATTTTAATCCGTTGCGCAAAGCCCCATAACCTCCCATGGAAAGACCTGCAATAAAAGTGTCTTCTCTTTTTTCCGAGAGAGGGAAAATCTTTCTTGTAAACTCAACCAGTTCTTTTCCCACAAATTCCCCGTAATTTTCTCCGGTTTCCGGATAATCCAGATAAAAACGATTTTCTCCGGAAGGCATGATCACTGCCAGATTCTGCTCCTGCGCCCATCTCTCAATTCTGGTTCCACACACCCAGTCTGTATAATTGCCGAGAATTCCATGCAAAAGATACAATGTCTTGTATTTTTTATATCCGACCGGATTTCCGTCCGGAAGCACTTTGTCAGCGGGAATCACTGCGTTTATTGTCACAGTGCGCATCAACGCTGTACTGAAAAAATCCACTCTCAACAATGCCATACGATACCTTCTTTCCTTGCACGCACCGCTTTCGTGCAACTTCTTTTCTGCTTTGTTTTCTGTTTTTCATTACTGCCTGCGGTAACATGGCTTTTCCCGTTCATTTTACCATACTTTTGTATGCTTTTCCATGGCAAGTTCTTCAACATATCCCATGCCGCTTTTCCTGCAGCCTGCGCGACGGCAAGGAACAGACAAAATTTTTTAAAAAAGCCATTGACATTTTCCGGTGTTTTTTGTATACTAAGCAAGCAGTCGAAATTACGGCTGTCTGATACGGGGTCTTAGCTCAGCTGGGAGAGCATCTGCCTTACAAGCAGAGGGTCACAGGTTCGAGCCCTGTAGGCCCCATATATCTGGCGAGATAGCTCAGTTGGCTAGAGCATGCGGTTCATACCCGCAGTGTCGAGGGTTCGAATCCCCCTCTCGCTACTGTACTGGCAACAGTTACAATTTTATATTTCATTATGGGGTCTTAGCTCAGCTGGGAGAGCATCTGCCTTACAAGCAGAGGGTCACAGGTTCGAGCCCTGTAGGCCCCATATATCTGGCGAGATAGCTCAGTTGGCTAGAGCATGCGGTTCATACCCGCAGTGTCGAGGGTTCGAATCCCCCTCTCGCTACTAAAAAGAGATACAGTTTTTGTATCTCTTTTTTTATACGATAGGACCTTCCTTTCCTATCGCATAAAAAAACGCTCCACTTTGGATACGCACTGCGGCGGGGAGGAAACAGGTCGCAAGCGACCCGCCGCAGGCGGAGAATCCCGCATTGCGAGATTCTTTTTATATCTTATACGATAAGGAAATTTCAAAGGAGGATTCCTATGATTTCTCAAAATATCATTCAGTTAAATTATATCAAAAAGGAAGTACAGACCGGCAGCTATAAGGGTATGCGCTATCGCCTTGAAAAAGCAAAAGGCGAGGAAGGCGATATTCTTTTAGCCACCCACTGGCCGGAACCCTTCTGCTTTTCCAAAACCCCGGCAGAGCAAAAAACTTCCTCTGCCTTCCCGCTTACTCCGGAAGGCAAGGAAGCCGCTGTAAATTGGCTCAACGCCGAATATGAAAAAAAATATTTATGAAAATATATCTAAAAAAACATCAGTGACATCGGCGGACACGGAAAGCATTTTTCCTTTACTGCTCTCCTTCCGCCAGCTCTTTATGGACGGAAGGGAATTTTCCGTCTTTTTTCTTCTCTTTTTTTCCATTTTTCTCTTCTCTCCCGTTTTCTTCATGAATCTTTCCGATAATGAAAGAAGAAATACTCACTGTGATCAGGGAGCAGACTATTTTAACAAGAGGGATATAGGTCAAGGACAGCATAAGTATGACAAAATCCGTAGCAAAATAACATTTTGCCAGTTTCATGCGGGTTACCTTATTTATGACAAGAGCCAGCGCATCATCACCGCCGGAGGCTCCTCCGTTTCTTACAATGAGTCCAACTCCTACTCCCACAAAAATTCCTCCGGCTAAAGCCGCTAACAACGGGTAGTCTCCCAGATTCGGCAATATAGTCCCTATCTTTTCATTCACGGAATAGAAAAAGGAAAATCCCAAACTGGCCACAATAGCATTCTTTAAAAAAGAACCTCCCAATATTTTCCATCCCAGCAGATAACAGGTGATATCCATTACCGGCCCTGAAATACTGGGTGATATTCCAAACCAATGCTGCAAAAACAATTCCATGCCCAGCACTCCGCCTTCTGTGATATTGCTTTGGCTGTGTATGTTATAAAGGCCAAAAGCCAAAATCGCTGTTCCCAGAAATAACAGGGCATACTGTCTGATATATAAGACAATTTTTTTTCTTTCTTTTCTCTTCAACATAATCATTCTCCATCTTTTTTATCTTTGACACCTGTCACTATAAAGGATATAGTTAGTATATAGTCAAGTACTTTTTTATACGGAAGGAAACTTCGTTTCCTTCCGTATAAAAAAACGCTCCGCTGTGGATGCGCACTCAGCGCTCAGGCAATCAGAGATTACCCGGAAAATGGTTGCTGACGCAACCGCGCTTCGGCGCGAGTGTGCGCTGTTGCGCACACTTTTTATCCGCCAGGAAACTTCGTTTCCTTCCGTATAAAAAAACGCTCCGCTGTGGATGCGCACTCAGCGCTCAGGCAATCAGAGATTACCCGGAAAATGGTTGCTGACGCAACCGCGCTTCGGCGCGAGTGTGCGCTGTTGCGCACACTTTTTATCCGCCAGGAAACTCCGTTTCCTTCCGTATAAAAAACGCTCCGCTGTGGATGCGCACTGCGGCGAAGAGGAAATAGGTCGCGAGCGACCCGCCGCAGGCGCAGAATCCCGCATTGCGAGATTCTTTTTTATCCATCCAAAACAATATTAGGAGGAAACCTGTATGCAGCATCGTTTTACCGCCGGAGAGCTTTCCAGGCTTTCCGGCATATCAAAACAGACCATTCTTTTTTATGATAAAAAAGGAATTTTAAAGCCCCAGTTCACCGATGAAAAAAATGGATACCGCTATTATTCCGCAGATCAGCTGGAACTTTTAGACAGTATTCTCATGTTAAAGGAAATGGGGCTGTCCCTGGAGGAAATTCGAAATTTTCTGGAAAAACGCACCGGAAACGATGCTCTTTTCCTGATGCGAAAGCAGCTTTCCGATATTCACAACAAAATTCAGCATCTGCAGCTTGTGGAAAAACGGCTTTCCCGCAAAGTGCTCTCTCTGGAAGATTACTATGCCAACCGGGAAGAAGTCGTTTTCCTTCAGCATGCAAAAGCTGAAATTCTTGCTGTGGAAAAAGTTCACTATCCTGGAAGTCCTTCTACCACAGCTTCCCAGGCAGACAAGGTTTCTCCGGATTATCAGCAGGACCTTCTCGCTCAGGATATCGCTGTAAAAAAACTGCTCACAAAAGCAAAAAAAGACCATTATCCCTACTTTTACCAGCAGGGAGCCATGGTCTTGTTGGATCTTTTAAAACAAAGGCAGTATCTGAGAGCTTCTTTCGTTTTTCTTCCCCTTGAAAAAAACTGTTCCAAGGCTGACTGTCTCATAAAACCGCCCGGACTATATGCCCATTACTATTTTACAGGCCCTTATACCAAAATCGGCAGCGGCTATCAATATCTGCTTTCCGAAATTGAAAAACAGGGCTATCAGACGTCCGGTTATTCCTACGAATATTGCATTTTAGACAGTCTGACCAACTCAGAAAGCGAAGAATATGTGACTTTGATCCAGCTTCCGGTTTTCAAATAACGATTGGGATACTTCCCTTAAAGGGGTTTTTTTCGCTTTTTGTATTCTTTTGCCAGAGTAAAGCCTTTCCCTCTGACTTCCGAAATCTGATTGACAATGATGAAAGCATCCGGATCGATCTCCTGGATTTCCTTGATCATAGGGGAAAGCTGTCTGCTGTCAAGCACTACCAGTATGGCAAAGGAATCCTGCTTTAAATAGCCTCCTCTGACAGACATCAGCGTAGTTCCCCTGTCAAATTTTTTCAGGATAGCGGTGTTGATCTCCTCATATTTTTTGCTGACGATTTTAAGCTGCATCTGATTTTTCCCGGTAATCAGTATCTTATCCAGAACGATCGTATAAATCAGAATCAGCAGAATTCCGTACAGCACTCGTTCAGAGTCGGAACGAATCATCTGCATAATCAGAATCAGCGTGTCAAAAGCATACATAGATACGCTGACCGGAATGCGGAATTTTCGATTCAGAATAAGGGGCGGGATATCCATTCCTCCTGTGGAAGCCCCCTGCCTTATGACAATTCCCAGTCCCACACCGATCAGAACGCCGGCGCACACGGTAGAAAGCATCAGATCCTGTGTGATGACAAAGTCCCCAACCACATGCTGCAAAACTCCCAGAATCACCGGGTAATAAAGGCTGCTCAGAATGGTAGTCAGGGCAAATTCTCTGCCAAGGATCACCGCTCCCAATAAAAGCATGGCAATGTTAAATATTCCCACAAAAGTTTCCACCGGTAGCCCCACAGCCAAATTAACTACAAGTGCAATACCGGTGGTTCCTCCGGTAATCAGTTGATTTGGAAGAATAAACAATACTATACCAAGCGCATAAATTGTATTTCCAAGCAAAATCATCAAAATCGATTTGATCTTTGCTTCCCACAAATTTTTCTTTTCCACTTTTCCTCCCATCCGAAAATCATTTTCAGCTATTCGCCAGCCAAAAACCATTTTCCTTTTACTCTCTGCTTTTTCATCTGTTTACCATAAAAAAGCAAAAAAGAAACACCCTCCCGGGTGTTTCTTTTCTACTTGCCGTCTCTCCAAAACTGTATGCTGTTTTGCCATTTCAAAGTTCTTATTCATAAAAACAAATTTCTTCCTCTCCACAGCCTCATTTATCCCGGAGAAACGCTGCTTTTTATGATATCCGCACAGAGCCTCATGCTCTGCCGGAAATTTTTACATACGCTCCGGCGCAGAAAAACCAAGCAGATCAATGCATGTTTCCAGCACATCTCTTGTAAGTACTAGCAAAGCAATCCAGCCGGCTTTTCTTTCCGCATCTTCCTCTGTCAGAATCTTTGTCTCATGATAGAAACGATTGAATGCGTTTGCCATATCATAAATATAAGCACAAATCTTATGAGGCGCCAGCTCTTCATAGGCATTGGCCAGAACAGTGTTGCATTTTGCCAGTTCCTGCATCAGCGCTTTTTCAGAGCCGTTCACAGCTTCTTTCAAACAGATATTTTCCAGACACCCTCCCTGCTCTTTGTATTTATTCAGGATGGATTTAATACGTACAATAGTATAAAGAATATACGGACCGGTATCTCCTTCAAAGGAAGTGAAACGGTCGATATCAAAGATATAATCTTTGGAAGCCTGGTTGGACAGATCGCCATACTTGATAGCGGAAAGTCCAATCACCTTTGCCGTCTCTCTTGCCTCCTGCTCGGACACTTCACGGCTTTCCACAATCTTGCGGTACATTTCCTGGTTGATCTCGTCAATCAGATACTCCAGACGCATAACGCCACCGTCCCTTGTCTTAAAGGGCTTGCCGTCCTTGCCGTTCATCGTTCCGAATCCGATATGACGCATGGTCACTTCAGGCCCCACAAGTCCCGTCTTTCTTGCGGTGCGGAACACCTGCAGGAAATGCATTTCCTGGCGTTTGTCAGTCAGATAAATCAAATCGTCCGCATGCATATTTTCCACACGATCTTTGATGGTTGCCAGATCTGTGGTGGCATACAGAGCCGCTCCGTCAGATTTTAAAATAATGCAGGGAGGAATTTCTTTGGTATCCGTCTCTTCCTTAACATCTACCACAAGAGCGCCTTCACTTTCGTAGGCAAAACCGCCCTTTTTCATATCTTCCACCATTCCCGGAATGATCGGGTCTGCATCTGACTCCCCTTTCCAGAGGTCAAATTCCACGTTCAGATTTGCATAATTCTTCTTCAAATCCGCAACAGAAACTGCAATGATGTGATTCCAGAGAGCGCGATAGCCTCTGTCTCCGCTCTGCAGCTTTAAGGTAGCCTCCAAAGCTTCCTCTTTGTATGCCGCATCTTCTTTGGATTTTTTGCTTGCTGTAGGGTAAATTTCTTCCAGCTCAGAAACCGTAAACGGCGCTTCTTCCGGATATTCCCCGCTAAAATCCGGGTCAAAATACGGAAGGTGGGGCTGTCTTTTTTTCAGTTCCGTAATAATCAGACCCATCTGCAGTCCCCAGTCTCCCAGATGCACATCACCGGTCACATGATGGCCGGCGTAACGGCAGATGCGTTTAATGCTCTCTCCGATAATGGCAGAACGCAGATGTCCCACATGAAGAGGCTTTGCCACGTTAGGTCCGCCGTAATCAATCACAATATTTCTCACTTTTTCCGGTTTTTCCAGACCAAATTTCTCTGCCTCTTTCATTTCTTTTAAATAACCGCAGAGAAACTCTTCGCTTACTTTTAAATTCAAGAAACCCGGGGCAACCGCATTCACTTCCGAAAATACCTGTCTGTCCTGAAGCTTCTCCGCCACATCAGAGGCAATCATCAGCGGCGCTTTTTTATACTTTTTTGCCCCCGCCATAGCACCGTTGCACTGATATTCGCAAAGATCCGGGCGGTTAGAAAGGGTAACTCTTCCAAGTTCCTCATCATAGCCTGCGGCGGCAAACCCTTTTTTCATCTCGTCGGAAATGACGTCCAAAATTTTTTTCATAGGCTCACTCCTGTTTTCTTTCTTCCAAAAGAAACCTCTTTGTCCTTTTTTATAATTTTATCATACGGCCTTTTCTCACACAGCTTTCATGCCGCACATTTCACCAGAGGAATCTTTCCTTTACACATATATTCCACAAAAGTTTAGCATACAAGCCCTTTTCGCGCAAGCAAGAAACCGGCTTTGCCCGAAAAATATTTCCCCGTTTTCTTATTTTGAGTCCAAATCCAGGCTGTCGGCAGTCTGTTCTTTTTCCCGGACTCTTTTGTCCCGCTCCATCCTGGAGAAAATGCATCCACAGTAATCCTGTCTGTAAAGCTGGTATTCTGCGGACAATTCCACAGATCTTCGATATCCGTTCTTCTTTTTAAAGTCAGAGGGAAGAAGGGTTACGCCATACTCATCCGCCATCTTCTGCCCGATTTCATTGAGTTTTTCCGCATTTTTCATGGGGCTTATGGTGAGAGTGGTAGTAAAATAATCAAAATTCCCCTGTTTCGCCATAACTGCCGCCTCCCGAAGCCGAAGCTCATAGCAGCCAAAGCAGCGCTCTCCTCCCTCCGGGCAGTTTTCCATTCCCTTTGCCATGGCAAAAAAGGCTTCCTTGTCATAGTTTCCTTCCAAAAACTGAATGGGATACCCTGTTTCCGGGTCTTTTTGCCTCTCCTCATTCAATGCACCAATCAACCGCTTCTGTTCCTCCACTCTGTGACGGTACTCCGCATCCTCTGATATATTGGGGTTATAGTAAAAAACAGTAATCCGAAAATATCGATGCAGATACTCCAGCACATAACTGCTGCAGGGAGCACAGCAGCTGTGCAGCAGCAGCGTTTTTCCTTTTGTCTCCTCTTTTTCCAGTATTTTTTCCAGTTCTTTCTGGTAATTGATCCGATTCATACTCACTCATCTTTCCGCCGTTTTTTCAGGGCAGCTCATACTTTAAAAATTCTTCCAAAAACCCTTTTTTTTAAAACTCCTCATACTGGATTTTTTTGTGCAGTTCCTGCATTTTTTCATCCGTACTTGCTATGACTTCCGCACACTCCTTCAGCTCTTCCGCAATCTGGGCGGTGTGTTCGGAATGGTTTTTATACTTAATCTGATGTTCCAGACTAGCCCAGAAATCCATGGCTACCGTTCTTATCTGTACTTCCACCCGCATCTGCTGCTTGTACTGTGAAAAAAAGACAGGAATTTCCACAATCAGATGCAGACTTCTATAACCGTTTGGTTTGGGATTTTTGATGTAGTCTTTCACCTCAATCACCTTGATGTCATCCTGTACGGTCAGCATTCTTGCCACCTCATAAATGTCATCAATAAATGGGCAGATCACGCGGATTCCCGCCACATCATTTAAGTTTTCCGATATGGATTCTATTGTCACCGGCTTATTTTTATCCCGAAGCTTCTGGGCAATGCTGGCCGGTCTTTTGATTCTGCTGTGAATGCTTTCAATGGGATTTCTTTTGGTGGGAAGCGACAATTCGTCGTTGAGCACTTCCAGTTTCGTCGTCACTTCCCTGATTGCACATCTGTACTTTGTCATAAGACTGTCAAAAAGAAGAAAATTCCCAAAAACATTTTCCTCATCTCCAAGCAGTTCTCTTATCAGTTCTTCTCTTTTCTGTATGTTTTCCATAACTAATTCCTTTCCTGTTTATCTTCACGTTTTTCTGTTCGTACAGGTATCTTCTTATCGTTCTTTATTTATTGGAATTCTATTGAGATCCTATCGGATTCCTTTTTCAATTCTATCGTAATTCTATTGGAATCCTTTTTCAATTCTTCTATTGAAATTCTATCAAAATCCCGTCAGAAATCTTATCGCAATCTTAGATTCCGACCAGCTGCAAAAATTTACAAACCGCTCTACAGCGCATTATCATAACTACCTTTTTCCTGACTGTCAATGGGAGCAAATATTAAAATTTTATGTTTCCAAAAATTGTAACAGTTCAGCATGCGCCATTCGAAAAACCGCACTGACGTGCTTACTGCGGCTGTGCCGCTGTTTTCCTCATTGACTGGCGCTTGGCTCCTCTGCGTATCGGCGGCAGAATTTTTATGCGAGCATAAATCCTGCCGCCGATACGCAGAGGGCTGAACTGTTCCCAAAAATTCTTTTTTTATGGTATGGGATATTGACAAACCCGGAAATAGTGCTAGACTGATACTGATAGTTTACTTGTAAACAATATTTGAGGAATTAGAGATTCGAGGTGATGTGATTTTATGAAAAGCAATGTGGAAAACATGCTGGATATGTTTACACAGATACGCAAAGTCTATGTCAACGAATTTGGCAAACTTTTTCCAGAGGAAAATTTTTCACCCAATGAAATTGATGTCCTTATTTTTTTGTCCAACAATCCTTCCATCAACACAAACCGGCAGCTTTCTGTCTGCCTGAACGTGTCAAAGGGTCTCATATGCCGAAGCACAGACTCTCTTTTCCGCAGGGGGCTGCTGGCTGTTACGCCGGATTCTTCCGATTCCCGGATCCAACATCTTTCCCTGACTGAGCAGGCGGATTCCATTATCCGGGACCTTCAATATGCCCGCAGGAAACTGGAGGCGGAAGTGCTGCATGATATTCCAAAGGAAGAGCTTTTGCAGCTTCAGGAAACCGCAGAAAAAATCCTCAATCGTTTCCAGGAAAAGGCCAAAATGCAGGAAACCCTGCAAAAACAAAAAGACGGCAAATGACGAATCATTAATAACTGCCGTCTCTCTGCATTACAAGCTGCACCGGTATCTGGCCTGTGCAGAATCAACAGAATAACCATTCCGAAAGGAGAAATTTGACATGAAACTTACTACATCCAAAGAAGCTGACCTTGGGAATGCACCCGTTGGCCGACTGCTTTTTGCCCTGGCAGTACCTGCCATCACTTCACAGCTGGTAAACGCCCTTTACAATATGGTTGACCGTATGTATATCGGCCACATCCCGGAAATAGGCTCCGCAGCCCTCACCGGTGTAGGCGTCTGCTTTCCTATCATTATGATCATCTCTGCTTTCGCATACCTTATGGGCATGGGCGGCGCGCCTCTTGCCAGTATCGAAATGGGAAAAAAGGACAACGACAGAGCGGAAATGATCCTGGGCAACTGTTTTACCGCTCTGATCATCACCTCCATTGCCCTCACCATAATCGTCCTTGTTTTTCAGGAGCCGCTGCTTTATCTTTTCGGCGCCAGTGAAAACACCATCGGCTACGCCCAAAGCTATATGACCATTTATGCGGTGGGAACAATTTTTGTACAGATCACCCTGGGACTGAACGCTTTCATTTCCGCCCAGGGATTTTCCAAGATCAGCATGCTGACAGTTATCATCGGCGCTGTCATCAACATCGTTTTAGACCCTATTTTTATCTTTGGATTCGACATGGGTGTTCAGGGCGCCGCTTTAGCTACCGTTATCTCTCAGGCAGTGAGCGCTGCATGGGCTTTCCGTTTTCTGTGCGGAAAATCCACCATTCTGCATATCCGCAAAAAATGTATGCGCTTAAAAGCCTCCGTCATAGGCCCCTGCATCGGTCTTGGCATTGCACCGTTTATTATGCAGGCTACCGAAAGTGTCCTAGTACTGTGCTTTAACTCTTCTCTGTTAAAATACGGCGGAGACCTTGCCGTAGGCGCTATGACCATTCTTTCCAGTCTGATGCAGTTTGCCATGCTGCCTTTACAGGGTCTTACCCAGGGCGGACAGCCGATCATCAGCTACAACTATGGCGCCAATAACAGCGCTCGTGTAAAGAAAGGCTTCCAGCTTCTTCTGGCGTCAGCTCTTGGCTATGCCACCATTTTATGGCTGGCTATCCAGCTTTTCCCTTCCGCCTTTGTTGCTATTTTCACCAACGATCCGGAACTTGCCAGCCTTGCCGTATGGGCTCTGCGCATTTACATGGCCTGCATGCTCCTCATGGGTGCTCAGGTGGCTTGCCAGCAGACATTCATCGCCTTCGGAAATTCCAAAATTTCCGCTTTCCTTGCACTCTTCCGTAAAGTAATCGTGCTGATTCCTCTTATTTACATCCTGCCTCTCTTTATGGAAAACGACGTGCTGGCTGTCTTTCTGGCAGAACCCATCGCCGATGCCCTGGCAGTTCTCACCACCTGCATTCTGTTCTACTTCGAGTTTAAAAAGATACTCAGAAAAATGCGTGAAAGAGAAGCACAGGCTCAGGAGAACAAAGCCTGACAAAGCAAAAAGAACCTTTTTTACCTTGTCTGTATGACATATGTATTTTTTCCGGGGTTCTCAATCTGATATTGTTTTAACTTTTTCTCTTTCCACTCCATGGAAAGGATAAAGCCTCCGCGCAAACGCATTCCTGTCACACTTCCGCTCTTCATAGAATCGGGAACTGCGGGGAGCAGCCTTATCTCATAATGGGAAATCCTGCCTCTTTCATCTGTCACAGGAAAGCTCTGCGCCAGGCAGTGCAGCATCAGCGCCGGAACACCTCCGCTGATGTCTGCATTAAAAATGCTCGGGCCAAAATCATGAGCCGACGCAAAAGTCTGATAATAGTTGCTGCATGCCATTGTCTGTAAAAGCTCTTCCGTCATTTCGGCATCTTTCAGATAGGCAGCCACAAATCCTTCCAGAACCAGGCCAAAAGCCATGGTTCCTTTTTCTTTCTGCTTTCTCTGCATTTTGATCTCATAAGCCTTTTTACACGCATCAAACAATTCCCGGCTTTCCCGTACTTCTTCGGGTATATCATAATAGAGCAGATACAGCTGAGAAATATGACGGTGATCGTAACAGTCTTTGAATTCATCCGGCTCCCATTCTTTCAGCGCGCCGTCTTCATTGATGCGATATTCAGGCATTCCTGCCAAAATCTCTTTCCATTTTTTTACTTTTTCTTCCTCAATCCCCAAAGTTCTGCAGCCGGTGATCAGATTGAAAAAAAGCTCTTTCGCCACGGAAATGTCCATGGTTGCATTGGTACAGGCAGCAGAATCCTGCCCGTCCGGCGTATTTTCCGGTGAATAGGAAGGGGAAAAGAGCCATTGTCCCTTCTCATCTTTTATCAGAAAATCTTCATAAAAAAGAGCCGCTTCCTCCATAAACGGCAATGCGTGCTCCTTAAAGAAGCCATCATCGCCGGTATAAAGCCAGTAGTCGTAAAAAAATCTGGCTGTCCAGCCCGCACCTGCCGTCCAGAAAAGCATGGGCCATCCTTCGTCAAAATGAATGTCACAGCCGCTGTCGCTTGTTCTTGACGGAATATGAATGCCCCGACATCCGTAAAGACGCCGGGCGTTTTCCCTGTAATCCGGCATCATTTTTTCCTGATAGGAGAAAAAAGAGTGCATTCCCTCGAAATCACCGCAGGGCAAAAGTCCCGCTATGGCAGTCTGCAGATTTCCGTTCTGGGTATAATCGCTGCTCCAGGGAACATGATAGGAGCCGGTCCACACGCCTTACAGGTTCGGCGGATATTCCCCGCATGAAGAAAGGATCTCGTAACGGCCTGCATCAAAAATCTTCTGCAGATAGGAAGGGGAAGCCTTGCCGGCAAACCGCGCGTTCTGGTACAACGCTCTGTCGTTTTCAAAGCGTTTTGAATCTTCCAGAGAAAGGGAAATTCTCCGGAATCTTTCTCCCATGTCGGCTTCATTTTCTTCCCTGACCTGTTGAAAATCATCCGGAATGCCCTCCAGCCGTTCCATAAGAAATTCCGGTTCAAAATCGCGGAAATCTTCCAACGGATGAAGGATTACTTTCAGAAGAGCCCTTGTATTTTCTTTCAAAACAAGAGCATCCTTTTCCATCTGCACCCAGCCGTCCCATGCGGTAAGCTGCAGCATGGCTGCATAACCCTTCAACTTCCCTTCCTGACCCGGATGTGTTCCTGCATCTTTTCCCTTCTCATCCTGAAAATATCCCCGAAAAAGCAGAAAATAGGAGGTTTCTTCCAGAGAAGGCAGCTCAAGCTCACCCAATCTGTCGCTTTCTGCTGCCTTCCTCTTGATACTGTAACATTCCGCCTTTAACAGAGCGGAAACATCCTCTTTTGCCGGACCGAACTCTTCCTCTTCGTAGGGATGCTTCTGCAGTTCGATCCGATAATCTGCCGCCCCGTTTTTCGCTATAAGCTCTGCCAGACAGGCATTGTACTTTTGGGACACCAGCACTTTTCTCTGCCGTTCTTTCCCATCCCCTGTAAAAAAAGAAACTTTTGCCGTGCCGCTTGTAAAAGACAGGCTTCTCTCATATTTTTCATAGATTCCCGTCTCTTTTGTAAACACAGCCACATCACAGGCCGGAAAAAAAGGATTTGTCCACAATTTTTCCGGTTTTTCCGGATAAGTTTCCTGAAGGAGCTTCCAGGGAATCGCTCCTGCCTCCTTATATTTTTCCGCCTTTATGAGGCTGCGGATCTGCGGCAGTTTTTGTGCCATGGGCAGTGCCTTTTCTTTGCCGTGAAGGGGCGCAAAGAAATCTTCTCTTGTGAGAATGATCTGCTCCGCGCATACTTTTCCCATCACGATGGCGCCCATACTGCCGTTCCCGCAAAGGCAGCCATCCTGCCATTTAGACGCGGGAGCGTGCAGCTGATACCCCTGGAAATCTGCCTTTTCCCTTTTCTTCTCTGTTCTCTTCTCTTTTTTGTTTACTTCCGATTCTGATCTGGTTTTAGAATTCATAGGTTTTCTCCAGCATAACCTCTCCTTTGAGTCGGATATCCGTCAGGCTTGCTCCGATTAAAATTTCATAGAATCCGGCTTCTGCCCTGAAATGTCCGGTCTCTTCGTCAAAGTATGCAAAACTTTCCGGATTCAGCGCAAAGTTTACTTTCTTTGTCTCTCCCGGTTTCAGTTCTGTCTTTTCATAGCCTTTCAGTTCTTTGACCGGGCGATCCACAGCGCTGTCTTTTGCTGCCACATAAAGCTGAAGCACTTCTTTTCCTGCCATATCGCCGGTATTTTTCACAAGACAGCTTACGTTTACAATAAGTCCCGCTCCGTTTTCCTCTTTCTCCACTTCCAGGCTTGCATACTCAAAATCGGTATAGGAAAGACCATGTCCAAAGGGAAACTGCACCGGTATCTGATTCTTCTCATAATAACGGTATCCCACATAGACTCCTTCCCTGTATTCAAGCAAATCTTTCTTGGCAAAATCTCCCACGCAGTGTGCGCTGCAGTCCTCATGGCTGTAGGGAAAGGTTTCAGGCAGTTTTCCGGAAGGGTTCACCTTGCCAAGAAGCACCTCAGCCAGAGCGTTTCCGCCCTCCATTCCTGCATAAAAGCTCCACACGATAGCTTTTGCCCGGTCGGCAAACGAGCCCATCTGAACCGGAGAACCTGCCACAAACACGAGAATTGTCTCAGGATTAGCAGCAAGAACCGCATCAATAACCTCCTCCTGGCCATACGGCAGCTTCATATCCGCTCTGTCCTGTCCCTCCAGATCGTAATCGTGGTTCAGTCCTCCCACGAAAATAACCTGGTCGTATTCCTTTGCCAGAGCCACTGCCTCTTCTAAAAGTTCTTTTCTTTTTGCCACGGTCTTTTCAGAAATATTTTCTTCCTGCTTTTTGCTTCCGCCGCCGTTTTCCAGACTGCTTTCCTGCCAGTTTCCATCCTGCGCGCCTTTTTCTTCTGCCAGATAGCCTTTTACAAATTTGACTTCGCAGTTTCCTCCCAGCTGAGATTTCAGTCCCATAAGAGGTGAAATTTCATACAGCGCCTTGATTTCTGCACTTCCGCCGCCGTTTGAGTGAACTTTGTCCGCGTTTTGACCAATGACAAGCAGTTTCTTCATCTTTTCTTTTTTCAGCGGAAGTCTGCCGTTTTCATTTTTTAACAGCACAATGGACTCTCTCGCCGTCTCCAACACTTTCTGCCGGTGCTCCGGCGTGTTGTAACAGCCGCTCTTTCTGTCTTCCTCAAACATGTTCAGTTCAAACATCATGCCCAGAATATGGCGGACTTTTTCATCGACGTCTTTTTCGGAAACCTCGCCTTTTTCGATTGCTTCCTTCAAAGGATCTGCCAGAAAATACTCGTCAAAATTGCTGGTAACACTCATCTCAATGTCCAGACCGCTCTCCGCAGTTTCCTTTGTTCTGTGTACGGCGCCCCAGTCTGAGACAACCACACCGTCATAGCCCCATTCTTCCCGCAGGATCTGATTCAGCAGAAGCTTGCTTTCGCAGCAGTGCTGGCCTCTTACCAGGTTGTAAGCGCCCATCAGAGACAAAGATTTCCCCCGCGAAACGGCCGCCTTAAAGGCGGGAAGATAGATTTCCCGAAGAGCTCTCTCACTTACTTTTACATCCACCCAGAGACGTTCTGTCTCCTGGCTGTTTACCGCATAGTGTTTTACACAGGCAGCCACATCGCTTTCCTGGATTCCCTGAATCAGCGGCACGCACTGTTCCGCTGTCAGATAAGGATCCTCGCTCATATATTCAAAATTTCTGCCGTTTAAAGGGCTTCTCTTAATGTTGATGCCGGGAGCCAGGATCACATCCTTTCCCCTGCCTCTCGCCTCTTCGCCCAAAACCTTTCCGCTTTCGTAGGCGCACTCTTTGCTGAATGTAGCTGTGATAGCGCTGTTGCTGGGAAGGTAGGAAACATAATCTTCCGTATTTCCCGCCGGCATCCAGGCATCATCCGCAAACTCCATGCGGACGCCCATAGGGCCGTCCGACATGTGCAGGGAAGGGATGCCAAGACGTTTCACTTCTCCGGTACGAAACAGTCCCGCTCCGTGTATCATAGCTATTTTTTCATCCAGATTCAGTTTTAAAAGCAGCTCCTGTGCTTTTCTTTTATTATCACTGCTGATTACCATCTTTCTCTCCTTCTGCCGCCGGGCGGCCTTTTGCTGCCTTTCTCAGGCAAGTGTCACTGTGATTTCTTTTGTTCCGGCGGGCACAGCGATCACGCTGTCCTGTCCGCATGCAGTAAGCTCTCCGCCCTGTGCGGATGCTGCTTTTACATTGACCAGGCGAACCTTGAATGCTTTCTCTCCTTCTGCGGTGATGACGATCTGTCCGTCTTTTCTTTCTGCGCATACGCTAAGTTCTGCCTCTGCATCTTCATTGTACACAACCGTCTCTGCTTTATCTTTTAACGCATAAACTCTGAGTTCTGCATCCTGGGCAAAGTCATAGTCGGGACGATTGTCAACAGCTCCCACTGCCACAATACTGTTTTCTTTTGCGTAAAGCGGAATGCTTAAGTAACCGCAGTTTTCCGTATACCATTCTCCGCCTTTCTTTTCCTCTCCGGTAAAGAAATCCGTCCAGGTTCCCTTAGGCAGATAGAACTGTGCTTCGCTTTCTTCGTTAAAGACAGGAGCCACCAGCAGGCTGTCGCCGAACATATACTGTTTGTCAAGATATTCACAGTTTTTATCCTCGGTAAACTCCAGAACCATACTTCTCATGACAGGCACACCTGTTCTGGATGTTTCCACCGCATTTCTGAACAGGTACGGCATCAGGGAAGCTTTCAGTTTGGTAAAGAATCTCACCACGTCCACAGCCTCTTCGTCATAAGCCCACGGCACACGGTAGGATGTGCTTCCGTGCAGACGGCTGTGGCTGCTCATCAGACCAAATGCAGCCCATCTTTTGTAAACGTCCGGTGTGGATGTACTCTCAAATCCTCCGATATCATGGCTCCAGTATCCAAATCCTGACATGGTCAGAGACAGACCGCCGCGCAGACTTTCTTCCATGGATTCGTAATCAGACCAGCAGTCTCCGCCCCAGTGTACCGGGAATTTCTGTCCGCCTGCCGTTGCGGAACGAGCAAACAGAATCGCTTCTTTTTTGCCTTTCTTACGCTCCAGCAGCTCATATACTGTTTTGTTGTAAAGGTAAGTATAGTAGTTATGCATCTTAACCGGATCGGAACCGTCAAAATAAACCGCATCCGTGGGAATTCTCTCGCCAAAGTCTGTTTTAAAGCAGTCAACGCCCATATCCAGAAGCACTTCCAGCTTATCCTGGAACCATTTGCAGGCATCCGGATTGGTGAAATCCACAATGGCCATGCCCGGCTGCCACATATCCCACTGCCATACGTCTCCGTTGGCACGTTTTAAGAAATATCCTTTTTCCATACCTTCCTGGAAGAGTACGGATTCCTGACCGATATAAGAGTTGATCCACACGCAGATCTTGATTCCTTTTGCTTTGATTCTCTTTAACATGCCTTCCGGATCCGGGAATACGCGGCTGTCCCAAAGGAAATCAGACCAGTGGAATTCTTTCATCCAGCAGCAGTCAAAGTGAAATACCCGTAAAGGAATGTCTCTTTCCAGCATACCGTCCACAAAACTCATGACCGTCTCCTCGTCATAATTTGTGGTAAAGGAAGTGGACAGCCACAGACCGAAAGTCCAGGGAGCCGGAAGGGCCGGTTTTCCTGTAAGATCTGTATATCTTTCCAGTACTTCTTTCATGGTAGGACCGTTAAACAGGAAGTAATCCAGCGTCTGTCCGGGAACAGAAAATCCGACTTTTGTTACCATCTCGGAAGCCACCTCGAAAGAAACTTTTCCGGGATGATTTACAAATACGCCGTAACCTTTGTTTGTAAGGTAAAACGGAATGTTTTTATAGGACTGCTCTGTGCTTGTGCCGCCGTCCTGGTTCCAGATGTCGATAGACTGTCCGTTTTTTACAAAAGGAGTAAATCTCTCTCCGGTACCGTAAACCAGTTCTCCCACGCCCAGATTCAGCTGCTGACGCATGTAGGCATCGTCTCCGTTTTTGTCGTAGGCAAGGCCCTTCCAGTCTGTTTTCATGTAAGCCAGGTCACGGCCGCTGCTGCCTGTCAGTTTCTTTCCATCCCGGTAGTAAGTCATGGACCAGTTATCTTTTGTGATGACAAGACTTAACGAACCGCTTGTGACTGTGATCTTTTCCTCATCTTCCACTGCCTGAATGGGGCGGTGTTCCTCCAGATTCAATTCAAATTCCGGCGCTTTTTTCATCACACCCAGATGATGGGAAGTCTGAACACGGATCACCTCGTCCATAGGCGTTGTGATTCTTACGGTAAGATTTACACCGCCCAGAGTATCACCCTTATGGTTGATCCGGCTGGTAGGCGCGCAGATTGTCACCGCATCCTCCTCCATTTTTACAAAATATGCCTGCACCGGTGCAAAGCATTCGGTTCCTTCTTTCTGAAGCCAGCATCCATTACTGAATTTCATGTTTCATTCCTCCATTTCTCAAAATTTGTCTCTATCTGTGTTTTTATCATAAGTGCCCGTACTCTTTTTTTCTTCCATGGATTCCTCTCCTTTTTCTGCATCTCAGTAAAATTATCGCAATTTTATCACATTTTATCGTTTCTCTACATCGCCTAAAAAATATTCGTGCCCGTGAACGTTTTTTCTGTTTTAAGGGTAGCATATACCCTGAGGAATTACCATGTATTTTCTTGCTCTGAACCTGTATATTTCTGCCGGTCCAGACACCGTTTTTCTATTCAAACCAGAACCGGCAAACCTTGGCATTTCCACGGACTTCTATAGAAAGGTCGATTCCCTCTCCGGCTTTTGCATCCTTTAAAGGCAGCCTTACATTGACGTAAGCATCATTTAAGCTTCTTGTATCCGAACCATTTTCCAAAGTTCCTGCCGTATCAGCCCCTTTTCCTCTCCAGAATCCACATGGCTTACCGTCCAGACTTACCGTAACTCCGGCTTCTTCCCTGGCCATCAGGTTACATACGAAAACAGAAGGCGCTTTGTCAAAAGTAAAGTTTTGGTAATGTAAAGCCATAGGGGTTTCCGGATGTTTCGGCTGCACACAGCTGTAACCAGCGCTTCCTTTGTGAAGGATTGCATTTTCATAATCATCGTAATGATCCGCCGCCGTGATCTCATCCGCCTTTCTTACGCCTTCCGGCTCTCCCTCCACATAAACTTTTTGCCTCAGGCGGATTTCCCGGCTGCTGCTGCCGGCCTGAATCTCATATTCTCCTTCCATCACGCTCATGGCCTGTTTTTTTACATCATAAAATGCCAGGCTTTCCACAGGTACTGTAACATTCAGAGTTCTTACCTCACCGGGTTTTATATCCTTTATCCTCTGAAAGGCTTTCAGCCTGTGTACAGGGAGCTTTTTCGAAGGATTTTCAGGAGCTTTCACATAGATCTGCACCACCTCATCGGCCGCAGCTTTTCCTGTATTAACAACATTCAGAGAAATTTTCAGTTCCCGATTCTCCGTTTTTTCTACTCTCAGATCCTCATATTTGAAGGTCGTATAAGATAGACCATGTCCAAAAGGCCACAGCACCGGCCCCCGGAAATACTGGTAAGTTCTTTCCCCTTTTATAATGTCATAATCGTCCATATCCGGCAGATCATCCACCGATCGATACCAGGTCATGGGCAGTCTTCCTGCCGGGCTGCATTCCCCGAAAAGAACCGCTGCCGCTGCATTTCCCAGCTCCTGACTGCCGCTGGCCATCTGTAAAATAGCGGGAATGTGTTCTTTTGCCCAGCAGGCGGCATACGGATAATTTGCCACAAGCAAAAGCACCGTATTGGGATTGGCTTCATATACAGCTCTCATCAGTCTCTCCTGAGACGGGGGAAGGATCAGGTCGCTTCGGTCAATCTCTTCTTTGCTGTTTACCACCGGATTAGAACCAAGCACCAGCACCGCTTTGTCAGCCTGTTTTACTGCTGCCACCGCTTTTTCTACTCCATCCGTTATCACTTCCACGGTAAGATGAACCGTCTCCTGTTCTGTGGCGTCTTCCAGATTTTTCAGGAAAAGAGCTCCCTTTTCGTCCTGCACCAGCACACAGTCATCCCAGGAATCCAGTTCATAGGTATTTGTCTCGGAAATTTCATAATCCGCCCGGCGCATTCTTTCTTCTGTTTCCGGATCCTCTGTCCTGCAAAAAGCTCCCTGATCGGCTTTTCCGATTTCCTCCAGGAGAAGTCTTACCTCCCGTCTTTTTTCCCCTGCGATCTTGGCAAATGCAGATTTCCCGATTTCCTCCGCCTTGGGAATTCCCACAGGGCGCAGGGTGAACAATTCTTTCACAAACCAGCCAAATACTTCCTCTTTTTCCGCACAAACATACAGAATCGGATCCTCTTCCTTATTTTCCTCATGGATTTCTTCCCGGACAGTCAGGAATTTTTGGGCGCCTTTTGCATAAAACGTATGGCTTCCCCAACCCCAATCCTGAAACACAAATGTCTCCGCTTTCTCTTTTTCTTTTACCTTGACCAGGCGATTTTTCTCATCCAGGCCAAGATATTCTCCATCCACACGCAGCTTCAGTTCACTGAGACCGCTTTCTGCAGGCAGTTTCCTTCCAAGCAGCTTTTCCATCCCCTGTTTCACCGTCACTTTATAAAGGGGATGTCCTCCGTACCAGTCTGTGTTCCAGGTATCGCAGAGCGGGCCCACCAGCACTACTTTCTCTTCCTTTTTCAGCGGAAGAGCCTCTCCTTCATTTTTTAAGAGCACAGCGCCTTCTGCTGCGCTCTTAAAGGAAAGTTTGGCTCCCTCCCTGCTGTTTAGATCCGTTTCGTCCACTGACGCATAAGGATTTTGGGAATTTCTGTCGTAAATTCCCAGCCTTATTTTTGTGTAAAAAACATTGCGGAGTGCTCTGTCTATGTCCTCCTCGGTGATAAGACCCAGTTCCCATGCCTCCTTCACCGCTTTTTTTACCTCACCAGGATCGTCTGTAAAGCTGTCCACTCCCGCCTTGAGCGCTTCCGCCACTGTCTCTGCGTGAGTGCCGAAATAATGATGAAAGTCTACCGTCTGCGTCATATCTCCCCCGTCGCAGACTACGTGTCCTTTCAGTCCCCATTCTTTTTTTACAACCTCTTCTACCTCATGGTTTAAAATGCCGGGAACTCCGTTTATTTCGTTGTAGGCTGTCATCATCGCCTCCGCATGCCCTTCTTTTACCGCCATGCGGAACGGTTCCAGATAATATTCCTGTTTATTTCTCGGGTCTATGGAAGACGACTTCCAGACCCTTCCCATTTCTACATTGTTGGCATAAAAATGTTTCAAAGAGGCAGCCATCCTAAGATAGTAGGGATCTCTGCCCTGAAGACCTGAAATATAAGAAGAGGCCATTTTTCCGGTCAGATACGGATCTTCCCCGTAAGCTTCCTCGGTTCTGCCCCACCTGGGATCACGCTCCATATCGATCGTGGGCACCCAGCGGCTCAATCCGCCGTCCCTGTGGCGGTTGTAAAGCACTCTGGCCTCTTTTCCAACAATGGTACCCACCTTTTCTAAAAGTTCCGGATCCCATGTGGCGCTCATGCCGATGGGCTGGGAAAAGGACGTGGTGTCCTCCGGCTGGCTGACTTTTCCCTGATCATGCCTTGCCTCAACTCCATGCGCTGCCTCTCCGCCAAGAGAAAACGCCCCGATTCCAAAGCGCTCCAGAGCCGGCGTCCTTGTAGCCAGAAATCCAAATTTTTCTTCCAGCGTCATCTGTGATAACAGCCAGGAGATTCTCTCTCCGGCCGGAAGCTTCTCATCCCAGAACGGGATATTTTTTATATTTTTCTGCTCGGTCATCGTGTGCCCTCCTTAAAAAAAGACAGCCATATCTCATATTTTGAAATATAACTGTCTTTTTCCTTTCGTGACTAAAATGTCAAACTTATTTTATTTCACAATACCTGTCATTCCTTATCAAGCATCTAATTTATCAGGACTCTGCTGCAGCTACTTTTTCTTTGATGATATCAGTCAGCATTGCCTCTGCATCTGCCATTCCTGTGTCTTCCAGCTCCTGAAGCATAGCATCGTAGTTTGCGTCGAACTCATCTTCGGTACCGATTACACAGGTAATCAGGCTGGACCATGCGATTTCATCCAGTTTGTTTGCAATTTCATCAAACTCAGCCGGTTTTGTGTAAGCCCATACTGCAGAGTACGGCGGAACTTCGAATTCGTCTGCCTGAGGGAAGGTATCTACCAACAGATCTACGCCCCATTCTTCACATGCAGCTTTTTCTTCCTCGTTGTACTCATTCATAACAGTTTCTTTGCTTGTTGTTGTGTATGTGCTTCCTGTGGAATCCAGAACGCCGTTGCCGTATACCGGGAACGGATATGCATGGAAACCTACACCTGTCTTCTTGGAGTAATCTTTATCGTTCTGAGAATATTCGATTTCTTCCTGTGTACGATAACGATGTCCGTTTTCGTCAATTTCGTAGTTTACACCTTCAATACCCCAGTTGATCAGTACCTGACCTTCATCGGAGCACAGATAATCCAGGAATTTGATTGCTGCTACCGGATCTTTGCAGGATGTTGTGATACCTACGCCGTAACCGGTTGTAAGTCCCTGATACATAAGTACTGCGGATTTCTGGCTTTCATCCATTGTGATTGCCAGCGGTGCATAGGTTTTGTCCATCTTTCCGTCTGCTTTCAGAACTTTTTCACCGTCCTGATAATCCCAGTCAGTATCTGTCAGAGCAACAACACGTCCGGATGCAATTTTTGCAATGTAGTCTTCGTGTGTCTGTGTTGCAAATTCAGGATCCAGAATTCCTTCGTTGTACATTCTGTTTAACCAGCGGAAGTATTCTTTTACTTTCTCGGAACGGAATTTGTAAATAGCATTGTAGTTTTCATCAATGATCCACTGTCCGTTGTCCGGAGCTGCCTCTGCAATGTAACCAGCCGGATTTCCCATAGTGATCATCCAGTGCCAGTCAGAAGTGGAAAGGCTAAGGCCGATGTTGGAAAGTCCGTCTTCATTGGTAGGATGAGCTGCCAGATAGTCTTTGATCACCTGCTCAAACTGCTCCAGAGTTTTAATCTGCTCATAATTGTTTTCTTTGATTGCCGCCCACTGAATCTGTGCATTTCCGGAAGATTTGTATGTGCTTCCGCCTACTGCATAGGAAGATAACTGATAGATGGACGGATCGTCTGCAGAATATTTTAACTTGTCAAACTCATCGCCGTAGAGTTTTTTGATATTGGGACCATATTCTTCGATCAAATCGGTCATATCGATGAGTGCTCCCGCTTCGATAAGGCTGGATGCATCTCCTTTTGCAAAGATCATATCCGGGAAGTTCTGCTCTGCGATCATCAAAGCGATTTTCTGATCATCGGAAGATACCGGATAGTCTGTTTTTAATTTTACTCCTGTAGCTTCTGTGATTGCTAAAGCTACAGGATCTGTCCAGGGGTCTTCCTGACCGTCAGCATTGTAAAAAGTCAGTTCCACTACACCGCCTTCTTCTCCGCCTGCTGCCGCCTCTGTTCCACTGGTTTCCGCCGAGTCCTGGCCGGAGCATCCTGCCAGAAGGCTGGCTGTCATTGCCGCCACAAGAGCTGTGGCCATCACTTTCTTAAACTTCATTCTTATTTCCTCACTTTCTTGGATTTTCCGAATTGCTCGGTTTCCTTTTTATTTGCTGTAATCTGTGTTTGTTTTTTGCCGCTGTTTGGGGCTGTACACCGGACACCCCTCAAAATGTCCGGCGCATCTGCCCTTCTTGCCATTCACGCACCCACAAGGTGTTTCTTCCCCCGCGTTCAGACAGGAATCAGTCTTTGACTGCTCCCAGTGTCATACCACCTACAAAGTATTTCTGCAGGAAAGGATATACGATCAAAATCGGTACAGTTGCCACGATTGTGATTGCCATACGAACTGACAGCGGAGATACGGAATTTGCCAGCTGGTCCACGTTTGCCGCATGAGGGTCAATCTGGATCGTTGCCTGTTCCATAATCTCGTACAGCACGTACTGTAAGGTAGGAAGGTCTCTGGCGTAAAGGTAAGTATCCATAAAGGAGTTCCACTGTCCTACTGCAACGAACAAAGCTACCGTTGCCAGAACCGGTGTACAAAGAGGCAGGATAACTTTCAGCCAGATTGTAAAATCATTGGCTCCGTCAATTCTGGCTGCTTCCTGAAGTGCCGGCGGAAGGCCGTCGATAAAGGAACGCATCAGGATTACGTTGTAAACCCAGATAATACCAGGGATAATATATACCCAGAAGCTGTTGCTCATTTTCAGTGTTCTGGTAAGCAGCAGGTATTCCGGAATCATACCGCCGCTGACATACATGGTAATGATGAACAGAACGGTAAACAGCTTGTTGAAGTAAAAATCTTTTCTGCTGAGTACGTAAGCAAGCATTGCTGTACACAGTACGCCAAGCGCTGTTCCGACTAACGTTCTTGCCACTGACATAAGCAGCGGACTGAACAGATCGTTTTCAGTGAATATGTATACATAGTTGCTCAGTGTAAATTTTCTCGGAATAATGAAATTTACATTTCTCATCGTATCCATCGGATCGTTAAACGAAATAGCAAGTACGTTTAAAAACGGATACAGAGTGATGACAATCATAAAGACGAAAAACAGCAGAAGAATATAGTCAAAAGCTGTCGCTTTATTTGCCTTTTTTGTTCTCAATTTTACTGAATTCATTGTGGACCTCCTTTTAAACCAATTTGCTTTCGCCTAACAGTCCGGCTACCTTATTGGCAATAAACAGCAGGATGATTCCGACTACTGACTGGAACATACCGATCGCTGTACCAAGTCCATAGTTGTTGGTTCCGATACCTCTTATGTATGCGAACCAGGAAAGAACCATCGCATGGTCCTGAACAATACCGTTGCTTAAAAGCATCTGACGTTCCATACCTACATTGAGCGCACCGCCGATGCTCATGATGAGCAGAACGACTGCAGTAGGTTTGATTCCCGGAAGAGTGATGTGCCACATTCTCTGGAATCTGTTGGCGCCGTCCACCTTGGCCGCTTCGTAAAGGCCCTGGTCGATACCTGCCATGGCAGATAAGTAAATGATGGCATCCCATCCCACTTCTTTCCAGACATTGATGAGACATACAACAACCCAGAACAGTGGAGAGTTGGTGGACATAAGATGCAGCTGTGTGTTTAACATAGTATCCAGAACACCGCCGTCATTCAAAAACATTTTTGCAATGCTGGCGATGATTACCCATGATACGAAGTGTGGAAGGTAGGAGATTGTCTGTGTCACTTTTTTGAATTTCACAAATCTCACTTCGTTCAGCATAAGGGCAAAGAATATAGCCGCACAGGTTCCAAGGGCGATACCGATGATACTGGTACCAATCGTATTCAGAAGCGTCTGCCCGAACAGACGGTCCGTAAACGCCTTGATAAAGTTATCAAACCCTACAAATTCTCTCTCCCAGATGGGAAGGGCGAAGGACTTGGGTCTGACATCCTGGAAGGCCATGGTCCATCCCCACAAAGGGATGTACTTGAAGATAATCAGCCAGATAACGAAGGGGACTGACATGAGAAGTAAATACCGCTGTTTCCACATCAGCTTCCCGCTGAACTTCTGTTTCATTACGTTTTCTTTTTTTGTTTGTCTTGCTTTCATTGGCTTTCTCCCTCGCTTTCTATGAATATTATAGAAAAGTCCATTGGAATAAAATACCCATAATTTTTTATACATACTTCCATAATTTTTTTACTTTTTTAGAATTAGCCTCTAATTTTTTATACTTTTTTCCATTTTTTTAATCCTTTCTCTAAAAAGTTGCACAAAAAAAGTTCTGTGTGAAGTGGCAACGGATACTATTTCCTCCAACTTCACACAGAACTTTCTCTTGTCTTCGTTCCTCTCTTATTCTATTTTGTTTTGCCTGTTCCTGCGTTCCTTTTCCTTCTGTTCCTGCTGATCAGACTATTCTTCCTGATCAAAGCTTTCCCAGAATTTCATGCGGGATTTTAAAAGCCTTGTCATCTCTTCCCCCGCTTCTTTGGCTCCCGCCGCTTCCAATTCTTTCATAAGGTTTTCCCAGCCTGCATCAAACTCCTCCGGTTGTGCTATAATGCATGCCACCAGTCCATTCCAGGAAATATCATCCAGTTCCTCTTCCTTTTCTGAAAGTTCCGTGGGAATATACTGCGCCCACAAAGGCGGATACTTCGCTTTTCTTTCTTCTGTTATCTCCGGGAAAATATCCAGAAAAGAATCCACTCCCAAAGCCTCCAGGGCCTCTTTCTCTGCCGGCTGGTATTCCTCCTTTTTCACATCGCTTCCGCTTGTGGTATAGGGATTTCCCGTAGGATCCTTCTCATAATCCCCTCTTGTGGGAAACGGATAATTGTGAAGGCCCACTCCCGTCTCCTGCGCATACAGCGGATCTTCGCTTTTTCTTCGTATTTCTTCTGCGCTTCTTTGTCTCATTCCGTTTTCATCCACGGTATAGTTAACGTCCTCGATTCCCCAGTGAACTAACACCTGTCCTTCGTCACTGCAGAGAAAATCCAGAAATTTTACTGCCTGGACCGGGTCGTCACAGGATTTGGTAATGCCCACGCCCCAGCCAATCGGCTCCAGGGACGGAATATGCACCGTGCAGGGAACATCCTCGCTGATTGTCACAGGCAGCGGGGCATAGTCTTTGTCATATTTGCCTGCACTCTTTAAATTCTTAACTGCAGATTCATAATCCCACTTGGCATCCATCAGGCCTACCACCCGTCCCTGCTCAATTTTCTGTATATATTCCTCGTAAGTCTGAGTGGCGAATTCAGGATCCAAAATCCCTTCGTGGTACATACGATTGAGCCATCGGAAAAATTCTTTCTGTTCTTCATTATTGAAATGTTTGTAGGAAACATTCAAATCTTCATCCACAATCCACTGTCCGTCATCCGGTGCTCCGTTTGCAATAAATCCCGCCGGATTGGCCAGTGTGACAAGCCAGTGCCAGTCCGAAGCCACAATGGATATCCCTATATTTTTTTCTCCGTCTGTTTCCGGATACTTCTCCAGATAGTTTTTGATTGCTTTCTCATATTCTTCCAGCGTGCGCGGAATCTGATAATCGTTTTCTTTCAGGGCAGCGTATTGAAGCTGCACAGTTCCCCCGGTTTCTGTAACCGACTCCGTCAGGGCAGCACAGCAAAGCTGATAGATAGCCGGGTCTTCCTCGGAATACCGAAGCCAGTTGTAACGCTCCCCGTAGAGCTTTTTAATGTTGGGGCCATATTCCTCAATCAGAGGCGCCATATCAATCAGGGCATCGCTTTCAATCAGCTTCTGAGCGTCTCCCTTTGCAAAGATCATATCCGGATAATTGGACGTGGCTATCATAAGAGGAATCTGGTAATCCCCTTCCGATATGAGAGCCTGCATCTTTAAGCTCACTCCCGTTTTCTTTGTTATTTCTCTGGCAACCGGATCATTCCATCCCACATCACCGTCCACGCTGAAAAAGGTAAGAGAAGTATTTTCCGCCGCTTTCACGCTTTGTCCTTCTGCCGCTTCCTCTGTGATTTCTGTCTCTGTCTGGCATCCGCACAGCAGCAGGCTTACTGCTGTCAGAAAAACTGCTCCTGCCCTTTTTCCTTTCGCCATCATGCCTTTGGCTCCTCCTTCGGTATTTCTTCTGTCTCTGTCCCTTGATTTGACAGGTTTTTCTTGTATTCCTTGGGGCTGATGCCCACATACTTTTTAAATTTCAAATAAAAATAGTCAATATTGGCATAACCCACCATTTCAGAAATCTGATAGACTTTATAGTCCGTCTGGGCCAAAAGTCTTTTTGCGTTGGTGATTCTTATGGTATCCAGCACATTGTTGAAGCTTTCGCCGATTTCCTTTCTGAAAATTTTTCCAAGATAGGCACTGTTGTAGTTAAACAGCTTGGCGATTGTCTCCAGTTTCAAGTCTTTTTCGTAATTGTTTTCCATGTAATAATACATTCTTTTGATCACAGTCTCTGAATCGGAAGCGCCTATACTTCTGCATATTTCCTGCAGTATGTGCACATAAAGCTCCAAAAGCTGATCCAGCTCTTTTACATCCATCATTTTCTGTATCGCGCCTGTAATGTCCGTGGCAGCCTTTCCGGAACCGTACTTTTTCTCAATCTTTGTTTTAACCGTCATCAGATCGTACATAATCTGTACTTTCACGTCTTTTTCCTTCAGCAGATGATCCACACAATACTGCCGATACTGTCCGATGGCTTCCACGATTCCATCCAGATCTCCGATTTCCAGAAGCATCATCAGATATTCGGCTGTAATTTTTTTCCCGTCTTTTCTTTCTCTGGATATGGAATCCATGGAAATTACCTTATTTTTGCTGAAAAGAAACTCGTTTTCCATAAGGTATCTGGCAAACTCATAGGAATAGCACAGATCATACCAGCGTGTCACATTATGTCCCACGGAAATCACAAAGTCGGAGCCAAATTTACGCAAAACTCTTTCATTGGCCCTTATAAGAGACGGAATCCATTTCTTGTAGTCCATGCCTTTTCCCACCAGAACCATCTTGCCGTCCAGAAGAAAACTTTTCACACCGGAAGACATGCCGGAAAGCAGCTCGTTGGCTTTTCCCCAGAATTCTTCTCCTTCCCCGTTTGCTGCATCCTTGTCAAGGACAAGCGCCACGCAGAAAATGTCTGCCGAGATATCGATGTGGTATCTTTCCAGTTCTCCGGCCAGCTCCTCTCTTGGTTCCAGATTGAGAAGCATCCTGCGCATCAGTTCTTTTTTAGCTTTTTCTTCATTATTTATATGCCATTGGTCGGCCTCTTCTTTTTCCGTCAGTTCTTTCCTGATTTGACGCACAATATCCAGCAGTTCGTCCTCATCAATAGGTTTTAGAAGATATTCCTTTACCCCCAGGGAAATTGCAGATTTTGCAAATTCAAATTCCGAATATCCGGTCAGAATGACAAACTGTCCCTCAAAATTCTGCTCTCTCGCCGCTCTGATCACATCAATGCCTCCCATTCCCGGCATCTTAATATCGATAAGCACCAGATCCGGCTGTGTGCTTAAAATCTTTGCAAGTCCGTCCTTACCGTCTTTTCCCTCTGCACATATTTCAAAATCTTCTCTTTCCCAGTCAATCAGGTTCTTGATTCCGTTTCTGACGATTTCCTCATCATCAATGATCATGGCACGGTACATCCTACTTCGCCTCTCATTTCCGCCTTTAGGCATTTAAACTACTTTTATCCCTGAAAATCAAGAGGAAGCTTTAACTGTATTTTTGTTCCTTTTCCTTCCTGGCTGTCAAAGGTCATATCGTAATTTTCCCCGTAAAACAGCTTGATTCTCTGGTATACGTTGACAACTCCGATGTGTGTCCGGTCTATATCGTCAAAATGCTTCATTTCCTCCCTCAGCTTGTCTAACTTCTCATAAGGGATTCCCATTCCGTCATCCTCGATCTGCACCGACAGGAAATTGTCCTCCTTCCGGATTTTTACCGTAATATGTCCGATTCCTTCTTTCATTTCCAAACCGTGCACGATGGAATTTTCCACCAAAGGCTGCATCAGCAAAGGAAGAATCTGCATGTTTTCCACTTCCGGTTCCACATCTATGCTGTACTGAATCCGCTCTCCGAAACGATACTGCTGAATTTTCAGATAATATCCCAGCAGGTCCGCCTCGGATTTGACTGTCACTAACTTATTGCCGGCCTGAATATTCCTGCGCAGAATTTTGGCCAGCATTTTAACCAGTTCCTCAATCTCATACTGCTTTTCGCTGCGCGCCTTCATGCGTATCGTTTCCAGTGTATTATATAGGAAATGCGGATTGATCTGACTGGCCAGCATTTTAAATTCCACATCCTTCTGACGTATTTTCAGCTTTTCTTTCTGCAGCTGTTCCCGGTATATCTCTGCCAGAAGGCTCTGAATACTCCAGATCATAGTGCCAAGATACTGATACAGATCACTGATCTCATCGTTTCCTGAGATTTCCTTCTCCAGCTTAAAGTCCCCGGCCGCCGCTTTCTGCATCTGCAGACGGAATTTTTCCACCCGGTTGCTGAAGGCTCTGGAATAAAGACCGATGAGCACAACAGAGATCAAAATACTTCCTGCAAAAAACAGAATACTGTTAAGGCTCTGTCTGTTGGCCTCTTCCAGAATACTGCTGTTGGACTGCATACTCAAAAGAAACAGAGAATCTTCCGTCTCCTCCAGGTCAATGCTCACGCCGGTGGCCACATACTCCTCTCCGTCCCGTCTTACATTGGTACAAAAGTCCATCCCCTGCTGTTCTTTGATCAGCCCCGTAAGATATTCCACTTCTTCTTCGTCCGGAGTTCTTATATTAGAAGTCACCAGCGTGTTTCCGTTTAAGAAAAGATAAGTCGGAGTCTCTCTTCCGCCCAAAATCTCCTGCAGCTTCTCATCGCGCACGTGGATCACCAGCACACCTACGTCTTCCTTTTTTTCTGTTCTCACCAGTCTGGCCAGAGAAAAATATTTTTCCGGTCCTGTGATCATGGAAATTTCTCTCCAGATCACTCCGCCCTTTTGCGCCAGCGCATCCTGATACAACTGTCTTTGCACAAGATCCTCATCCATCTCCACAAATCTGGAGTTTCCCACAATGCTGTCATTATCCAGATAGATGCTGATCCACCGGATAATATCATTATAATAGCTGCTGTACTCTCCAAAGGCCGTATATTCTTTATAATCGGTAACCACGTCCTGGTAATCCTCATAATTGCGGGACGCGATATTTTCCAGTTTTTCATCAAAATAGAAATAGCGGGAAACCGACGTGACCGTGTTCACCGTTTCAAGGAGCTGGCGTTTCATAGTCCAAAGCTCCGTAACTTCGGTATCCTTGGCCTGCTTAATCAAAATTTCCGAAGTACCGTTGATCAGATAAGCCCCCACTGCGATCATAGGAAGGAGACCGCCGATTACGTAGACACAGATCAGCCGGTAGCGAAGCTTCATTCCCAGAAATTTTACTATCCATTTTTTTATTGTTCTGAATACTCTTCTCATCTTTCCTTCCTTTTGCACCATGCCCGACGCGCTATTCGTTTCTCAGAATTCTAATCACCCCGGCACTTTTTAACAGACGAAGCACCAGATACAATATGAGCGAATTTATGGGCCACATAATCATATTTTTCAGAATTCTGGGCGGCAGAAGTACAAGAAAAGCCTGTCCGTAGAGAATTGACAGCCACAAAGTGTTGAGCAGCACATTTAAAAACAGCGCCACGATAAATTCCGCTGCCAGTATTCTCTTTAAACTGATGGGCTTTTTGTAAAATGCCGTTCCGTAAATCAATCCCGCCAGCATCGCATTCAGGGTAAATCCGGGGAAAAACGGACCGGTGGGGTGAAGCACAAATTTCAGAATATCAAGCGCACCTGAAAAAAGGCAGCCCACAACAGGGCCGAACAGGAAATCCACCAGCTGGTTGGGAATTCCGGAAAAACCGATTCTGATGTAGTTTCCAATGTCAATGGACACTGAACCTAAAATCAGGGCCAGCGCTGCCATCAGGCCGCAGGCCGTGACCGTTTTCACATGACGGAATTCCCTGATGGAATCTGCATAGCGGGTAACAAAAGCTGCGTTCTTGAAATGTTTCATAAAAAAATTACCTCCTTTGCACAGATATCCAACTACAATAGGAGATAATCATAAGATGCCGTTTATCTTCTGTTGCAGCGAGATGCGGTCTACACACCGCAAGCCCCGGCTGTATCGCCGGCGCTTTTCGTCCCCGGAACAACTCCCCGTTCCCGGAGCACTTAACGCGTATAAACCTACTCTGCATATTTTCATCCTAATCATAGCTTTTGCCCCCTTCTTTGTCAATGTGTTTTCCCTCCTGCAAGTTACTGTTCACTCCGTTCCAGCAACTTGCAAAATCCATTTAAAATTGCCTTCGGCAATGGGATTTTGCATTTCTAAATCATTTCTTTACGGACTTTGCAGTAAATGCAAAGTCCTGTAGGAAACAATAACCTCTGTCATCTTTTCCGTCGTCCGTGGGAAATGTTCCTCCCCGCAGCCTTTGGCAAAGAGTATTCATAATTTTTTATTATGATATTATAAATTTTTCTTTTACATTCTGACTTTTTTATCTTTTTTCTGCCAAAATTTCCTTTTGTTCTAAAAAAAATACATTCATATTCCATAAACCTTTCACAAAATATGATAGTCTTTTTGACAAAACGTGTTATAATAGAGGTGTATTATGAAAGAAACGAGGGTGATTATTATGCAACGCAAACGTAAAGCTATGGACGGTAACACCGCTGCGGCTCATGTGGCCTATGCCTTTACCGAAGTGGCAGGTATTTATCCTATTACACCGTCCAGTCCCATGGCTGATACTGTAGACCAGTGGTCAGCTCAAAATCAGAAAAACGTGTTCGGCACAAAAGTAAAAGTTATGGAAATGCAGTCTGAAGCCGGCGCTGCCGGAGTTGTTCACGGTTCCTTAACATCCGGAGCTTTGACAACTACCTTTACTGCTTCTCAGGGTCTTCTGCTGATGATCCCGAACATGTACAAAATCGCAGGTGAACTCCTGCCGGCAGTATTCCATGTATCCGCTCGTACAGTAGCAGCTCATGCTCTGAACATTTTCGGCGATCATTCCGATATCTATGCTTGCCGTCAGACAGGTTTTGCTATGCTGGCTGAATCCAATCCTCAGGAAATCATGGACCTGGCTCCTATCGCTCACCTGGCTGCCATCGAAGGAAGAGTTCCTTTCGTAAACTTCTTCGACGGTTTCCGTACTTCCCATGAAATTCAGAAAATTGAAATGTGGGACTACGAAGATTTAAAAGAAATGCTGGATATGGATGCTGTAAAAGCTTTCCGTGAACACGCTCTGAATCCGGAACATCCGACAATGCGCGGTTCTCACGAAAACGGCGATGTTTTCTTCCAGCACAGAGAAGCATGCAACAAATATTATGAAGCAATCCCTGGCATCGTAGAAAAATACATGGACAAGATCAATGCGAAACTGGGTACTCATTACAAACTGTTCGAGTACTACGGAGCAGAAGATGCTGACCGTGTAATCATCGCTATGGGTTCCGTATGCAACGTGGCAGAAGAAGTTATCGACTACCTGAATGCACACGGCGAGAAATGCGGTCTGATCAAAGTTCGTCTGTACCGTCCTTTCTCTGCAAAACATTTACTGGCTGTACTGCCTGAAACATGTAAGAAACTGGCTGTACTGGACAGAACAAAAGAAGCCGGCGCTTATGCAGAACCTCTGCACCTGGACGTTTTAGCTGCTCTTACTGAAATGGGCAAAACAGACATCACTGTAATCGGCGGACGCTACGGACTTGGTTCCAAAGATACTCCTCCGTCAAGCCTGTTTGCTGTTTACGAAGAACTGGCAAAAGACGCACCGAAGAGCCGTTTCACACTTGGTATCAACGATGACGTAACAGGACTTTCTCTGGAAGAAAAACCCGCTCCCAACACAGCTGCACCTGGAACAATCGAATGCAAATTCTGGGGTCTGGGCGGCGACGGTACTGTTGGTGCTAACAAAAACTCCATCAAGATCATCGGTGACCACACAGACAAATATATCCAGGCATACTTCCAGTATGACTCCAAGAAAACAGGCGGTCTGACCATCAGCCACTTACGTTTCGGCGATCATCCGATCAACAGCTCTTACTACATCAACAAGGCAGACTTTGTGGCATGCCACACACCTGCATACTTACATCAGGGCTTCAAGATGGTAGACGACATCAAAGACGGCGGTATCTTCCTGATCAACTGCATCTGGTCTGACGAAGAACTGGAAGAGCATCTGTCTGCGGAAGCAAAACGCTACATTGCAAACCATAATATTCATCTGTACACTATCAATGCTATTCAGAAAGCTATTGATATCGGACTTGGAAAACGTACTAACACAATCCTTCAGTCCGCATTCTTCGCTCTGGCAAACGTAATGCCTCGTGAAGACGCTATCAAATACATGAAAGACGCTGCTCAGAAGAGCTTCGGCAAGAAAGGTCAGGACATCGTTGAGATGAACTGGAAAGCTATCGATGCCGGCTTTGAAGGCTATCATGAAGTAACTGTTCCGGAATCCTGGAAGACATGTCCGGATGTTGAAGCTGAAAAAGAAATCACAGGCAGACCTGCTACAGCAGAAATGGTTAAAAACCTGATGCAGCCTATCGCTCGTATGGCTGGTGATTCTCTCCCGGTTTCCGCATTCGAGAAATATGTTGACGGTCAGTTCGAACAGGGCGCTTCCGCTTACGAAAAACGCGGTGTTGCTGTTTCTGTTCCGGAATGGGATGTTGACAAATGTATTCAGTGTAACCAGTGTTCTTACGTATGTCCTCACGCTACAATCCGTCCGTTCGCTCTGTCCAAGGATGAAGTTGCATCTGCACCTGCTTCCCTGAAACACAAAGCAATGACAGGAAAAGGCTGTGAAGAATACGAATTCACAATGTCTGTATCTCCTCTTGATTGTATGGGATGTACAAACTGTGCAAAAGTCTGCCCGGTTGGCGCTCTTACAATGAAACCTCTGGAAACACAGACAGAACAGCAGGCAGCTTTCGATTACTGCGTAGAAAACGTTACAAAGAAACCTGGCATGATGCCCGAAACAAGCGTAAAAGGTTCTCAGTTCAACCAGCCTCTGCTTGAGTTCTCCGGATCCTGTGCAGGATGTGCTGAGACAACTTATGCAAGACTGATCACACAGCTGTTCGGTGAGCGTATGTTCATCGCAAACGCTACCGGATGTTCTTCTATCTGGGGCGGCCCTGCAGCAACAAGCCCGTATACATGCAACAAAGTAAGCGGACACGGACCGGCATGGAGCAACAGCTTGTTCGAAGACAATGCTGAATTTGGTTTCGGTATGTACTTAGGTCAGAAATATCAGCGTGACCATCTGCTTTCTTTAGCAGAAGATATCGCTGCAAACGCTGAAGACGCTGCACTGAAAGAAGCTGCTGCAAACTATATTGCTACAGCTGCAGACGGAAAAGCTAACGAAGCTGCTGCAAACGCATTCGCTGCTGAAGCTGAAAAACATGCTGCTGACTGCGACGTATGCAAAGAAATCGTTGAGAAGAAACAGTATCTGTCCAAGAAATCCGTATGGATCTTCGGTGGTGACGGATGGGCTTACGATATCGGATTCGGCGGTCTGGATCACGTATTAGCTTCCGGCGAAGACGTAAACGTATTCGTATTCGATACAGAAGTTTACTCCAACACAGGCGGACAGGCTTCCAAGTCCAGTAACATCGGCCAGGTTGCACAGTTTGCTGCTTCCGGTAAAGTTACAGGCAAGAAGAGCCTTGCAGAAATCGCTATGAGCTATGGTTATGTATACGTAGCACAGGTTGCTATGGGCGCTAACCAGAAACAGACACTGGATGCTATCCACGAAGCTGAAAGCTATCATGGACCGTCCCTGATCATCGGATACGCTCCTTGTGAAATGCATGGTATCAAAGGCGGCATGAACAACTGCCAGGCAGAAATGAAACGTGCCGTTGAATGCGGATACTGGAATATGTTCCGTTTCAACCCTGCTAAGAAGGAAGCTGGACAGAATCCGTTCACTCTGGATTCCAAAGTTCCTACCGGTGATTACCGCTCCTTCCTGGAGAACGAAGTACGTTACAGCTCACTGAAACGTTCCTTCCCTGAAAAAGCAGACGATCTGTTCGCTAAGAACGAAGCTGCTGCAAAAGAACGTTTTGCACATCTGGAGAAACTGGTTAAACTGTACTCCACAGATGCAGAATAATCCTTTTGTAAGTTAAGGGATTTTACTTCAAAACAAAACCCCCGGCCAATTAGACGGGTGCTCGTAAGACAGTAATTCTAAAAAATTACTATTTTACGGCATCTGTCTGACAGGTTTGGAAACAACAACGAAAAGAACGATGTCGAGTCACATGACCGGCATCGTTCTTTTTTAGCAACAAAATATAAAAATTACGGAGGTATTCACCATGAAACACCTGTTATCTTGCAAATTTAACCTTGATACCGCTTGTGTAGAGCTTTGTTTTTCAGACGGCAGCATGATTGCTATTGACACAATCGCCGTTGAAAATGAGGTAGTCAACAATATGTATCAGCGGTCAGAGCTTGACTATCTGATCTATAATGACCCGATGGCATACGCCGATTTGATACTTACCAGCAATCCCAAAGCCTATCTAAAGGGAGTAACAGAATACAAATCTCTTGATTGATGTACACACGCCCCAAGGTCAACTTGGGGTGTGCTTTCAAAGAATGTTACGCTTTATTGCGATAAAGTGCAGCATGTCATATTGAAGAAAATACGCAGATGCGGTATAATATGTGTGGACACACCACCCCCAATATAAAATTACAATAATCTTTCTTACTCGAATTGTAAATAGGAGGTATATACATGAACAGAATAAAGAACTTAAATCTTTTTCAAAAAGGTCTTCTGATTATCATGATTATGATGGCGCTGGTGTTTGCAGTGATTTATCCTAAAACAATTTCGAGGGTTGGTTTTGCATACAAGGACTCGATCCTTGTTCCAACTGTGACAAACGGAAATACTGTGTATTCAGGCGAATTTATGGGAAAACAGGCTGTTTTTACCGTGTCCAAAGATAAGACCGTAGTATTTCAGCATGGCGATAAAATCTATGGTACTTATAAAGCAATAGAAGATCCAACTGCTATTCCCAAAGAAGAAGACTTGGCGGACCACATGACAGGAGTGGAACTTCGCAAAGACGATGAAATTTTATTTCGTGGTGGTATCTTAGATTTAGGAGATTCCTATTGGCTATACAACGAAGATGGTACATTTGATAACTTCGGTTTTTCTTATGTAACAAGCGATGGAATTGAGCGAGATGAAAACGGAAATATCATTGATCCTGTGGAACCATCTGCATTGACCATATGGGAATTAATGAATGAACCCGAGATGACTCATAAAGGCGAAGGCTTTGCATGGTTTGGAGCGGTATTTATTTGTATTCTCAATGCACTTTCTGTACTGTTTGCCGATGAACTATTCCGTTGGAATCTGGCATTCCGAATCCGCAATGTAGACTATGCGGAACCGTCCGATTGGGAGATTGCAAGACGATACATTGGTTGGACCGTTATGACGGTCATGGCACTGGTGATCTTTATCATGGGGCTTCAATAAATTTATATTTGTTTTTAGAAAGTAGAGAGGTTATGGCTGATAGAAGAAATAGACTGCGTCCGAAACAGATAAAGTTCTTTGTGAACGATCAAGAATACGAGTTGATAAGAAAGAAAATGGCACAGATGGGAACAGAGAACATGAGTGCCTATCTCCGCAAAATGGCAATCGACGGGTATGTTGTAAATTTGGATATGCCCGAACTCCGTCAGTTGACTTCCAAAATGAAACGAATATCCAACAGCGAAAACCAGATTGCCAAACAACTTAACACAACGGGTAACATCTACGAAGCGGACATTGAAGAAATCAAAAAGAATCAGGAAGAAATTTACGAAGGCATTAAAAAAATTCTGCTTTCTCTTTCCCATCTGAAATGATGTTAGCTCCGCAGGAGCGTAGCCGATTTTGAAAAAATCGTCAAAGGGTTTGGGATGCTTCCCAACAAGCTTTTGCAAAATTCAGCTTTGCTGAAATTTGAAAAATGCACGATGTGTGTACACACGTGCACTGCTTGCAAAGTTTGTTTTGACCTTTTGTAGGCAAATTAAAGATTTTCATTTTCCACTATATCGGCAACGCTGCATTTTGTAAAACATCGCCGTGTGCAGCTACACCTACTGTGCTTACGATCCCAATGATACTTTGAATAAAACGAATCGAAGTGAATGAAAGAAAAGGAGGTTCGACCGGATGAATGAGAAACGAAAAGAGAACGAAGCCCGAGAGCTTACTCCCGAAGAAATAGACGATTTGATTTTTGAGGAACAGATTGCGAGTGGAGAGCATAACGAGAAAGTTCCCGAATACTACTTCTCCAATCCCGACCCGTATGCCAAGGTCGAGCCTCGCCCCGATGGTGCACCAAAGCGTGACATCAAGTTTGATGAAAGCGGTAACATCGTTGTAAAAAATCCGTCTGCCTTTTGGCTGCCCGAAGTGACAATCGTGGATGAAATCGGCGGCGCAGAATACACAGTTACAGGCAGCTACGAGGGCACGGAAACTCTTGATAAAAAGCTCAAACGCATTATGGAGCAAAACGCTGCCGATGACGAATCTGATATCACGGAGGATGGCGAATGAATAGCGACACCTCTCTTGATATAAACACCAATTCCAATCCTGTACAGACAGTTGCCCAACCAAAGGAGGATAACGAAATGTTAAGGGCAACCGACAAAATCACAGCACTTTATTGCAGATTGTCCGTAGAGGACACCAAGGATGAGAAGAAAAACGGCAAAGAGGATTTGTCAAATTCCATTCAAAATCAAAAGGCCATGTTGCTTCAATACGCACGAGATCACCGCTTCCCCCACCCGACATTTTTCATCGATGACGGTTACAGCGGTGTGACCTATGATCGTCCTGGTTTTCAGAAAATGCTTGATGAAATTGAAGCCGGTCATGTGGGTGTGGTCATTACGAAAGACCTATCAAGGCTTGGGCGAAACTCCGCATTGACGGGACTGTATATCAACTACACTTTCCCTCAAAACGATGTCCGCTACATCGCCATCAACGACCACTTTGACAGTATCCATCCCAACAGCACCGACAGCGATATTGCCGGTATTAAAAACTGGTTCAATGAATTTTTCGCAAAGGATACAAGCCGAAAGATTCGTGCGGTGCAAAAAGCAAAAGGTGAGCGTGGCGAAAGATTGACCGTCCATGTGCCGTATGGCTACATGAAGAACCCCGAAAACCCAAAGGAATGGGTGATCGACGAGGAAGCTGCACAGGTGGTCAAGAAGATTTTCACGCTCTGCATGAACGGTCGTGGACCGAGCCAAATTGCGGACCAGCTTGAAAAGGATAAGATACTCACGCCTACCGCATACAAAAACAAGCAAGGCGTGAAAACACCGCACACCGAGCCGGAGAACCCTTACCGCTGGCACGAAAGCACCATTGTCAATATTCTTGAACGAAAAGAGTACATTGGCGCAACGGTCAATTTCAAGACCTACACCAATTCCATTTGGGACAAAAAGCAGCGGGAAAATCCCGAAGAAAATCGAGTGATTTTCTACAACACCCATCCTGCCATTATCGAGCAGGAAGTCTTTGACAAGGTGCAGGAGATTCGTCAGCAGCGACACAGGCGAACGGCAACAGGCAAGAGCAGTCCGTTTTCGGGATTGGTGTTCTGTGCTGATTGCAAGCAGAAGCTCTACTATTCCACCACCAAATACTTTGAAAAGAGACAGGACTTTTTCACCTGTTCCACTCATCGAGCCAACAAGGACAAGTGCAGCGGACACTACATTCGTGCCGTAGTTCTGGAGGATTTGGTCTGGAATCACATGAAAGAGGTTATCTCGTATGTGACCCGATATGAAGCACATTTCAGGGTGGAAATGGAGCAAAAACTCCGTCTGCAAAGCGAGGAAACCATAAGGGTATATAAGAAGCGTCTGGCACAGGCAGAAAAGCGTATAGGGGAACTTGACCGCCTGTTTATCAAAATCTACGAGGACAACGCCAAGGGCAAGCTGAACGATGATCGCTTTGCCATGATGAGCAAGACCTACGAGGATGAGCAGGCGCAGCTCAAAGTTGAAATCGTAAATCTGCAAAAAGAGATTGAAGTACAGGAACGACAGATAGAAGACCTTGAACAGTTTATTCAGCGGGCACGCAGATACACCGACCTCACAGAACTTACGCCATATGCTCTCAGAGAGCTTGTAAAGGCGGTTTATGTGGAGGCACCGGACAAGTCCAGCGGTAAACGCAAACAGAGGGTACATATCGAATATGACCTTGTTGGCTATATTCCCGTGGATGAACTGATAAAAGCGGAACAGGCATGACCGAAATCATGCCTGTTCCAAGAAATTCACATATTACTGTTTTACGACCACCGAACATTGGCCGGGGGTTTTCTGTTTCGGGCTTTTTTATGCAGCCACAAAACTTATGACCTTTTTCTATTTTCTCTGATATCACGGAATGCTTCACGCTCTGCGCTCCCACACTCCTGCATACATTCCCATTTTCCCCTGTGCTGTCACAGGATCATCATATAGATGGCTGCCACGGAGATTACGATTTGTATAATGGCAAAGCGAAATACGGTTTGTGTGTTGGACCATCCGAGTTTTTTGCGCACATGATCGTGCAGAGGGGTTGTGGTATTTTTCAAAATGCGGATTTTAAAGAAACGAAGCAGGGATACTTTCAAAAGCCCCAGACCGCCGTCCATCATCAGCACAAAGGCAGCTAAAAGGTAAAAAAACGGGCTGCCTGTCATCAGCACTGCAATGCTGATAAAAATTCCCATTGCCCTGGAACCGGCGTCTCCCATCAGAAGGCGGCTTGGCGTGGCATTGTACCACAAATAGCCCAGAATGCATACCATAAAAAGCAGAATCAGGAAAGGAAAATCTTCTTCTTCTCCTTTAATATTAAACACAACATACAAAGTTCCCAGTGTGATCAGCGTCAGCGTACCGGAGAGCCCGTCCACGCCGTCCGCGCAGTTTGTCACATTGATCGAACCCCATACCAGTATGATTGCCAGAATATAAAACACCACAGGAGGAATGGCAACGCTTATGCCAAAGGTAGCGATTTCCACCGTAGTCGTGTGAAAATGTACAAAAGTAGCCGCAACAGCCACTGCTACGACAAAATCCAGAATTCCCTTTTTAAATTCTCCCCAGGGCTTGTCCGAGGCATCATCCAGATATCCGGTAAGCATCTCAACCAGAACCAGGCCAAGATAGATAAGGATTTCCACATTCAGTCTGCCAAACAACAGTGCAGATGCCACAAAAACGCATACAAATATGATTCCTGCTCCTCTTGGTTTCCCCGCTGAAAGTTTTCCGTCATGGGCAAACTCTCTTCCTGCATCTTTCGGCAAAAAACGGCTCAGCTTTGATGTAAGCAGGCATGTAAAGCCAAATGCGCACAAAATTCCCAGAAATGCAGTTATGGGATATGTGCCGCCAAGCAAATAGTTTATCATTTCTCTTTCCTCCACTTATTTTCTTCTTTACCCATTCTATCACAAATTTTGTGTTTCGCTACTTTTATTTACAGATAACTGCTTTTATTTTTCAATTCAGCGCGTATTTCCAACCCCCGCCGGGCCTTACTAATTTTTATGCGCACTCCCGACTAAATATACTCAAAATATTCCATTTACAAATGCCTAAGAAAATCACATAATTAGGGTATATCTTTTCCTTATCACAGGTTTCGGAACCTATTTGGCGACATATCGTTGAAAACAGATAGAATTCCTGCGGCTGTGCTAAGGCAGAAGAAATAACATTACTTCAGGGGGATTTCATTATGAAACCAAAGTCATCGTTTACAGTTAACCGAAAGGAAGTGGGCATCTTCTTTCTCATCGCCTATCTGCTTCCTTACCTTCTGGGCATTTTCATGGGCTACAGCTTTTACCAGGGAAATGACGTATCGATTTTCCCAAATGCACAGATGTACTATCCGGCAGCCGGTGTCATACTGGCTTTTCTGATAACCAGAAAATCGGATGCCATGCCAAAACGATTTTATATCGGCTTTCTTATCACTGCTGCCATCATGGCTATTGGCTGTGTTTTAAGCTGCTTCCTTTTCCAACAGTCCATGTTCTGGGCTCTGTTTTCCAACTATGTTGTCATCCTATCCAGTATCATTCTGTGGATTTTACTTTTGACCGAAAAGAAGGAAAAACGCTTTGCTTTCGGGCTTACCTTTTCCGGTCACGGAAAGAAAAAGCCCTTCCTGTATGTGGGAATCTTTCTGCTTTTATATTTTGCCAGAATCCTGATTTCGTCCTTCTTTGACGGCTCCTATACACAGCTTGCGGAACTGTTTTCCACACCCTATCCCTGGGTCATGCTCGTTTCTCTTCCCATTAACTTCTTCCTTGTTTTCACTGCGTTTTTTGGCGAAGAATACGGATGGCGCTACTATCTGCAGCCCCTTCTTCAGAATCGCTTCGGCAAACGGGCCGGAGTCCTTCTTCTTGGCGTAATCTGGGGCTTATGGCATCTGCCTATCAATATTTTCTATTACAGCCCTGACACCTGGCTTCAGAGTATCGTAGCTCAGCAGATCACCTGTATTTCTCTGGGGGTTTTCTTTGCTTATGCCTACATGAAAACAGAAAATATCTGGGTTCCTGTGATTCTTCACTTTTTAAACAACAACCTGGTGGTAGTTTTTACCGGAACCGCTTCTTCCATCAGCAATCAGGTAATTCGCTGGACAGATATTCTGATTCTTCTTGTTATCAACGCTATCTGCTTCCTGCCGTTTTTACTTTCCAAAGTTTTCCGGGAAGATGAGAAAAACAGCATCGGATAATGCATGCAAAAAATGCTGCAAAATCTGATTTCCTCTATCCTCATACCTGATTTGGTCCCACGCGGCGAGCGCTCACAAAACAGGGTATGAAAGACAGTTGACTTGAGATTTTTGCAGCATTTTTCTCATTTTATTTTTCTATTTGTCTTATAGCTTCTCTTTATTTAGGCAGCTTAAAGGAGCTCTTTAAGGAAACAATACGGTTAAATACCGGTGCTCCCTCTTTGGAATCTTTGTAATCCACACAGAAAAATCCCTGTCTTACAAACTGGAAGCTTTCGAAAGGTTTTGCATCCTTCAGAGAAGGCTCCAGATAACATTCCTTTACTGTGAGAGAATTGGGATTCAGATTCAGACTGCCGTCTTCGTTGTAAACACCTTTTTCCTCGTCGATAATGTTCTCGTACAGTCTTACTTCTGCCTTTACAGCTTCCTGCGCGCAAACCCAGTGGATAGTTCCTTTTACTTTGCGTGCATTGAAACCGCTGCCGGATTTTGTCTCCGGATCGTAGGTTGCATGGACTACCGTCACATTTCCGTTTTCATCTTTTTCAAAGCCCGTGCAGGTTACAAAGTAAGCATTCATCAGGCGCACTTCATTTCCCGGGAAAAGACGGAAATATTTTTTGGGGGGTTGTTCCATGAAATCTTCTCTTTCGATGTACAGTTCCCTTCCAAACGGAATTTTTCTCTCTCCAAGAGCCTCATTTTCCAGGTTATTGGGCGCATCCAGCCACTCAATCTCTCCTTCCGGATAATTGTCAATAACCAGCTTGATAGGGTCTAATACCGCCATCACACGAGGTTTTTTCAATTTTAAATCTTCGCGGATACAATACTCCAGCATCGCATAGTCTACAGAAGAGTTGCTCTTGGATACACCGCACAGCTCCACAAACATTTTGATGGATTCCGGTGTGAATCCTCTTCTTCTGAGCGCCGCGATGGATACCAGACGGGGATCATCCCAGCCGTCTACAATTCCATCTTCCACCAGCTTTTTGATATAACGCTTTCCTGTCACCACATTGGTCAGGTACATCTTTGCAAACTCAATCTGTTTGGGGGGATGAGGATATTCCAGCTCTCTTACCACCCAGTCATACAGCGGTCTGTGGTCTTCAAACTCCAGTGTACAGATAGAGTGTGTGATTCCTTCGATGGCATCTTCAATGGGATGTGCAAAATCGTACATAGGGTAAATGCACCATGCATCTCCTGTATTATGGTGAGTCATATGTGCCACACGATAAAGAACCGGATCTCGCATATTCATGTTCGGGGATGTCATGTCAATTTTGGCACGCAGAACTTTCTCTCCATCCTCATATTTTCCTTCTTTCATCTCTTCAAACAGCTTCAGGTTTTCCTCCACGCTGCGGTTTCTGGAAGGATCTTCTTTTCCGGGTTCGGTCAGAGTTCCTCTGTACTCTCTGATTTCATCGGCTGACAGATCCGATACATAAGCTTTTCCTTTTTTAATAAGCTTTACTGCTGCCTCGTACATATCTCCAAAATAGTTGGACGCAAAGAAGAGTCTGTCCTCCCAGTCTGCTCCCAGCCACTGGATATCCTTTTTGATAGATTCCACAAACTCCACCTTTTCCTTGGTAGGGTTGGTATCATCAAAACGCATATTGAACTTGCCATGGTATTTCTGTGCCAGTCCATAGTTTAACAGGATACTTTTTGCATGTCCGATATGAAGATAACCGTTGGGTTCCGGCGGAAATCTTGTATGCACTGTATCATAAACACCTTCCGCAAGGTCTTTTTCAATAATCTGTTCGATAAAATTTTTGGAAACGGTTTCTTTTTCCACAGTTTCATTCTTTTCCAGATTTTCTTTACACATGGTATTTCTCTCCTTACAGATTCTCTTTCCTTCTCGCTGAAACAATCTGCGAGCCGCCGTGCCGCTCATACCATGGACGGCACCGGCATCCAGATACCAATGCAGCGACAGAATTCGCGTCCATCGGTATTCAGATACTATTTCACTGTTTTTTATCATATCATAACTATAAGGTAAAATACAATGAAAAAATCCCCGTACTTCTCATAAAATACGGCATTACTTTTCTAATACTTTACTGGAAAAAAGTATCATTTCATGATATACTTTGTTACGATGACAGATGCGCTGCTTCGACATATTCTGACTCTTAAAAATACGACCTTTTGTGTCGGGCGCTTTCACCATCGGTGTCCGGAGGAATGAACTTTCTGTTGTGCTCCATCTTCATTAACATACTATATTATTTTTCTTTTCAGGAGGGGATTTTTTATGAATCGAGCACTCTTAAAAATGGATGCCAAGGCTGCCATGCAAGCTGCCAATCCGCATCCGGCACTTACCACCCTTGTTATGGCTGTTGTTATACTGGCCGTTACCATGGTATCGCAGCTGATCAACAGCATTTTTGCGGTCATAGCCGAAGTCAGCGGAGAGATTTCTCTTGCTGTGCTGATTATTGTTCTTTCTCTGATTCTTTATCTGGTAGTTACTTTCGTAACTTCAGCGCTTACTCTGGGCTGGAACAGCTATGCTCTCAAAGTTTTCTCACACAGGGATACCGGCATCTCTGAACTGTTTGCTTTTTTCCGTTTCGGATTAAAAGCCTTGGGTCTTACGATTGCAATAGCCTTTTTCACAACCCTTTGGACTTTTCTTTGCATTATTCCCGGTATTATCGCCGGACTGCGCTATTCACAGGCCTTTTTCATCCTTGCGGAAAACCCTGAGAAAGGCGTTATGCAGTGTATCCGTGAAAGCAAGATCATGATGAGCGGTCACCTGGGAGAATATTTTGTCCTGGAGCTTTCCTTTATCCTGTGGCTTTTACTGGTAACCGTAACCTGCGGTATTGCTGCGCTTTACGTATCTCCTTATATGCAGATTACTATGGCAGGCTACTATTACAGCCTGAAACTGCCGGACGACGTTTCTTTCACCAAAGACACCATCTGATTTATTTCTGATCTTGTTCTAAAGATCCGTCAAACAAAACAGTTTATTCAGCAGGCAGTAACTTGTTTATTCGGCAGAAACTGCCAGACAAATAAAAACAGCTCCCTTCGGGAAGGCGTCGTTTTAACAACGCTTTTTCCGAAATGGAGCTGTTTCATTTTTTAAAAAAACAGCATTTTCAAATAAATTCAATTACTCTCTATATTTCGCTCTTCATAACACATTTACCGCCTTCGCCGTAAATCATGACGCCGCCTTTTCCGTTTTCTTTCACATGATACAGCGCTTTGTCCGCCTTTTCCAGCAATTCTTTATAATTTTCGTTTTCTTCCCTGGATGCGATTCCCACACTGTAATTTACTTCGATCACTTTATCTTCCATCTGCAGATATCTGGATTGAATGCTTAAAATATAACGACATTTTTCCAGCACGATATCGATACCCTGATCTACAAACAGAATCAGAAATTCATCCCCGCCGAACCTACAGATATAGTCTTCCTTTCCCAAAACAGCAGTGAGCTTATGCCCCGTGCTGCGGATTACCTCATCGCCGATATGATGTCCATACGTATCGTTGATTTTCTTGAATTCATCCACATCAAGGATCATAAGATGCACAGGCTTATCACGATGTGCTTTCACAAAATAATTATAATAATATTCGAACATAGGCCGTGTAGGGAAATGAGTCAGTCCATCTGTTTTATTCAGAAGATCCTCGCTTACCTGCATATAGCTGATGATCTCATCATTCTGATTTTTGATGGGAATCATGCGGTTTTTGTCATGCCCCACAAAAATTCCATTTTCCTGATATCTTGTCTCGTACTCTACGATGTCTCCGCCGGATGCCTGTTTCAAAATATCGTCCAGCTGCCGTCCCAATATGTTGTCTCCAATCAACTGCTGAAGAGAAGATGCTTCCTTATCGTAATAGATACATTCTTCCACACATTTATTTTTATAGACAATAGCTTCATTTTTATCACATATAACGATTTTGTTGGGCATGTTATTGAGGTAAAACTCCAGTCTTTCCCTCTCGTATTCAATGCTCTTCATCTCTGTGATATCCATAATCGTCACATACCAGCAATCATTCTCATATTCATATTTGGCGGTATCATGCACCCAGAAAATTTCTCCCTTTTTATTGCGCATTCGGTAATCAATATCCAGATCCTTTCCCTGCGCAATGTGTTCACTTATAGAAGCTAAAATATGCGATACATCATCCACCACCAAGTCCGCAAAACGGTTGCTGAAAAGAATCGCAAATTCGTCCTTTTCATATCCTATCATCTGATAAAAAAAGTCGTTTGCATAAAGGATTGTAGAATACTCGTCGTTCTTACAATAGAGCACGCCTGCATGAATACGATTTAAAATATTGACAACCCGATTATCCAAAGAAACTTTTCCCATAATTATCTCCTATTACTGCTTTATAAAACCATTACAAAATATATCATTATTTTCATTTTTTCATATTTGTGTTACATAAAGTATAACATACTACCCTGTTTTTGCAAATTTTTTTTCTGCTTCTTTCCATCTTCCTGGTTTTATCTTGAGAATATTATGTCCAAAAAGAGAATCTGTTACTGTCTCCTTTCAAATAATAATAGCCCGGAAATGGATGTAACCATCTGGTTATTCCCATTTCCGAGCCATTTATTTCCTGCATAAGACTATCTCTGGCGGTTTATTTCCACTCTTTTAATGATGGAACAGACGAATTCCTGTAAACGCCATAGCCATTCCATATTTGTCACAGCACTCGATCACTGCTTCGTCCCTGACGGAACCGCCGGGCTGTGCAATGTATTTCACGCCGCTTTTGTAGGCACGTTCGATGTTGTCGGAGAACGGGAAGAATGCATCCGATCCAAGAGTCACATCTGTCAGCTTATCCAGCCATGCTCTCTTTTCTTCTCTGGTAAATACCGGAGGTTTTACCTTGAATTTGGTCTGCCATACTCCTTCTGCCAGAACATCTTCGTATTCCTCTCCGATATAAACATCAATGGCATTATCCCTGTCTGCACGCCCTAAACCGTCCACAAACTGAAGATTCATAACCTGCGGGGACTGGCGCAGCCACCAGTTGTCCGCCTTGGTTCCTGCCAGTCTTGTGCAGTGAACTCTGGACTGCTGACCTGCTCCGATTCCGATCACCTGTCCGCCTTTTACATAGCATACAGAATTTGACTGTGTATATTTCAGCGTAATCAGCGCAATCTTCATATCCGTCAGCGCTTCCTGCGGAACCTCTTTATTTGCAGTTACCAGATTGGAAAGCAGGTCTGCATCAATATCCAGTTCGTTGCGTCCCTGTTCAAACGTAATGCCAAATACCTGTTTGCGCTCCAATTCTGCAGGTTTGTAGGCAGGATCGATCTGAATGATATTATAGTTTCCTTTTTTCTTTTCCTTTAAAATTGCAAGAGCTTCTTCTGTATAGCCGGGAGCAATGACACCGTCGGAAACTTCTCTCTTGATCAGCTTTGCTGTATCGGTATCGCACACATCTGACAGCGCAATAAAATCACCGAAGGAAGACATTCTGTCTGCTCCTCTTGCTCTTGCATAGGCACATGCCAAAGGAGAAAGTTCTCCCAAATCATCCACCCAGTAAATTTTTGCCAGAATGTCTGTCAGCGGCAGTCCCACTGCTGCCCCCGCCGGGGAAACGTGTTTAAAAGAAGTTGCTGCCGGAAGTCCTGTGGCTTTTTTCAGCTCGCTGACAAGCTGCCAGCCGTTAAAAGCATCCAGAAAATTGATATATCCCGGTTTTCCGTTCAACACGGTTACGGGCAGGTCGCTGCCGTCCTCCATAAAAATTCTGGAAGGTTTCTGATTCGGGTTACATCCGTATTTTAACTGAATCTCATTCATCTGTTTTACCTCTCATTCTGCCGCCTGGGGCCTATCAAACAACATTTTCAGCGCTTTTACTCCGGATCTTTGATGCTGATCCGTGTTTTTCTCTGCAATGATACTCAATGATTTTGTTAAACTCACTGATTTTTGTTAATGATTTTTGTCTCGTACTTTCCTGTTGCAATGTCGATATAACGCACAAACAGGGATACTTTATTTTCTTCGTTCAGATTTTCCCAGAGCATGGATGCAAAGCTCTCCATGTCGTCAGGGATTGACACCAGCTTCGGTTCTCCCTCAAAGCTGGGAAGCGGATTTCCGTCATGCATATAAGTGTGGATGAAATGTCCTTCCCCTGCTGCCGGATTTTCATAAGAAAATGTATAGCGGCTGCAGCTGTCCGGACTGCCATTGTTGCTTTTTAATATAGACATAGCATAAGAAAATTTTCCGTTCTCCACCTGCATCAAACCGGAAATACGGGGTGTATAGTTGGGAGCATCCGGCTCGAACTCCCTGCTTCTTAAAGACTGTTCAAAAGTAAGTCCTTCTTTTAAGCCATCATAAATCGTATCCGTCTGATCTCCGTTGGTAACGATCGTCTGGTTTCCAAGAACCCGAACCGGTGCATAGATAATCAGGCTGGGATCCTCCAGCTTGGAAGGATCAAACGCTTCCGTACGGATCCCTTCTCCTTCTACAGCGAAAATACGATTTCTGCTGTTGCTGCTTCTTCCCATGATAAAATAAGCAGTCACCGCTTTGGTTCCGTCCTGTGATCTTCCAACGATAATTCCTCTTCCAGGATAGGCATTCTGTTTTAATTCTTCTGCCAGTGATAACATCTGCATGGCTTTTCCTCCCTTTGTAAATCTTGAACGAGTTTTCGTTTTAATTAAGAAAGAATCTCGCAATGCGAAATTCTCCGCCTGCGGCGGGTCGCTCTGCGATTTATTTCCTCTCCGCCGCAGTGCGAAATGCGCTTTGGCAGAGCGCCTTTTTTTATACGGCAGAAAATGAAGTTTCCCGCCATATAAAAAAACCGCCTGAATACTTCTACTGCTGTCAAAAGTACCCAGGCGGTCGATTTCTTTCCTTACGTGCTCCCTGTGGTGAACTCCACTAATCCGCCAGTCACACGTCCTGCTATTACTATAAAGGATTCTCTCTTATTTGACAACCCTTTTTTTCGGATAAGAAAAATATCCTGCAACAGTTCGAACTGCCATCGTAAAGCGAAAGCTGAGCTGTTACATTCTTCTCTGATTTATGCCCAAACTCAGTCTCCTGTGCTGTAGTTTGGAGCTTCTTTTGTGATATGGATGTCGTGAGGGTGGCTTTCTTTCAGGGAAGCGGCGCTGATCTTGATAAATCTGCCTTTCTCCTTCAATTCTTCAATGGTCTGTGCACCGCAGTATCCCATACCTGCGCGCAGACCGCCAATCATCTGGAACACGGTGTCTTCCACAAGCCCCTTGTATGCCACACGGCCTTCCACACCTTCCGGAACAAGCTTTTTGGCATCGTTCTGGAAGTAACGATCCTTGGAACCGTTTTCCATAGCCGCGATAGATCCCATGCCGCGGTATACTTTATATTTACGTCCCTGGAACAGTTCAAAAGTTCCCGGGCTTTCGTCACATCCTGCAAACATGGAGCCCATCATACATACGCTGCCGCCTGCTGCGATCGCTTTTGTAATATCTCCGGAATATTTAATGCCACCGTCTGCGATAATCGGGATTCCGTATTCTTTTGCCGCTGCATAACAGTCCATAATGGCTGTCACCTGAGGAACACCGATTCCGGCAACAACACGGGTGGTACAGATAGAACCGGGGCCGATGCCGACTTTCACTGCATCTGCTCCTGCCTCGATCAGTGCTCTGGTTCCTTCTCCGGTTGCCACGTTTCCTGCAATTACCTGAAGTTCCGGATATTTCTCCTTGATCATGCGGATGCAGCGAAGCACGTTTTCCGAATGTCCGTGTGCGGAATCCAGAACGATAACGTCAACTTTCGCTTCTACCAGCGCTGCCACTCTGTCCAGAACATTTGCTGTAATTCCCACACCTGCACCGCAAAGCAGTCTTCCCTGGGCATCCTTGGCAGCCAAAGGATATTTGATTGTCTTTTCGATATCTTTAATGGTGATAAGTCCTTTTAAATTAAAATCGTCATCCACGATCGGAAGCTTTTCTTTTCTTGCCTTAGCCAGAATTTTCTTGGCCTCCTCTAAAGTGATCCCTTCTTTTGCGGTGATCAGTCCTTCTGAGGTCATGGACTCTTTAATTTTCTTTGAGAAATCTGTTTCGAATTTTAAATCACGGTTTGTGATGATACCGACCAGCTTTTTGCCTTCGGTAATCGGAACGCCGGAAATACGGAATTTAGCCATAAGATCATTGGCGTCTTTTAAGGTATGTTCCGGGGATAAAGAAAATGGATCTGTAATAACACCGTTCTCAGAACGTTTTACTTTGTCTACCTCTTCTGCCTGAGCTTCAATAGACATGTTTTTGTGAATAATACCGATACCTCCCTGTCTTGCCATGGCAATCGCCATTCTGTGTTCGGTAACGGTGTCCATTCCCGCACTCATCATGGGAATGTTAAGTTTGATTTTTTTTGTCAACCAGGTTGTCACGTCTACCTGATTGGGAATCACCTGAGAATATGCCGGAACTAAAAGCACATCATCAAAGGTAATGCCATCTCCGATAAGCTGACCCATCGTCTCTCCTCCTGTTTCTCATTCGCTGAAATATAATAGTAAAAATAGGAAAAGGGTGCCCCAAAAGATGGGGGCTGTCCGTCATACCTGTTTTATTTCGGTCAATACTGCTCTAAAATCTGCTATGACAAACGCCCTGCTCAACTCTCAGGACACTCTTTTTGTATTTTCTGAAAAGTGTATCAAACTTCATCCGTCCTGTCAATCCAGAAATACTTTTCTGGGTGCCACAGACTGAATGGCCTTAACCATCTCTGTGTTCGGCTCGAAGATGACTCTCTTTTCCCCATTATAAATCATTACGTAACGGATATCCGGCTGCTTCTCCACTCCGCTGCTGTAATCGATTGTTTTTAACTGTCTGTTCTTGAAATCGTCCAGATGCCAGGATTTTATCGGAGCCAGAATTTCCATTCTTTCTATGGAAAAACGTTCCAATTTCTTTCTCTTCGTCTTGGCCATGATCTTGTCCACTGCCAATTCCTTATCTACATACAGGTATTCGTATTCCAGGTTTCCCTGTAAGTTAAGAAAATAAGCTGCCAGTCCGAAAATGATTGCCGGAATCCAGAAAATCACGATGACCATTCCAAGCAGAACCATGATCACCGTCAGCGCAATCAGAATACCTTTCAGGACATTCATTCCCGTGGATGGTTTCTTTTTGACCATCCATTCCACATATGTGTCTCCCATCTCTTAATACCACCTTGTGCTTAAATTATGATGTATGTTTTTATGATAGTACAAATACCGTCATTTTTCAATACAATTTGCCTGCGCAAACGGCTGTTTTTGGAAAGTTTCATGGTTTCTTCATACTTTTTTCACACTCTAATCTAACGTATAACATTGACAGTCTGTTTTCCAAAGTTTATCATGATAGACAGGGTCTGACACTTTCTGTGTTTTTCCCGTGCCGGCTTTTGTCCGGCGTACCAAAAATACAAATATATCTACGGATGATGGAGGCTTATTTTATGGCAGCAGGCAACTCTGTAAACGATGAAATACGGGAACAGCATCAAAAGCTGAAAGACCGCCCTTTTAAAGAAAAACTTTCCTACTTTATTGATTATTATAAAGTCCATGTTATAGTAACCATTCTTGTTCTTCTTCTGGGAGGCAATCTTATCTATACCATAGTGACCCAAAAAGATATAGCTCTGTATACGATATGTATCAACAGCCTTCCTTCCAATAATATAGATACCTATATCAGCGAGTTTGAAACTTTTGCTGAAATCAATACAGAAGATTTCGAGGTGAACATTGAACCGGCTTTCTCTTTGGATTTGGACGGTGGAGATATGTATTCCATCGCAAACGTCCAGAAAATGATTGCAATGATCAGCGCAATGGAACTGGATTCTGTCTTTACCGATCAGGAACTGCTGGAATATTACGGCAAAGAGGCAAGCTATGCAGATCTCTCCACAATTCTTCCGGAAGAAATCCTGGAAGAATACAGCGATTCTCTCTATTACATGGACGTGCCGGATGACGGAAAGGGCGAAATTCCCATCGGAATCGATGTTTCCTCTTCCGCTAAACTTCAGGAAATGAACCTGTATCCCGGTGTATCCCCTGTCTACTATGCGATTGTATCAAACAGCCAGCGTACAGATACCGCCGTGGAATTTTTAAACTATCTCTTCCAGTAAAACAAAAAGTGTGCGTTTTACCGCACACTTTTTTATGTGATAAGGAAGTCCCTTTCCCATCACATAAAAAAGACGCTCCGCTATGGATGCGCACTCGCGCACAAAGTAACTATTGCCTGATGGCAATCGCGCTCGGCGCGAGTGTGCGCCAAAGCGCACACTTTTTTATTATTCCCAGGAAATGGTTCCTTCAAAAACGATTTCTGCAGGGCCTGTCATAAACACATGGTTTGTCTTTTCATCCCAGGAAATTTCGATTTTTCCTCCCAGAACCTCCACAGTCACATCACGACCTGTCTTCTGATTTAAAACACAGGCTACCGCTGTGGCACAGCAGCCTGTACCGCAGGCAAGAGTTTCTCCGGTGCCTCTCTCCCACACTCTCATTTTTACATAATCCGGGCGAATGACCTGAACAAATTCCGTATTGGTGCGGTTGGGAAATACCGGATGATTTTCGAAATCAGAACCGATTTTTTCTATTTCCAGCTTCTCCACATCATCCACAAATACCACTGCATGGGGATTGCCCATGGACACGCAAGTCATGCGATACTCTTCTTCTTTCACCAGAACCGGCAGATTTACGGCCCGGTCGCCTTCCGCTTTTACCGGCACCTGCGCAGGAGTTAAAATGGGTTCTCCCATATCCACACGTACTTTTTTTACCGCGTCATTCTCCACAGTCAGCTGCAGATATTTTACAGCTCCTCCGCTTACAATCGAAATTTCCGTGCTGTCCGTCATTTTTTTGTCGTATACATATTTTGCCACACAGCGGATCCCGTTTCCGCACATTTCCGAACGGCTTCCGTCTGCATTGTACATTTCCATTTCAAAATCCGCACAATCCGAAGGATTGATAAAAATAACACCGTCACTGCCGATTCCGAAATGTCTGTCACTGACTTTTCTTACGAACTCCGGTTTGTCTTCCGGCTTTATGTTTTGAGTAAAACCGTTGATATACACATAATCGTTTCCGCATCCCTGCATTTTCGTAAATTCAATCTTCATACTTTTTCATCCTTTCGCAGCTTTTCTTTCCTCACATCTTTTTCCTTTTCCCGTCATAAATTCCTCTTTCCAGCCATAGACTGTATCAATCGAAAAGAATCGGGGATACTGCTATGAGTTCCAAAACAAAAATTGTTGTACTACATTTAAAAGAACTGATTTATACCGGCATCTTTGCAGTTCTCGGTATTTTATTTCTGGTCCTTATGGTACTCATGTTCCTGCCGGAAAAAAATACGGAGGTAAACATCGATTCCGGCCGTGCAGTCCGTTATGTACCGGGAAAGTATACCACTTCCCTGATGTTGGGAGATGCAGCCGTGGACATAGAAGTGGTAGTGGACGAAGACCAGATCAACTCCATCTCCATTGTGAACCTGGATGACGCCGTGGCAACCATGTATCCGCTGATGGAGCCCTCTCTCAATGAGCTCGCCCAGCAGATTTATGAAAAACAGTCCCTTGAGGATATCACCTACCCCGACGAAAACAAATACACCTCCATGGTTCTTTTAAATGCTATCTCTTCCGCCCTGCAGAAGGCTTCCGTCACATCCGCTGAGGATAGTGATGTCTCTTCTGCGGGAAATTGAATTCCTCCTTATCAGGACAGTTCAGATACCTTCCGGCCTGCTGCCTTTCCGGCGGCTCGCTTTAACATGCGAAGGTATCTGCGCTGTCTTTTTCTTCCATAGCTTCTATAGCGGACATCCAGGCTGCCGCACTGGCATCCGAAGGCATTCTCAAATCTCCCCGGGGGGACACTGCAACACTTCCCACTTTCGGTCCGTCCGGCAGACAGGAACGTTTGAACTGCTGGGTAAAGAAATGCCGATAAAATGTTTTCAGCCACTTAAATATGGTTTCTTTGTCATAAATTCCCTGAAATGCATACAGGGCCAGCCTGTAAATTTTTTCCGGTTCGAATCCGCAGCGGAGCATATAGTAAAGATAGAAATCATGAAGTTCGTAAGGTCCCACCAGGTCTTCTGTCTTCTGGCTGATCACTCCGTCTACAGGAGGAAGCAATTCCGGACTTACCGGAGTATCCAATACATCCAACAGCACTTTTCGCAGCTCCTCCTGACCGCAGGTATCCGCATAGTACTGAACCAGATGACGAACCAGAGTTTTGGGAACACCTGCATTGACACCGTACATGGACATATGATCTCCATTGTAGGTCGCCCAGCCAAGCGCCAGCTCTGACATGTCTCCGGTTCCGATAACCATACCTCCGGTCTGGTTTGCCAGATCCATAAGTACCTGGGTTCGCTCTCTTGCCTGTCCGTTCTCATAGGTGACATCATGCTTATTCGGATCCTGACCGATGTCTCTGAAATGAAGGCTGACAGATTCTCTGATGTTAACTTCTTTCAGGGTAGTTCCCAGAGTCTGCGCCATCTTGCAGGCATTGGAATAGGTACGGTCTGTAGTTCCAAAGCAAGGCATGGTAACTGCCAGTATCTTACTTCTGTCAAGCCCCAACATATCAAACGCACGGACGGTGACAAGGAGAGCAAGGGTTGAATCCAGTCCACCCGAAACTCCGATAACCGCCGACTGGCAGTTTGTGTGCTCATAACGCTTTTTCAGTCCCATAGATTGGATGGAAAGAATCTCATCACAGCGCAGATCTCTTTCTTCCTTTACAGACGGGACAAACGGCGCACTGTCAAATTTTCGTGTCAGAGGTGTCAGTTCTTCTTTCAATTCAAAGAAAATTTCCCGGTAATCTTCAGCTCTCTGTCTTTTGAAAGTGGTCATCCTTCTTCTTTCATGGCAAAGTCTGTGAATATCCAGTTCTGTATAAATACTCTGGTTTTCAAATCGCTTTGCCTCTTTTAAGAGACTTCCGTTTTCCGCAATCAGATTGTGTCCGCCAAAAACCAGATCCTGAGTGGATTCTCCATCCCCTGCACTGGTATAGATATAACCGCACAGAAGTCTTGCGCTGGTGGCACAGATCAGGCTTTTGCGGTAAGTGCCTTTTCCTACCGTATCATTGGAAGCAGACAGATTCACGATCACCGTTGCTCCCGCCATAGCATGTGCCGTGGACGGCGGCTGAACGGTCCACACATCTTCGCACAATTCACAGCCTACTTTCAGTCCCTGCATATTCGCACAGGAAAAAAGCAGATGACTTCCAAACGGAATTTTTTCTCCTTCAAAGATAAAATCTTCCGGCTTTTCCTCTCCGCTTACAAAATGTCTCACTTCGTAAAACTCTGCATAATTGGGCAGACACATTTTCGGAACGAAGCCCAGTATCTTTCCCTTAAAAAGTGCAGCCGCCACATTGTAAAGCTTCCCGTCACGCTCTAAAGGAAGTCCCACAAAGATGAGAGCCTCCACATCCCTGGAGCCATCTTTGATCCTAAGCAAAGCCTTTTTTGCCTCTTCAAGCATTCTCTCCTGTAAAAATAAATCCTGACAGGTAAAACCGGTAATGCACAATTCCGGAAATACCATGATTTTCGCCTTATTTTCCTGGGCTTCTTTTATTTTTTTCAGAATGGCTTCTGCATTCCATGCCGGGTCTGCCACTCTGATTTTCGGCGTAAGGGCCGCTACCTTTACAAATCCATGCTTCATCCTGTCCTAGCTCCTTCCTTTATCTCCCGGGCCTCTTACGGCATCCTATTTTGCCTTGCGCAAAATTTCCTTAAGCTCGTCCAGCTCAAATTTATAATTTTTATTGCAGAAGTGACAGTTTACCTCAATGGGTTTTCCTTCCTCCACAATCTCTTTCATTTCCTTCTTTCCGATACTGATCAGGGCTTTTTCCACCCTTTCTTTGGTGCAGTTGCAGTAAAAACGCACCGGCATCCTGTCCGTGATTTCCATAGACAGCCCGTCTAAGAGTATCTCAAGCATCTGCTCCGGAGTTTTGCCCTCATCCAACATAGCTGTCACGGAAGTAACTTTTTTCAGGTTTTCTTCCAGTTTTGCAATGACTTCCTCCTCTGCAAAAGGCATCAGCTGAAGAATAAATCCACCGGCCTGACGCACTGTATTATCCTTTTCCATGAGAACACCTAACCCTACCGAAGAAGGCACCTGTTCCGAAGTGGCAAAATAATAAGTCAGGTCATCCCCAATCTCTCCGGTCTGCAGTTCTACCTGGCCGGTATAGGGCTCTTTTAATCCCATATCCTTAATTACCGTCAGAACTCCTCTGCCAATGGCTCCGCCCACATCCAGTTTGCCCTGGCTGTTAGGAGGAAGCAGTACCATCGGTTCATTCACATACCCTTTTACGTTTCCCGCCGCATCGGCTGTCACTGTCAGCCCGCCTGCCGCTCCGTTTCCTTTTATCTGCAAAGTCAGCAGATCTTTTTCTCCTTTTAACATGCTGCCCATCATAAGGCCTGCGCTCAAAAGCCTTCCCAGCGCTGCGGTCATGACCGGACTTGTATTATGTGCAAGTCTTGCTGTCTCCACGGTCTCTTTTGATGTCACAGCAAAAGCCCGGATCTGTGCATTTGCCGCTGTTGCTCTTACCAGATAATCTTTCATATTCATTCCTCACATTCTGCTTTCTTTTTCCCTGATTCTTTCGCTATCACATAGACTCTTTCGCTGTCTTCTCTCACTTTTCCGTGAGTTTGTGCATCAAGAGCCTCCACAAAAATCATACCTGCATCTTCCACCAGACGTTTCATCTGCTCTAAAGTATAACCTCTCTGGTAATGGGTCTCCGTAAATTTCCGGAATCGGTCATCCTCTTCTCTCACAAAAAATGTCAGGTCATACTCGTTGATCTCTTCTTCCTCGTGGTAATAATTTTCCCAGATAAAACTGCATTCATCCCTGTTTTCTGCTATGGTAGTATCCCCTATGATTTCCTTATACTTGTAAACGGTATTAAAATCAAACAGGAAAATTCCGCCCGGATCCAGATAGTTGTTAACAAGCCGAAATGTCTCTTCCAACTCTTCCTCAAGGAGAAGATAATTCAGAGAATCGCAGACGCACACTACAGCTCTTACTGTGCCATAGAGTTCAAATTCTCTCATATCCTGCTCCAGGTAAAGAATATTTTTCCCGGACTCAGCTCTTTTCTCCATAGCAATATTCAGCATTCCCTCGGACACATCCACGCCGATCATGTCATAACCTGCCTCATCCAAAAGTTCGCACATTACGCCGGTTCCGCATCCCAAATCCAGTACAAGTCCGTTTTCTATACCATGCTCCCTGAGTTTTTTTACCAGAAACTCCTTCCATTCCTCGTAAGGAGTTTCGTCCATGAAGGTATCATAAACTTCTGCAAAATCTGTATACGCTTCCATCTTCCATGCCTCCTTCTGTTCCTTAATGTCTTTCAGGTACAGACAAAAATGTCTCAAAAGGAAAAGAAATCCAAAGCCTTTCATCCTTTTGAGACACTTCTAAACCTGCTATGAAAGTTCTAAAAAGCATTTTACTGCCTTTACCGCCTCATTTGGCTTTTATCCTTCTTTCTTCCTTATCCCAGAATTGTTCCGAGTACGCCATAGCTTACAAATGACATAATAATGGTAGCCATAGCCACTCCGATAAGAATTGAAAGAACTGCCTTTTTAAGGTCAATCTCCAAAAGAGCTGCAATCAGAGAACCGGTCCATGCACCTGTTCCCGGAAGAGGAATTCCCACAAACAGCGCCAGTCCCCAAAACTCAAACCGCTTGATGGAATCGCTCTTGGACATAGCTCTCTTTTCCAGTTTTTCCACGAGTCCGCGGAATACTTTAAAATTTTTCATCCATTTGAAGATCTGTTTGATGAAAAGCAGAATAAACGGAATGGGAATAATGTTTCCGATAATACAAAGTGGAATGGCCTGTAACATCGGCACCTTTAACATAGCTGCTACCAGCAATCCGCCTCTTAATTCCAAAATGGGAATCATGGAAATAATAAATACTACTGCCTGAGCAGAAATATACTGCCCTAATGTTTCTGCAAACCAAATCGCTAATCCGTCCATAAAATCTCCTATCTGTTTCTGTAATTTTTCAAAAATTCCAAAAGGGTATCCATTTCTTCATCCGTGCCAACCGTAATACGCAGATAATTATCGGTCCTTGGTCTGTTAAAATAACGGACATAGATTCCCTCTGCTTTTAATGCCTCAAAGAGTTCTTTCGCCGGGATCTCCTTATGTGTCACAAACAAAAAGTTTCCATAGGAATCCGGGAAAGAAAATCCAAGTTTCCGAAGACTCTCCTTCACCCTTTCCCTGGTGACTTTTATTTTTCCTGTACACAGTTTGAAATAATCCTGATCTTCCACACAGGCTTTTCCCGCTGTCAGCACCAGCCTGTTCATGGTGTAAGAATTGAATGAAAACTTCACATCACTCAGATAGGAAATCAGTTTTTCATTTCCAATGGCAAAGCCAATGCGCATTCCTGCCAGAGCTCTGGACTTGGAAAACGTCTGTACAATGAGAAGATTGTCATATTTTTCTGTAAGAGGAAGCGCAGACATGCCGCCAAAATCAATATAGGCTTCGTCCACAATGACAACAGAATCCGGATTTTCTCTCACAATTTCTTCTATGAGAGAAAGTGGCTCACATACGCCGGTAGGCGCGTTAGGATTGGGGAAAATAATCCCGCCGTTTTCTTTCCGGTAATCTTGCGCTCTTATGTGAAAGTTCTCATCCAGAGGCTGGATCTGAAACGGTATTCGGAACAGATCCGCCCACACCTCATAAAAGGAATAAGTAATATCCGGAAACAGAATCGGCTTACTGCTGTTAAAAAACGTCTGAAAAGCCATGGCCAAAACATCATCTGAACCAACTCCCACAAAAATCTGCTCCTTTTTTACGCCGTAAGCCTGAGCCAGACTCTCTCTTAACTCAAGAGCATCCGGATCCGGATACAGACGCAGTTCGTCTGCGTTTGCGGCAAGTAATGCCTCCCTCACCTTCTTTGACGGCGGATAGGGGCATTCGTTGGTATTCAGTTTGATAATGTCCTTTCGTTTCGGCTGCTCGCCCGGCACATAAGGAGTTACTTTTCTGACATTTTCTTCCCAGCTCATAAGGTATCCCTCTTTTCTGCACAAAGCATTATACTTTCCCTATTATAGTATGAAACACGCATTATGGCAACTTCTGTCTTGTTTTAAAATCTTAAATTTCCCTATATTTTCCGCTTCCGCCCCAGTCCTGTTTTACAAATCCCCCTTTCATACGATTCACCGCATCCGAAATTTCATTTTTGTCTCTGCCATAGCGGAACATTTTTCGCCGCTCTTCTCATCCTCCAACAAAAATTCTCTTCCCCGATACAGGAAAAGGAAGCCTTTTCCAAGTTTCAGCAGATAGCGATCCGTATAGCTGATATCTTTCCATTTACCGGGAAGAATCGCATAAAACCAATCCTCCCGTCTTCGAATGTAAAGTCTTCCCAGATAGATCAGCTCTCCGTTTCCCTTATCATTGAAAACTTTTACCGAAAGAAGCGAAACGTACAAAAAAGCTGCCGTTACCGATAGCAACGCAGCGCCCGCGGCCACTGACGCTGCCGCCTTCACCGGCGGACTTTCCCAAAACATTCGCCAGTCAAAGAGAGATTTTCCCTCTTCTTTTTCCTTTCCGTCCTTTTTTCCGCTCTCTTTTATACTCTGCAGTTTTCCACCCCGGTCATTGTCTTTTTCCTTCTTTTTCTCTTCCTCCCGGCTGTTTAACTCTACTCCTGCTGCCGTTTTTACAATCGTTTTCTCTTCCTCTTTCTTTCCGACAAGTCTGCTCACCGCTTTCCCTGAAAAAAATGATTCCTTTTCTTCCGGCTTTTCTGTTTCTTCTGTGTGACCGTTCTTTTCTTTTTCTGCATTCTCTGTTTGGGTTTCCTCCGCTTCTTCCGGCTCTTCCCTGCTTTCCCCGATACTCTCCGGTTCCTGGTCTTCTTTTCCGCCATCCTGTGTGCGGTCTTTTTTCATGACAATCTGCTTTTCCGCCCGATTTCCGTTGGCGTCTTCCACCAGCACCCGATAGGTTCCCTCCCCGGAAATTTCCATGCTGTCTTTTGCTGTAAAACTTTTTCCCCCGTCAAAAGAATACGGTTTTTCTGCCAGACCAATGCCTTTGTCTTCCGCTTTTACCTGAATATAGGCAGGACCTCTTTTCCATACCCCAGGGATTCCTGTAAGGAAAACTTCCGGCGGTTCCTTATCCAGATTGTTGATTTCCACTTCCCGGACTTCTGTATTTCCCACCGCATCTTTTACCGCCACCTGATAAGTACCGTTTTGGGTAACTGTACAAAAAGACGCCTCCTGCCAGTGGTTTCCTCCGTCAAAGGAATAAGCCTGTGACGCCAGTCCGCTCCCCGCAGTGCCGTCAGGCTGCAGATCTCTGGCCAGGACAGACAGTTTCGTGTCGGCAAGATTTTTTGCATCGTCATAGACAACTTCTATAATCTCAGGTGCTGTCCTGTCCAGATTGTCTACTTTCAAACTCAGCGTCCTTTCATTCGAAAGCCGGTCTCTGACTGTCACTTTGTAAGTTCTGTTTTCTTCTGCCAAAAGCCAGTTCTGTTCCGTCCATTCTCCTTCATCCACGCGCCATGGCTTTTCTGCCAGTCCGCATCCCTCCTCCCCGTCAGGCTGCAGATCTGTGGCGCTTAAGTATATCTTAAATTCCGTGTTGCTCCACCCCGCCGGCTGGTTTTGGATTGCTATTTCAGGTGCTGTGGTATCAATGTTTTTCACAGCAATCACTGCCCGGCTGTCTTCTTTACCTTCTCCGCTCAGATTCAGACGGCAGGTGTATACTCCGTTTTCTGTAATTTCAATGGTATCTGCAGACTGTGCGGCGTTTTCGTTCCATATAAAAGGTGCTTCCGCGAAAACCACGCCTTCCTTTGCCTGATACTGCCCGCGCAGAACTGCCTTTGTAGTCCACTCGGTCAGATTTCCGTAGACGGTAAGTCTCCCGGTTTCTTCCCCTTCTTCAAATCCGCAGTTTTTTTCGTAACTTTCTACGGTTTCCCGGGTCTTTCCGCAGACAATACTGTCCTGCTGATAACTGTGGCTCCACGGCTTTGTGGCTTCCTCCGGACCATGGTAGGTCAGCCACGTAACTTTTCCTCCGATATCTCCGGCACCGCATTGATCGTGATGCCAGGTTACCTCCGCCCCATCTACATTGACATTCCCGTGACAGCTGCACCAGCTTGGCCCCACCCGATAATTCTTGGACATATGTTTCAGTCTGACATTGCATGTCCCTGAAATTATGTGATGGCATCCATCATCATGGGTGTGATAAACCGGCTGAAAACAACTGCCGCCCTGTTTATCATCTCCGTCATGACTATGATGATAAATTGCTTCTCCTACTGCTTCCATGGCTTTGCCAGAGACAGCGCCTTCTTCTATATTTACGTTTTCTTCTATACCTGCCGTTTTATCACTGTGTGCAGCTTCTGCTCTGTATGCTCCCTGCATAAAACAGACAGCCAAAACTGCCAAAAGCAACGCTGTCCCTGTTTTCAGTTTATTCCTTTTCTTATTTCGTTTCTTTTTCTGCAAAAACTATTCCTCCTCTCTTCTGCAGGCTCACCCTGCGCAAATAAAAAAATCAGAAACTTATGTCCTCGTGACTGTTCCTGATTTGTCTTTTTACTTTCAGGCCGCAGTTATCCTGCTCAGCGCCTGATCCTTATATTCAAATTTACGTGATGTTCTTATTATATAATACGTTATTTCATTTGTAAAGATTCTTTATTTAGTTTTATTTATTTTTTGTCCTTTGCCAGCGGGCATATCCGGACAAAACCGGCATATATTGTAACAATTACAACTGCGGAGTTTTTTATGCTCAGGGATTTTTTCAAACTGATACAAACCAAATACCGTAACTCCAATTTTCCCTACGCATGGTCTGTACTCTCTCACAGCCATGCTTTTCATTCTTTTCTTTTCCTGCTGGCTATCATTATCACCGCCAAGGCAGCTTCTTTTTTTCTTCCGGGGCCCCTGTCCGCTTCCAGCAAAGTAGGAGACCGGGAGCTTCCTATTTATTGTGTGGACACCGATGAAAAAAAGGTGGCTCTCTCCTTCGACGCCGCCTGGGGAAATGAAGATACCAAAGAAATCCTGGATATTTTATCCAAACATAATGTTCATGCCACCTTTTTTATGACAGGAGGATGGGTAGAATCCTACCCCGAAGATGTAAAGGCTATTCTGGCGGCAGGGCATGATCTGGGAAATCACAGTGAAACCCATCCAAATATGAGCGAGCTGTCCAACGAAGAGAAAAAGGAAGAACTGATGACCGTCCATAATCGTGTCAAAGAACTGACCGGCTATGAAATGTTTCTCTTCCGCCCTCCCTACGGCGACTATGACAACGATGTGATTACCACAGCCTCTGCCTGCGGATATTATACCATTCAATGGGATGTAGACAGTCTGGACTGGAAAGATTACGGGGTGGACTCTATCATAAAGACAGTCTGTGAACATAAACATCTTGGCAACGGGAGCATTATTCTTTGCCACAACGGCGCAAAATATACCGCTCAGGCATTGGACACCCTTCTCACCCGTTTAAAGGAGCAAGGCTTCCGGATTGTTCCCGTATCGGAACTGATTTATAAAGATCATTACCATATGAACCACGAGGGAAGGCAGATTCCCGATGAAAAGACCTGATGTCTGAGACAGAATTTTATTTTCCTTTCGTTTCCTTCTTTTGCTCTTGTAACGTCCTAAAACCTTACGTATAATAAGATTGGGGATTTTGACAGCTATGCTGTCAAAGTCTCCGCCACTTTACTTTTCAGATCAATCAAAGGAGTACTTATGCCAAATTCTGATTTCAACGAAAGCAATCCCGCGCCTTCTGTTGACAATACTCAAAAGAAGCCGCGTTTTTACCAATATGTTCTTATTCCGCTTGGCACCGTTTTTCTTATTGCTGCAGCTGCCGGCGGTATTTATTATTACAATAATTACAGCAGCCTGTCTTTATCCTGCGCAGCATGGCAGGAAAAATACAACAGCAGTGAAGAACAGCTTGCCGCTCTTTCTTCTGAAAATGAAACTCTGAAAGCCACACTGGCATCAATCCCGGATTTTGTCATCGACGAGTGGACCGATGTTTCACCGGAGATTCCCTTCACTGTGGATTTGTCAGACTGGAAATATATTCTTGTCAACGAGACAAATCCTCTTTCGGAAGACTTTGAAGTGGAAGTTGTCAAAACTAAAAACGGCCAGTATGTGGACAAGCGCATCAAAGAAGACCTGGAAAACATGATCGAGGCAGCCAAAGAGGATGATGTCACTCTTTTACTCTGCTCCTCCTATCGAAACTATGCCAAACAGGACAGGCTGATGGATGAGTCTATCCGGGATTACACCCGAAAAGGCTATACTTACCAGGAAGCTTTTTTTGAGACCAAAAGAACCATTGCCCTTACCGGCGCCAGTGAACACCACACCGGACTGGCTCTGGATATTGTGGATCCGTCCTACCAGAGTCTTGACGATGCCCAGGCGAAAACCGATGCCTCCCTTTGGCTTGCTGAAAACGCCGCTGATTACGGTTTTATTCTGCGCTACCCCAAAGATAAAGTGGACCTTACCGGTATTGACTACGAATCCTGGCATTACCGCTATGTGGGCAAAGATGCGGCTTTGTTTATGAAAGAACACAACCTGTGTCTGGAAGAATTTATAGAACTTGCTCAGAAACAGGATATTCTTTCCCAAAAACAGGAGGCTTCACAAAAGCAAAACTATGAGGAGTAATCCTGTAAAAACGGATTCGTAAAAATGAATCTGAAAAAATTTGTGAAAAGTAGATTTGAATAATTTTATGAAAAAAAGACTGACTAAAAATACATCCGGGAAAGGCAGCTTTCCCGGAAATACCTTTGTAAACTATGGATTTATGAAAAGAAAAATACAAAGAAACAGACTGTCCGATCAAAAAATACGAATTTTTTCGGTGCTCTTTTTGGCAGCTGCACTGGGCATCCTGCTTTTTTACAGTCATTCTTTCAGGGCACCGTCCTATCTTCGCCTTTCAGAACCAGAAATTGTTCAGGCTTTTACCTCCCCAGCCAAAAATCCGTTTACGGACTTAAGCGTTCCTACCCAGATCACCAAAATAGGGGATACTTATTTCCTGGTTGACTGCTATCACAATCAGATTTTATACAGCTCTTCCGTCAACACACCCCTGGCTGACTGGTACGTTCTGACCGACAAAATCAACCGCGGACACACCATAGCCGGAGACGGCACCGTCTATCTGGCGGACGATACCGAAAACAACCGCATTTTGATCTTTGAAAAAAATGCCGACGGTTTTTCCCATACCCAGACTTTTTCAAATATTGGAATACGTCCCCACTATGTGGTCTATGATGAACCAAGCCGCCGTTTCTATGCGCTCAGTTCTATGACCGGCGAGCTTTATGTTTTCGGCCGAAGCGAAGATTCCTCCCGGGTATTCCTGGAAAAAGTCATGACCATTCCGGAACTTTCCGGCGTCTATGTCCGTTCTTTTACCATAGACAAAGATGAGATTTATTTCGTTTCCGGCAACTGCAATATCCTGCGCGCAAGGTTAAAAGATTTAAAAATCCTGGAGCGCTATCCGGTAGCCGAATCCATTGCCGGAATGATTCAGCTTATGCACATCCAGGATTACTATTATATCACAGTTTCTACGGACCTTTACGGCAGTCAGGATTATGCCACCATTCTGCGCACCAATGACCTGAATAACCTGAATTCTTCAGACGGCACCGGCTGGGAAGATATTTATTCCTATTTTATAGGAGGAGGTACTCCCTATTACATCACAAACTTTGACAACCGGTATTTTCTCACCGAACACCGCATTCCCGGCCATTCTGTCTGGAGTTTTTCTATCATAGACAACCAGATCACTTCTGTAGAAACTCTGTTTTAATTTTCAGTTTATATCATCTGTTTTTACTGCTTGCCTTTCTTTTTGCTCCGGCAAAGCCACTATTCTTATTTGTCAGATCTTATTTGTCAGAATGGCTTTGCCAGAGAATGTCTTTTCTTTAAAGATCTGTTTTTCCCTGTACTGTACCATTCCCTGAATTTGCTAAAATTGATATCGGGAAATTTGAGAAACGGTCTGCATATCCATTCCACCGGCTTACTGGATAAAACGGTAACCAGTACAACCGTGGTCACCAGCACAATCAGCAGCGGATGCACAAATCCATCCATAATTTCCTTTTTATCAATCCATTTCAATATAAATCCATGCAGCACGTAAACCGGCATCGTATGAGCTCCCAGCCGGGAAAGAAACGGCAGACGGCTGAACGGAATTACCGCTAAAAAGAGCCCCAGCCAAGCCAAAGCCGCCGTCTGATACAACAGACGGAATTTCCAGCTGTAATCACCCAGTTCATAAGAGCAGGAGCCATAAAACCAGATTGATTTTATTTCCTCCACATTATCTGCCAAAAGGGCCATAATAAACCATACCCCCAGCATGGATGCCACTCCCACAGCTATCTTCAGCCTGTGCTTTTGCACTGTCAAAACCAGGTTTCCCGCTTTTTCCTTTAAATCCTTACTGTACGTTCCCAGAAGAAAATAGGGAAAAAACTGTACAATTCTGGAAAAGGAAAGAAAATATCCCGCTTTCTCATCAAAACCGATGACCAGTGCTGCTGCAAAAGAAATTCCCAGCCAGACCAGTTTCTTTTTCAGAGAATCGGTCTTTACCAGCGGCAAAACCAAATTCCATACTATAATTGCAAACAGATACCATAAAATCCAATATGGCGTTGTATACTGTATATCTACTTCCTCCTGCAGTATCCGATTGGAAAAGACTAAATAAATCGTCTGAAATACCAGGTAAGGATAGATCATGTTTCTTTTTATTTTTGAGGGATTGAATCTTGCAAAAACCCCTGTGGTGTATGCAAACAACGGCATGTGAAAGGAATAAATCACCAGATATAAAAATTTGAATTCCGGTTTTCCTGCCATAATCTGTTCCAGCAAATGTCCCAGAACCACTGCGATGATCAGAATTCCTTTCAGATTATCCATTTGATAATTGCGCCCCATTATCTGATTTCTTTCCATATAGGCCACCTCTATCATGTCATATTCCTTCTCTTTTGTATGCCCTATCCCAAGAAAAAAATACCTCTAAAACCTAATCCACTATAGTACAAAAAACAAAAAAAGTCCATGCTGTTTTTCTATTTTTAAAATATAATTCAGAAAAAATTAAGCTTAAAAGCAGAGTGCAAAATCAGAGTATTTATACCTCGTTTTCCCTCCGACGCAAAAAAGTGTGTGCCCTGGCACACACTCGAGCCGAGCGCGATGCCGTCAGGCAATAGTTACCGGCAATCTCTGATTGCCTGTGCGCTGAGTGCGCATCCACAGCGGAGCGTCTTTTTTTATACGGTAGGAAACTTCATTTCCTACCGTATAAAAAAGCTGTTATCCTATATAACTAAGATAACAGCTTTTCTCTCCATACTGCCGGCGACCGGACTTGAACCGGTACGGTGTTGCCACCGAGGGATTTTAAGTCCCTTGCGTCTGCCTATTCCGCCACGCCGGCATATCATTATTTTGCTTTAGAAAAAGCAATGGGACCTATAGGGCTCGAACCTATGACCCTCTGCTTGTAAGGCAGATGCTCTCCCAGCTGAGCTAAGATCCCATAAAAACGACCCAGAAGGGACTCGAACCCTCGACCTCCGCCGTGACAGGGCGGCGCTCTAACCAACTGAGCCACTAGGCCATATCGTTTTTTACTTGTTTTATATTTTACACCAAAAAAGAAATTTTTTAAAGTCTTTTTTGATAAAAATGGACCTTCGGGGACTCGAACCCAGGACCGACCGGTTATGAGCCGGTTGCTCTAACCAACTGAGCTAAAGGTCCGCAACCCTTAAGAAACATTTCTTAAAGCCGATGATCGGACTCGAACCGATAACCTGCTGATTACAAATCAGCTGCTCTGCCAATTGAGCCACATCGGCACGATGACTCCAACGGGAATCGAACCCGTGTTACCGCCGTGAAAGGGCGATGTCTTAACCGCTTGACCATGGAGCCATATTAGCTAAGGAAATTATCACTATGCCTTGCGTAATCTTTTACGCAGCTCCCCCTGTTGGACTCGAACCAACGACACTGCGGTTAACAGCCGCATGCTCTACCGACTGAGCTAAGGAGGAT
>CALWLY010000006.1 GCA_944381635.1 uncultured Lachnospiraceae bacterium
CTCATTTTTGTAAGAGTAATTGCCACTTTTCTTTTCCCGTCTTTCAAAGTGGAAATAAACTTTTCACTTCAGCAAAAATAATTTTTTTTGAAAACCGATTGTATTTTCCCGGGCAAAAACCTCAATGTTCGCCATCTGCTCCCACAATATGAACATCCAACTGGTTGTAGGGAATTCCAATTCCGGCGTCATCGAAAGCATATTTGATTTCTTCCAGCATTCTCCAACGCACTGCCCAATAGTTTTCCTTTGCAATCCAGCAGCGCAGACGAATCATCACGCTGTTTGCACCCAATTCATCCACGAACACCATCTTTTCCTGTTCCGACAAAATTTCAGGCTGCGCATCCATCAAATCCCGGATGATTTTTTTCGCCTGCCGGATATCCGCGTTGTAAGAGATCCCCACACTTAAATCCAGCTTTCGCAGAGGCTCATCCGTCACATTGGTCAGGCTTGTATTAGCAAGCGTTCCGTTTGGAATCAGCACCACCTGGTTATCCACAGTGGCCAGTTTTGTATAAAACAGGGTAATTTCTTTTACCGTTCCTTCGTTTTCGTAGCTGTCCTCGATTATATAGTCTCCTGCCTTAAAGGGCTTTAGAGTCAAAATCAAGATACCGCCTATCAGATTGGAAAGGCTGCCCTGTACGGCCAGACCTATGGTCACACCTACAGAGCCGACAATCGTGGCGATACTTGCAGCCTCCACTCCTATCTGAAGAGCGATCTGGAGAATCAGGAGGGCATAGAGCCCTCCTTTGATTGCAGAATCGATAAATCCTAAAGCTTCTCTGGATATGCTTGTCCGCTGCAGGGCTCTGACTGCAATTTTTCTCACAACGGAAATTATTTTGCTTCCAATTAAAAAGATAATAATCGCAATCACTACACGTACAGCAAGCGCCAGAAGTGTTTCCGGCATAGTATTCCAGTATTTCTGCAGCAATCCCAGCTGCTCTTCCACGTCTGCCGCCGCCCCCTCAGAAACAAGTTCAGATACCAGATATATCATTTACTGTCTTTAACTCCTTTTCCACGCTGTTTTACAGGTTTTTCTTTTTCGCCGGTCTTGGCAATGGCTTCGTCAGCTTTCACCACTTTTTCTTCCAGCTCTTCCTTCAGCGTTTTCTTTTTTGCCGCGGTGGTTTTCCCCGCTTTCTTTTTGGCCGCCTCTTTTGCTTTTCTCAAAGCTTCTTTCTTCTTTTCGGCGATTGCCTTCTTTTCTTCTTTTGTATAAGGCGTATACTGGAAAATACTGATGGAAAGAGGAGCCAGACGCATCTTAATGGAATATTCTCTGCCGTCAAATTCCACTTCTTCCGCTTCTTTGACTCTCACATTGACTCTTCCTTCTCCTCCGTATTCTTTTGCATCTGAATTCAGTATTTCCTTATACTTTCCTTCCATGGGAACACCGATACGATAGTTTTTCCTGTCCACATTTGCAAAGTTGACAACCACGATCAGGGTATCTTCCACTTTTTCAGTCTTTCTTGCAAAGGATACCATGCAGTCATCCGCATTCAGGCAGCTAAGCCATTCAAAACCGTCGCTGCTTGTGTCCAGCTTGGTCAATGCCGGTTTTTCCCGATAGAACTCATTGAGTTTCTTTACAAAATCATTTAATCCCTTATGTTCCGGATATTGTAAAAGTTCCCACTCTACCGCCCTGTTTTCATTCCACTCATCAAATTCGGCGATATCCTGTCCCATAAACAGAAGTTTCTTTCCGGGATGGCACATCATGTAGCCGTAAGCTGCACGCAGGTTTGCAAATTTGTCTTTCTTTTCTCCCGGCATTTTTCCGATCATGGAAGCCTTGCCGTGAACCACTTCATCATGAGAGAGCACCAGCATAAATTTTTCACTGTATGCATAAATCATGCTGAAAGTCAGTTCACCATGGTGATAAGAACGGAAGTACGGGTCATAGCTGATATAGCCCAGGAAGTCATTCATCCATCCCATATTCCATTTCATATCGAATCCCAGTCCGTCTTCCTCCAGACTTCCTGTAACTTTCGGCCATGCCGTGGATTCCTCTGCGATTGTGAGAGCTCCCCGTCCTCTTTTATGAATCATGCTGTTGACATGTTTTAAGAATTCCATTGCCTCCAGATTTTCATTTCCGCCGTAAATATTGGCAACCCATTCTCCGTCATTTTTTCCGTAATCAAGATAGAGCATGGAAGCCACTGCATCCATACGGATTCCGTCTGCATGGTATTTTTCCACCCAGTAAAGAGCGTTGGCAATCAGATAGTTGCTTACCTGCGGTCTTCCGTAATTGTAAATCAACGTTCCCCAGTGAGGATGTGAACCCTGTCTGGGATCCTTATGTTCATACAGGCAGGTACCGTCAAAAGCAGACAGACCATAGGTGTCTCTCGGGAAATGGGCAGGTACCCAGTCCAGAATAACCCCTATTCCCGCTTTGTGCATTTCGTTCATAAAATACATGAAATCTTCCGGCGTACCGTACCGTGCAGTAGGTGCATAGTAGCCGATCACCTGATATCCCCAGGAGCCGTCAAACGGATGTTCCATGATGGGCATCAATTCGATATGCGTATATCCCATTTCCTTCACATAGGAAATAATCTTCGGAGCCAGTTCCCTGTAATTTTCATAATCTCTTCCGTCATCAGGTTTTGAGAAGGATCCAAGATAAAGTTCGTAAACGCTTACCGGCTCTTTGTCGAAGTTCTTCTTTTCCCTTTCCTTGATCCACTTTTCGTCTTCCCATGCAAAATGGCTGATATCGCGGACAACGGAAGCTGTATCAGGACGTTTCTGCTGTCCAAACGCATAGGGATCTGCTTTCAGATAGGTCAATCCGCCTTTTACTTTCAGCTCATATTTATAATTGACGCCTTCTTTTACGTCCGGAATAAAAATTTCAAAAATACCGGAGTCCCAGAGGCGGCGCATCTGATGCACTCTTCCATCCCAGTGATTAAAATCCCCCACTACACTGACGCGCATAGCATTCGGCGCCCAGACTGCAAAGTGAACGCCTTTTACCCCATTCACTTCCATGATATGAGCTCCAAGCACATCATATACTGTGTAATGGATGCCCGCCTCAAAGCGATCGGTGTCCTCTTTTGTGATAACAGGTTCAAAGCAGTAAGGATCCTTTTCCTCTTCGGTTGTTCCGTCTTCGTATTCTATCCGATAATGATATCCCCCTATATTCTTTCCAGGAACAAGAATTGCATAATACCCCGCTTCGTCCGCCTGTTCCATTTCCACTTCTTTTCCGTTGTCCAGGCAAAGCGTCATGCTGACTGCTCCCGGCTTAAATGCCTGTACCAGGGTACTGCTTCCGCATACATGAGGCCCCAGCAGACGGTGCGGATTATCCTCTTCGGAATAAATGATTGCTTCAATTTCAGGCCAGTTCATCAGTTTATACAATTTATCTTTCATACCTTCCTCCGTTCTGTCCCGTAAGTTCGACAAAATTCAAAAAAATGTGAATTTTACCCAAAACAGGAACTCTACAGGACACGATTCTGATGCTGTTGCATAATCTTATTCTACATTTTGACAGAACAATACGCAAGTGTTAAAATGAACCGAGCGATAAAATTATATCAGAATTTTAGAAAGGATGAATCTGAATGAAACTGACAGATGATGACCGCGCATTTTTAGACCGCATCACCGAATATGCCAACCAGGTAATGCCGGATATAGATCCCCAGAACACCCGCGTCTCTTTTCAGCTTGAAAAATTAAGACCTGTTATGGAAGAGATTGCCAGAGAGCAAAATAAACCTCTGGAAGAAATTTTCATCAGCTATATGGATCTTGCAAGTGTGGCAAGTATCGAAACAAGCAAAAAAATGAACGAGAAGTTCGATGGCATTCTGGACGGCCCCGGCGCTGATTTTCGGATTGACTGAAAGCTCTGAAATAAAAAGGCATTCCTGTTTTCAGCTTATAAGTTTTGAAAGCAGGAATGCCTTTTTTATATACATTTTTACTAGAGTGTCTACTGATTGTGACCCTGGCATCTTATTTTATCTCGCGTACTCTGAATACTCCGTCAATCGTGCGAAGCTGGTTCAAAATACTTTCATTTGCTCTGCTGCCCAGGTCGATCATAGTATACGCCACTTCTCCCCGGGATTTATTGACAAGATTTTCGATGTTGATGCTGTTCCATCCAAGAACCGAAGAAAACTTGGCAATCATATTTGCGATATTTTTGTGATAGATAGCAATACGCCCCTCAGAACGGCAGATTCCCATGTCACAGTTCGGATAGTTTACACTGTTTAAAATATTCCCGTTTTCCAGGTATTCCATCATTTCCTGAACTGCCATCACCGCACAGTTTTCTTCAGACTCCTCTGTGGATGCGCCAAGATGAGGAATAACGATACAGCCCGGCTGCCCCACTGTCACAGGATTGGGGAAATCGGACACGTATCTGCGGATTTTACCGCTTTTCAGGCCTTCCAAAACCACATTTTCATCTGCCAGCGGATCTCTTGCGAAATTTAAAATTACAACTCCGTCTTTCATCTGGCTGATAGCTTCCGCGCCCAGCATTCCTCTTGTATCATCGGTAAGCGGCACATGGATGGTGATAAAATCACATTCCCGGTAAAGTTCTTCCGCTTTTGTCACATGTTTTACGCTGCGGCTTAAATTCCATGCTGCCTGCACGGAAACAAAGGGATCATATCCGTATACTTCCATTCCCAGATGAACAGCGGCATTGGCAACCAGCACGCCGATTGCGCCAAGTCCGATGACACCCAGTTTCTTTCCGGCAATCTCCGTGCCGGCAAATTTTTTCTTTTCTTTTTCCGCAGCTTTTGCAATATCGGGATTTTCACTGTTTTCCTTCACCCATTCGATACCGTCCACGATATCTCTGGATGCCAGCAGCATTCCGGCTATTACCAGCTCCTTTACCCCGTTGGCATTTGCACCGGGGGTATTGAATACTACAATTCCTTTTTCCGCACATTTATCCAGAGGAATGTTGTTCACTCCTGCTCCCGCTCTGGCTACCGCCAGCAGTTTTCCGGGAAGTTCCATTTCGTGCATGGAAGCGCTTCTTACAAGAATTCCTTCCGCTTCCTCTATATTTTCTGTCTGTTTATAGTTATCGCTGAATTTATCCATTCCCACTTTGGAAATGGGATTCAGGCAGTAATACTGATACATATCTTTCCTCCCTGCTCCGGTTTTATTTCCGACAGCTGCACACACGGTTATTCCGGTGCATTCTCCGCTTCAAATTTTTTCATGAAATCCACCAGCTTGCTGACACCTTCCATCGGCATTGCATTGTAAATACTTGCACGCATACCGCCTACGCTGCGGTGCCCTTTCAGATTCTCGAATCCTGCTTCCTTAGCTTCCTTTACAAATTTTGCATCCAGTTCGCTGTCTCCGGTGACAAAAGGAACATTCATCAGGGAACGATCCTCTTTTCTTACAGTTCCTTTAAACAGCTTGCTCTGGTCGAGGAAATCGTACAATATTTTTGCTTTTTCCTCATTCCGTTTTTTCATGGCTTCCAGGCCGCCCTGTTTTTTCAGCCATTTAAATACCTTACCGCAAATGTAAATGCCGTAGGCAGGCGGTGTGTTGTAAAGGGAATCTGCGTCCGCATGGGTTTTGTATCGAAGCATGGTAGGTGTGCCCGGAAGAACGTCTTCCGTGATCAGATCCTCCCGGATGATCACTATAACAACACCTGCAGGCCCGATATTTTTCTGAACTCCGCCGTAAATCACACCATATTTTGTCACATCTACCGGTTCGGAAAGGAAACAGGAGGAGACATCTGCTACCAGCGGTTTTCCTTTTGTGTTTGGCAGTGTCTTAAACTTGGTTCCGTAAATCGTGTTGTTTTCGCAGATATATACATAGTCTGCATCCTCGGAAATCGGCAAATCGGAGCAATCCGGGATGTAGGAAAAATTCTCATCCTCGGAAGATGCGATTTTATTCGCCTTTCCATACAGGGATGCTTCCTGATATGCTTTTTTTGCCCACTGACCGGTTACAATGTAATCGGCTGTCCGGTTTTTCATCAGATTCATGGGAATCATAGCAAACTGCTGACTGGCGCCGCCCTGGAGAAACAGCACTTTGTAATTGTCGGGAATATTCATCAGCTCTCTCAAATCTGCTTCTGCTTCTTTGATGATTGTCTCAAAAGCTTTGGAACGATGACTCATCTCCATAACGGACATGCCGCATCCCCTGTAATCCAGCATTTCTTCTGCTGCTTCTTTCAGCACTTCTTCCGGAAGTACTGCCGGTCCGGCTGAAAAATTATAAACTCTTGCCACGATAAATCTCCTCCTTATTTGATATTGTCGTTCATTTTACACACTTTTTTCGCTTTAGTCAACTATCAGATTAACTTTTTATAGTGTTGCATTCCCGTTTTTTTCTAAAGTGTACGTCAGAAAAGGACAAACACTTATAATACGTCTTTCAGCGACCGTTTTCAACTTTCAACACAAATACTACTATCATCTTATGCGCAAAAGAAAAACTCAGTTCCCTGTGTTATCATAAAGTGTGCGCTTGACTGGTCGGGAGCGTGGATGATTATCTGTTTTACAACTGGTCCTGTTTCAGAAAAGGTTCCATAAACGAAACAAAATAGGTGCTGATATCCTCCGGCACCTTTACGGCAATCAGCTTCTCGTATTCCCCATGACCGTAGTCGTACTGATACACCATGTAAAGAGAGTTGTCAATGATATAATAGTCATTACCTTTGTTGGAACAAAAAAGAGCATCATTGCTTTCTTTGAAAAACATCAAACGGGTGTCCACAGTATTGTCCGGCATGGGCAGTTCAACGGTTTCCACTCCGGAATTATGCTTACTATCGAAAGGAGCATAATATGACCTGTCTGCGAAGCTGAGCAACTCATCAAACATGACAGTATCCACATTGGACAGTTCGACCGTCTGCGCGCGTGTTCCATCGGTCATGTTCACGCCGAGTGTGCAGAAAAATGTATAGTTTTCCGGATTAGCATAATACGCTAATGCTTGCTCATACTGGTTTTCTTCACAATAAATCGTGCCTTCCACATAGGAACCCACATCCGCGTGGTACAGCTCAAATGTATCGTGGAAGATACGAACCAGTGTTAAATCGTCACTTTGCAATGTGTGTTCTGTCAAAGAATATTCATAGGGGTAAAGGGTACCATAAAACCCGGTTTTGTATGTTTTGTCATCTATCTGGACCGATTCCGGTCCTTCAGGAGCCAAACCACAACCGGATAATAAAAGCAGGATTGATAACAATACGACAAAAAACTTCCTCACAATTATCCCCCTATCTATAATGGTAGATGTCAAAACGCCATTTTTTTGTTCCACGAAAGCATATGCGAAGCGGGCAAGAAACTGCCTGCTTCCTGCCCGCACTCTATTCAACTTGTTCCTCAGCCGTTAAGTTAGTTTGCTCTCAACACTTCCTTATCGGCATTCATCCAAACACACACCTTTTTTCCTTCAATTCTGTTCTTTTTTCTCCAGATCACCGGCATCAAAAGCATCACTGATGGAAGCTCCTGCGGGAACCATAGGAAATACTTTGTCATCTTTGGGAATAATACAGTCAATCAGCACCGGTTTTCCCATAGCGATTGCCTTCTCAATGGCAGGTGCAACCTCTTCCTTAGATGTGACCCGAATTGCCGCACAGCCGAGTCCTTCTGCCACTTTGCAGAAATCCACGGCGTCTTCCAGCACAGTCTGGGAATATCTTTTGCCATAGAAGAGAGTCTGCCACTGACGCACCATTCCCAATACATGATTATTGATCACAATCTGGATGATTGGAATCTGATAGCGGCTTGCGGTGGCAAGTTCGTTCATATTCATGCGGAAACATCCGTCACCGGCGATATTGACGCAGATTTTCTCCGGGCGTCCCATTTTCGCGCCGATACATGCGCCAAGACCGTATCCCATAGTTCCAAGACCGCCGGATGACAAAAAGGTTCTGGGCTTTGTATAGTGGTAATACTGAGCCGCCCACATCTGATGCTGTCCTACATCTGTCGTGATAATGGCGTCTCCCTTTGTGATCCGGTCCAACTCCTCAATAATATAAGGACAGCTCAATTCACTTTTGTCATAAGTCATCGGGTACTTTTCTTTCAGTTCCCGTACAGTATTCATCCACTCACGGTTTTCTCTGGGCTCCACTTTGCTGTTTAACTCCTGCAGAGTCAGTTTTAAATCTCCTACCAGCGAAACATCCACATGAATATTTTTATTGATCTCTGCTGCATCCACATCGATCTGCAGGATTTTTGCATTTTTGGCAAAACTTGCCGGATTTCCTATGACACGGTCAGAAAAACGTGCTCCGAGAGCAATCAGAAGGTCGCATTGGCTGACGCCATAGTTAGACGCCTTGGTTCCGTGCATACCGATCATTCCCGTATAACGGGGGCTGTAGCTGTCAAAAGCTCCTTTGCCCATCAGCGTATCACAGACCGGCGCATCGATCTTTTCCGCCAGTTCCTTCACTTCTTCCGAAGCTCCAGAGATAACAGCTCCTCCTCCCAGGTAAATAAACGGGTGTTTCGCCTCTTTGAACAGCGCAAGCGCCGCTTCCATATCCTGAGGCGTATAGCTTACTTTCCTCTCGGTCTTTTCAGGCTCGGCAGGCGTATATTCACACACTGCGCCTGTCACATCCTTTGTGATATCTACAAGAACCGGACCCGGACGGCCGTTTTTGGCAATTGCAAAAGCTTTGCGCAGAGTATCCGCCAGAATCGTCACATCTTTTACGATATAGCCATGTTTAGTGATAGGCATAGTGACTCCCGCAATATCCACTTCCTGAAAAGAATCTTTTCCAAGCAGAGGCAAAGTTACGTTGCAGGTAATTGCCACCATAGGAACAGAATCCATGTATGCCGTAGCAATTCCGGTAACAAGATTCGTCGCTCCCGGACCGCTTGTTGCCAGGCATACACCCACTTTTCCGGTGGCTCTGGCATAACCATCCGCCGCATGAGCCGCTCCCTGCTCATGAGAGGTTAAGACGTGAAATATTTCATCCTGATGGTTGTATAAGGCATCGTAGACATTCAAAATAGAACCTCCCGGATAACCAAATACGGTATCCACCCCCTGCTCTTTCAGACATTCTATTACAATTTCTGCTCCTGTCAGCTGCATAGGCATACCCCTCTCTGTTTTATCTTAAACTTTCTGTCGGCAAAACTTCTGCCGTACTTTGCTTAGCATCGGTGTACAGGGGGACAATACGCCCTCTGGACACCGACCTTAACGACGGTTTTGTCCCGGAATTTCCAGCACAGCGCCGCGGTTTCCGCTGGTAACCATTTCCCGATATCTTGCCAGATACCCTGTTGTCACCTTGGGCTCTCTGGGCTGCCACTTCTTTCTTCTTTCGGCAAGCTCTTCCTCGGAAACAAGCAGTTCCAGACTGTTTTGCGGAATATTGATGGAAATCATATCTCCTTCTTCCACCAGTGCAATGGGGCCTCCCACTGCCGCTTCGGGAGACACGTGTCCGATGGATGCTCCTCTTGAGGCACCGGAGAAACGTCCGTCTGTGATCAGCGCCACACTGGAGCCAAGTCCCATTCCCGCAATAGCTGAGGTGGGATTTAACATTTCACGCATACCGGGGCCGCCTTTCGGGCCTTCATAACGAATCACAACCACGTCTCCTGCCACGATCTTTCCGCCTTTGATGGCAGCGATCGCATCTTCCTCGCAGTCAAACACTCTGGCAGGTCCCTGATGAACTAACATTTCATCTACAACCGCCGAACGTTTTACCACTGCAGTATCCGGTGCAAGATTGCCTTTCAGCACGGCGATACCGCCGGTCTGGGAGTAAGGATTTTCCACAGGACGGATAATGTCCGGATTTTTGTTCACGCAGCCGGCAATGTTTTCACCTACTGTCTTTCCTGTCACTGTAGGAATGTCGGTATATAAAAGTCCTTTTTTATTCAATTCATTCATCACCGCATAAACGCCGCCTGCCTCGTTTAAATCTTCCATATAGGTAGGACCTGCAGGTGCAAGATGGCAAAGATTCGGTGTCTTTGCAGACATCTCGTTTACCACTTCCATATTCAGATCTACTCCCGCTTCATGGGCGATAGCAGGAAGATGCAGCATGGAGTTTGTGGAACATCCCAGCGCCATATCAACGGTAAGCGCATTTAAAAATGCCTTCTCTGTCATAATATCTCTGGGGCGAATATTGTTTCTTACCAGTTCCATTACCTGCATTCCCGCATGTTTTGCCAGGCGGATACGTTCCGAATAAACGGCAGGTATGGTTCCGTTTCCTTTTAATCCCATTCCCAGAGTTTCTGTCAGACAGTTCATGGAGTTTGCGGTATACATGCCGGAACAGGAGCCGCAGGTAGGACATGCTTTTTCTTCATATTCCTGCAGTTCTTCCATAGTCATAGTGCCGGCAGCTACGCTTCCCACAGCCTCAAACATGGAAGAAAGGCTGGTCTTGTGTCCCTGCACTCTTCCTGCCAGCATGGGACCTCCCGATACGAATATGGTGGGAATGTTCACTCTGGCTGCCGCCATCAAAAGTCCCGGCACATTTTTATCGCAGTTGGGAATGCAGACAAGTCCGTCAAATCCATGGGCCATAGCCATACATTCTGTGCTGTCGCAGATCAGATCTCTTGTAACCAGTGAATATTTCATTCCGATATGTCCCATGGCAATTCCGTCACATACGGCAATGGCCGGGAAAACGATCGGGGTTCCGCCTGCCATGGCAACTCCCAGCTTTACTGCTTCTACAATTTTATCCAGGTTCATATGTCCCGGTACGATTTCGTTATAAGAACTTACAATGCCGATTAACGGGCGGTTTCTTTCCTCTTCCGTCATTCCAAGCGCATTAAAAAGGCTGCGGTGAGGTGCCTGCTGCACACCTTTTGTCACAGAATCACTTCTCATATATCCTTACCTCCATCTATCTTTCCTTATTTATCCCTTTATCTTATCACAGTTTCAGAGTAAACGCAAAGCTAACATCCCATCAAATACGCTCTGAAAGCAAATCACCCATCTGGCTGCAGCTTACCTTCTGGCATCCCTCAGACATGATATCTGCCGTGCGGTAACCTTCTTTCAACACTTTGCGCACCGCTTCTTCAACGGCATCCGCTTCCTTATCCAGGTCAAAACTGTAACGGAGCATCATAGCCGCACTTAAAACTGTAGCAATAGGATTTGCGATATTTTTTCCCGCGATATCCGGTGCACTTCCGTGGCTTGGCTCATACAGTCCGAATTTTGTATCATTTAAGCTGGCGGAGGAAAGCATGCCGATGGAACCCGTTACCATGCTGGCCTCATCAGAAAGAATATCTCCAAACATATTTTCTGTCAGAATCACGTCAAACTGTGCCGGATCTTTCACTAACTGCATGGCGCAGTTGTCTACCAGCATATGTTCCAGCGTCACATCCGGGTAATCCGCTGCCACTTCGTTTACCACTGCTCTCCAGAGCCGGGAGGAATCCAGCACGTTTGCCTTATCTACGCTGGTCACTTTACCCCGGCGTTTTCTGGCCACCTCAAAGGCTTTGATGGCAATGCGGCGGATTTCGTTTTCGTCGTAAGTAAGCGTGTCTATAGCTTTTCTCACACCGTTTTCTTCCACGGTTTTGCGTTCACCGAAATACAGACCGCCTGTCAGCTCTCTCATAATCAGCATATCGAAGCCGGCACGGCTGATTTCTTCTTTTAAGGGGCAGGCTGCGGCAAGTTCCTCATAAAGATATGCCGGGCGCAGGTTTGCAAACAGATTCAGCGCTTTTCTCAGCGCCAGAAGTCCTGCCTCAGGTCTTAAATTGGGAGGAAGCTGATACCAGGGAGACGTATTGGTGTCTCCTCCGATGGAGCCCATCAGCACCGCATCTGCTGCCTTTGCCTGTGCGATTGCCTCCTCTGTCAGAGGCACCCCATGGACATCGATGGAAGCGCCGCCCATCAAAATATCTTTCTCTATGATTTCGTGACCGTATTTTTCAGCCACACGGTTTAACACTTTTTTGGCCTCTGCCACAATTTCCGGTCCAATCCCGTCTCCGGGGATACATACAAGATTCAGTTTCATATTCCCTCCGTTCCGCAAAAGACAATACAAAATTTTCCCTTTATTTTGCCGCCTTCTCTTTCGCTTTTCCTTTTGTCACTGCCATTTTCCCATCTGACAGCTTATTTTGGTTTATTACTTCTTATGATAGAACACCAAAAACGAAATTTCAACGAAAACGGAGGTTTCCGGTTATACCGGTTCGCTATGACATTTATAACTTGAGGGAATATCTTTTCTTTTTTTTATTCATATAGATTATGAGCCAAGGGACAAATGGACATAAAAATACATGCTTGCATTTATTTTTATGTCTATGGGGCCCGCAAAACATGAGTAAGCAGCCATTTTTCGCAGAAAAATGTGCGAATTACGAATGTTTTAGTCGATTTTGGGAGTGCAAAGCACGAAAAAATCGACGTCAGGCTCATTTGTCGGGCAACTCAAATTCGATTGCCTGGAGTAAAAGACCTAGAAACCCACCCCGGTTTTCATCGGTTCATCTCTTCCACAAAAGCGCAGGGCTTGGCTGTCATTTCCACCCAGGCAGGACGGAAACCGCTTTTTATGGCATTTCTCACAGACTTTAAATTGGACCAGGCTGCACAGTAAAAAGGAAGTTTCCCCCGTTCCAGCGCTTCCAGAGCCAATCGGCTTGTCAAAGCGCTTGCGATTCCCAGCCTGCGGTATTCCGGCAGAACATCCACTCCGATCTGCCACATAGTTTCACAGTCAGCAGAACAGCCCGCCAGGCCGATGAGTTTTCCTTCACTGTAAGCGCCTGCGCCCAGAACATCCAGCTCTTTTCTCTTCTCACACAGGGCATTGCTCCACTCTTTTTGATACAGCCCCTGGAAATCTTTCTGTGTCAGAATTTTAATTTCATAGGCGCAGGGCAATATTTTCAGAAATTCCATATCGGGCAGAAAATATTCTGCCATAAAACAGATTTTCTGCCCCAATTTCTGCAGCTGCTCATTCAGTACATGCATGTTTGGCGTTTCAAAACAGTGCTCCGCAGCATATTTGGAAATATAAGCCCTCACGATAGCCTCTGTTTCCTCGTTCACTGATGCCACAATGTTATTTCCATAAGAAACCAGATTACAGGAAAAAGGAAGCTGCAGGTATTTTCTGGCTCCTTTCCTTTCTTTTGAATAAACAATTTTATTGTCTTTTTCCAGGAAATCCGTCCAGTCACAGTTTAAATCTATGGCGGACTGCTCCATAGCCATTTTAAATATCTCCTGATTTGTCATATCGTCCCCTTCCCTTTGCCGATTTTATCTGTGTTTTTCCATCACATAGTTTGTCAACAATATCCCTTGTCTTTCGACCTGCTGTTCTTTCACCACATGATATCCTATCTTTTCAAAGAAAGGTCTGGCTGTAACAGAGGTATGTGTAGTGATGGTTTTGCTTTCCACAGACTGCTCCAGCTTTTCGCAGATTGCTTTCGCAATCCCCTTTCTCTGATAATCTTTGTGGACATACAGTCTGTCCAGATAACCGGTATTGTCAATATCTCCAAAGCCTGCCACAACGCCGTTTTCAACGGCAACATAAGTGACATGTTCCATAAAAGACCGATTCCACTGCTCTAAATCCACTCTTCCGGTTGCCCAGACGTCCAGTTGTTGTTTCGTGTAGTCTTTGGCATTGACGCTATGTACCGTTTCATAAAAAAGTTCACTTAAAGCCCTGCAGTCCTCCGGTTCGTATCTGCGAAGAAACATTTTTTCATCCTCCTGAGTAAAAACTATGCCATTGACCTGTTTATTCAAGGCAGGGAAGCGCCTCCACAAACTGCAGAAGTTCTTCCATCGTTCCCATGAAATCTGTCTCAATGGGAAGCTGACTGCTGTTTTCCAGGTGATCTGTCACCAGATAGGTTTTTACTCCGAGAGTCCGTATGATCAGATCTTCTTCCACATCATTTCCCACCATAAGGCACTCTTCCGGGTTCAACTGAAAACGTTCCAGAATTTCCCGAAAATATTCGGGATTCGGCTTGCAGTAACGGTTATCCTCATAGGTGGTGATCACTTCAAAGTCTTCCGTACTGATTCCTGCCCAGCGCATTCTGTTTAAGGTCGCATCCCGGGGAAAGACCGGATTTGTCGCAAGATAAGCTTTGATCCCCTTTTCTCTCACAGTTTTCACAACTTTATCGGAAAGAGGGGTGGGAGTCGCCACACAGGCTGTTTTGTTAAAGTCTCCCCGATAAAACTCCACAGAAATTTCCTCTGCTTTTTCCAGTGTCACAGGCACTGCTTCTTTCATATATTTCCAGAAAACTTCCCGGTTCGTACAGCTGCCGTCGTTTCTCTTCATGGCCTCATAGCCTTTCCAGACAGCCTTTAAAAATTCGTGTTTATCTATTTCTACTCCCTTAGAAACATAAGTTTCTGCAAGAAGAGGAAGATAAAAATTGACAAAATCCTCCTGTTTCATGGGAAGTAATGTGCCGTCCAAATCAAATAATACTGCTTTAATACTCATTTTTTTACCTCTCATTCTGCCATTGTTCCAGCGCATAAAGAGCTGCACCCACTGCCCCTACGATTTCCGGTTCCGGACAGATGTAAAGTTTTGCGCCTATTTTTTCTTCTACCGCACGTACCACACCGGGATTTTTGGCAACACCGCCTGTCATCATAAATTCCGGTTCCATGCCTACCCGCTTTAAAAGAGAATAGGATTTGTTGGCAATGGCCCGGCAGATTCCGTTTGCAATATCCGCTTTTTCTCTGTTGTTGGCAATCAGCGAAATTACTTCTGATTCTGCAAACACGGAACACATGCTGGTGATTTCAATGTCCGTTTTCGACTGCAGAGCGATAGCTCCCAGCTCATCGATTTCCACTTCCAGCGTTCTGGCAATCATCTCCAGAAATCTTCCTGTGCCCGCCGCACATTTATCGTTCATCACAAAATCCACCACTTCACCTTTTTCATTCAGGCGGATTCCTTTGCTGTCCTGTCCGCCTATGTCGAGAATCGTCCGGACTGCCGGATTAAAATAATGAGCTCCGCGTCCATGGCAGCTGATTTCTGTCACATTTTCATCGGCGAAAGGAATGCTGACTCTTCCGTATCCTGTGGAAACAATATAGGAAATATCCTCCCGGGACAGATTTGCTTTTTTCAGTATTTCTTTTAAAATACGCTCTGCACTTTCTCCGGATTTCGCTCCGGTTCTCACTACGGAAAAGGAGATCAGCTTTCTGTTTTCATCCATAATCACCGCATTGGTGGATGTGGACCCGCTGTCTATTCCCAGTACATACATTTTGTTTTCCTCCTTGTTCTTTCCGGCTTTCTTTCCTATAACCGGTCCGCCATCTTTCGCTCCCGTCTGCCCTGTTTTATGGGGCTTATTTTTTGGCAAAGACTCCAGAAAGGCTTCGATTCTGGTAAGAATCTGTCCATAGCTCTGTTTTGTATTATCCGTCTCCAAAAGAAGCATGGGTTTTTGAAGAATTTCCTTCAGCCATGCATATTCATAAGAATAGTTGTCACAAAACTGCACCGTATGATATAAAACACCGTCCACACTATCCGCATAGGTGCGGATCAGACGGTCGCGGTTGGCAGCCTCCTCCATGCGCATACAGGGGAACTGTCCCAGAAGTCCTCTCGTATATCCGGTAAGAGGAGCATCCTTTTCGTACAGCAGTTTTCTCGCCAGGCCGGTACAGGTTAAGTCAAAAGCAACATTGACTCCTTTTTCCTCCAGAATACTTTTCATGCTTTCATCGGCTCTGGCCCCTAAAATCCCTATATTCACTGCATGTTTCTTCTGATGTAAATTTTCCTGGTCTTCCCGTTCTTTCAGCAGTTCGCCTAATTTTTCTTCCGAAAAAGTTTTGCCTGAAAACTCTTCATAGGCCTTTATCATGGCCCGTATCCTGCTTTCATACAAGGCAATGCCCGCATCCTTATTTATGCGGGGTGTATCCAGAATATAAATAAATTTATCCGGCAGTTTCTGTTTGAGAACATCATAAAGCCTGCGTATGCTGTCGCAGCAGGTCGTCAGCAAAACTCCCTCATAATCGTTCTCCAGAACATCTTCCAGCACTCCTTTGGCAAAACTGCACACATTCGGATGCATCAGCACATCCGCCTGATTAAAGCTGGTCACGCTTGGCTCAATTCTTTTCATGGAAACACCCATGGACTCCAGTACCTCCACAGGTGCATACTTACAAATATATCCTAACATGCTGTCCCTTCCATCTCTTCTGCTTTTCTTATTTGCGTTTGTTTTTTCGATTCCGTCTGAATCATTTCCAGAAACGCTTCCAATCTTGTTTTGATCTGTCCGTCGTGACTGTTTCTCTTGTCAATACCATCCCCGTCCAGAATAAGCATGGGGATATTTTTCTCCTGCATTCTTTCATTTAGCAGAATGCTTCCTCCGGATGCCTGCTTGCATCCCCAGTGGCAAAAATGAATGACTGCATCCGGCTTTAACTCATCCGCCAGGCCGCACAGAATGTCTGCCTTATGTTCGTAGGAACCGTTGAAAATATTCTGGATCAGCTTTTGTGCTAAAGCACGGAAAGGCTCCTCCGTATCCAGCGTTCCTCCAAAATCCATGATAATATCGCTGGCCAGAATCTGATAGTCAGGGCTGCTGTTGAAGTAGCTGCGGAGCGTTTCCTGATAAAATGGCAGCAGATGTACCCAGAGAATCCGTTTTCCTTCAAATTTCGGATAAGTCCGGATATCTTCATTCATAAACCGTATCAGCTCCAGAAAATCTTTTCGTCCCATTAAAAGATGGGTTCCCATCATCAGATACAGCTGGCTGATCAGTTCTCCCGGATAAAAATGTTCCTTTTGAAGCTGGAAGAAACGTTTCAGCTCCTGCCTTGTCTCGTTTTCAATCCGTAAGACTTCTTTTAGTTTGTCTTCCTCAAATTTTTTCCCAAGCCGATCAGCCATTTTCATGGTCATTTCTTTTAACTGATCTGCCAGATATTCCACGGAAGCCTCATCTGCCTCATAAGGAATATCTAAAAGGGTAAAAGGCACGCCTTTCTTTTTTTCCAGATAACGGAACGTATTCAGGTTGCCGTCACAGGAAAGAGATGTGGTGACTGCATATGCCGGATTGGGAATCACACCGCTGTCTGCCGCGCCCACAAAGGTCTTGTGGTAAGAACACAGCGTCGGCGCAATCCCGCTGTTCTGGGAAAAATCTATAAAATAATCCTCCAAATGATAGCCGGTCAGGTAACAGGAGAGACACTCGATGGAAAGAGTGTGAAGCCCAAGACACTCCATGATTTCGCAGGGTGCAAAAATATTTCCCCACACATAACTTTCCTCTTTCAAAAGAGCATCTGCAACAAAAGACATCATCATGGATTCCAGTTTCTGATAGCCTTTGGAAATATCCTTTTTGGGCAAAAGCTTTGTCTTAAGCTTATTTGCCTGAAAACCAAGAACCATTTTATCCCAGCTTTTTTCCGGTTGGCTGATTGCCTGTTTTTTTACGTAATCAATATATAGGTCTACAACATTCGCCATTTTAACCGTTCACTCCTTTAAAATTTAAAATTCTTCCGCTTTCTTTATGTAGCCCTTTCTGCCAAACCCCCTGAAAAATCCCGCATTGATTCCTTCATCCTCCAGGCGGCATTCCGACACCATATACTGCAGAGAAAAGAAGTAATCCGCCGATTCCAGCAAGGTAAAAGGATGTTCTTCCATTACACGGATACATAGTTTGTCTTTGCGGTAAACAGGATAACTTCCCTCAAATCCCTTTTTGGCAAGCTCTTTTGCGCACTCTTCCCGTTTTCTGCGTATCTCCTTCTCTTCTTTTTCTTCATAACGCCTTTCCGGCCATGCAAGAGAAGCATGAGCGATTTTTTCGTCAATCAGGGTGTAGAGCGTTTCCCTTTCCGGCGCGTTCATCTTGCGGATCAGCTTTCGTTTCATCCCTTCCGTCGGATTTTTCTCCCAGGCGTCAAGCAGCTTCACAAATCTCTCATCTCCCGCTTCTTCCGCCAGCATCCTCATTCTCTCAAACCCTCTCTCCGTGTCCGGATAAGTGCCGTCCAGAGACGCCTCGATGGGAGAAAAAGAGCGAAAAGGCGCAAATTCCATCAATTCAGCCAGTTCCAGTTCCTCTTTGCTGCATGCCTCTTCCCCTATATACTGATATTTGTCATACAAAGTTCCCGCGATATAGACGAGCCTTCTCCAGTGTTCCTCCCCTTTTCTCCAGAAATGACCGATTGCATGATACTGGTAACACTGCCTGCTGTGGGAAAGTTCTTTGAACCATAAGGTCGCCGTTCTCCCCCGCTTTTTCAGGATCAGTCCATATTTTTCATCTGTCTTTACCAGCCGGGGCTCAACCGTTTCTTCTGCTTCGTCCCGCTCACGCCTCCTGTCGGGCTCTTCCTCAGAATAATAATCGTACTCTCCCACCAGGGAAGCGTCTTTTATGATCAGATAATCCTCCAGCGCATCGTTCATCATATAGGGGATAAAAAAATCATCCCCTTTTCTGCTCAGTTCAAACACCTGCTGCTCAAAAATTTCCGCCAGTCTGAAAAAACTTTCCGGCATGTCTTCTGAAAGGCCGGGAAGAGCCTCTTTTAATCTTTCTGCTTTGTCTTGTTCCAAGTGTCTGTATTCCGTCATCGTTCCTCCGTCAGTTCTGTTCTCCATGATACCATTCAAAAATTATCAGCGGTCTGCCCCACCAGTCTTACATTAAAACCCATTATACCATTGTAATTCCAAAAAAACGAAAAGAAAAGCTTTTTATAACAATTTGAGCGTAACAGTTCAGTCATCTGCCATCGGTGGCAGATTTATGCTTGCATAAAAATCCTGCCGACGATGCTCAGATGATCTGAGCGCCAGTCTATGAGGAAAACAGCGGCATAGCCGCAGTAAGCACGTCAGTGCGGTTTTCCAAATGGCGCGGACTGAACTGTTGGCAAGAGACATATAGACATAAAAATACCACCACGGCTGTTTAAAGCTATGATGGTATTTTTTCTATCATTTTACCTACACTAAACAATGCGGCAGCAGGAAGAAAAACTAAAAACTCCTGATTTTTATCGGATAAAATTTGTTCTGATAAACCCTTCTTTTTCGGGCAATCCATATTGCTCTTTCCCTAAAGCGATACTTTTCATAAGAAAAGCCATATTTCGAGCGAGTACCCGCATGGTCTGCAGTCCTTCCTCATCCTGAGCCGCCTCGCCCATCTCACGTCCGTGGACACCGTTCCAGTATTGACTGGAAGCTACCGGCATTCCGGAAATAGTGAAGTATTTATTCAGCTCGTCATAAGTAGCGGTAATGCCGCCCCGGCGAGCCACTGCCACGCTGGCTCCCACTTTCATGGTCTTGTCAAAAGAAGTGCTGTAAAACAGGCGGTCAAGGAAAGAAATCAAAGTACCGTTGGCAGAAGCATAATACACCGGACTCGCAATCACCAGACCATCTGCATCCTGAAATTTCGGAGCCACCTGATTAACCATGTCATCAAAGACACACTTTCCATTTTTCATGCAGGAAGCGCAGGCGATACAACCTCGAATGGCCTGATTCCCAACCTGTACAGTTTCCACTTCGATGCCCTCTGCCTGGAAAATCTTCTCCATTTCCTTTAAAGAAATAGCGGTGTTGCCGTTTTTGCGCGGACTTCCGTTTATCATTAATACTTTCAAAGTCAACATCTCCTTACTTCATTTTTTCACAGTCGCTTATTTCGCAGATCTGAGTCTCTTCTATTTTCTTTTGTAATTATAAATCATATTTCTGTAAAAGTACACTGCCAATTATGCAGGCTGCTTTGCGTTAAATGTTTTTACTTTTTATTGCGCCGACTCATATTACCAGATTTACAAGTAATCCCACCGCGCAGGAAAATACCATGACGAAAGCCAGGTAAAGGAGAAAATTCTTCATTCCCAGTACGATTTTCAGAGCACCCAGATTGGTAATCTTGGTAGACGGTCCGGTTATCATAAAAGCGGCTGCACTTCCCACACTCATCCCATCCATGAGCCAGGCCTGTAAAAGAGGAATCGTTCCTCCGCCGCAGGCATACAAGGGTACACCTATGGTCGCCGCCATCAGAACTCCAAACGCTTCATTGCCGCCAAAAAATCTTGTCATCACATCCTGGGGTACATAACGCTGGAACAGGGCGGAAAGCAAAATGCCCAACAGAAAATACGGTCCCGTGGTTTTTATGTTTCTTCCTATATTTTTTATAAGCCTTAACAGCGGGTTGGGATCTGTATCGCGGCTTTTAGGTTCCTCAAAGCCGTCAAAGCGGAAAAATGGTTTGCCTCTATTGAACAAACGAATCAAAATACCTGCCGTAATTCCGCAAAAAAAGCAGGAAACAATCCGGATTGTCAAAGCAGTGCCTCCCAGCGCAGTGCTGTAAATAATCAGCTGGGGATTTAAGAGTATGGAACACATCATAAACGAAGCCAGCCACTCATCCCGCATTCCGCTTTTGGAAAAGGAAGCCGCCAACGGGATTGTGCCATACATACACAAAGGCGATGCAATGCCAAGAAGACTTGCCGGTATAATTCCCAACATTCCCATACGGCTCTGGCTCATAGAGCGAAAAGCTGTGTGAATTTTTTCTTTCAGAAATACGGATACGCAAGATCCAAGGACAATTCCCAGCACCCAGTATCCGTATATCTGCCGGATCTGCAGAAGCCAGAATGCCGATATCGTGCATATCCGGCTCCGCAGGATTTCCGTCACAGTCACAGTCCACAGAAAGATGATTCATTACACTCACATATAATATATTCCCATCCAGAGCATCCACCACGGATTTTCCTGCCTCCGCCATACTCTCCGTAAAAGGATCCTGTTCGCCTCCCCATGGACTGGTGTGGCTTTCACCTGCCGTATGGATCAGACACTTTCCTTCCTGGGAAGCCATACCGATAGAGATGTTTTTGATGGCACCGCCAAATCCTGCCATCGCATGCCCTTTAAAATGAGACAATACCAGATAACCGTCATATTCCGGGAAATGAGCTCCCACAAGATTCTCTGTCAGCTGGGTTCCTCCCTCTACAGGAAGGCTCACGGAACCATTCTCGTCCATAACAACAAAATCAGCAATTTCTGTAAAACCGTGATCTTCTGCCACCTGATAATGCATAGCTGTACCGGAACGCTGTCCTCCATAAGCTGTATTGTTCTCTACAATGGTGCCGTTTACCTGGTGTACCAGATCTGCGATCAGATTCGGATCCAGGTAATTGCTGGCAGGCGGTTCTCCTGTGGAAAGTTTTACCGCAATATTTTCTCCGGTAAGCTGCTGTCCAAGGGCATTGTAAATCTCCGTCATAGCCTCCGAACTGATATCCGACGTATAAAATACCTCCGCATCCGCTTCGGCATCCTGATGCTCAAGACTGGAAAGAGCGATAACTTCTCCTCCGTTTGTCATAATGCTTTCTCCCGGTACTGCTTCCAAATTCTGAGATTCCCCGCTTTCCTGGGCAGATTGTGCATCACCGCCTGCCGATTCCGCAGAAGATGTTTCATTCAAAGAACCCGTATTGCATCCTGTCAAAGCAGAAATTGTAAGAGCTCCCACTAACCCTAAGGCAACTATTTTTCGACGTTTCATATCCTTATCCTTTCTCCTCCCGGCTTGAATATGATCTGCATTCCATACACATATACAGGCTTTTGGGTCTGTTTCTTTCCTAAAAACCTGCTGTGCATGCTACACTGATTTATTTCGTCTGCTCCTGTTTTCTATACAAATTCTGCTTTTATTTTAATTGTTTAATTTGAAAAAGTACAATACCTAATAAGCAATATGCTATGACTAAAACGCATACATGACCTGCCCGGACTTTTCTAAAATTCAATCCTCCTTTTGAGGGTATTCCACCACAAATCCGTCCATATCCCATAATTTCGCTTCGGAAGCTTCTCCCGAAAACCTTACGGTTCTCTTTTCACCCTCCGGATAAAAGCGGGTGGTCATCACTTTTTCTCCGTGATTAAAGTAAATCTCCACCAGCGAAGTGTCCGCAACAACGCGAAGTTCATTCAGCCGGTCAAGCTCTGCCATTCTGATCTTCCGTCCCGCTCCCGCTTCTTTGGACAGCGAAAGACTGACTGTTTTATCTTTCCATTCTACGCTAAGTCCTTCCAGGATTTCCACAGAAAAAGCTTCACCGCAAATTCCTGTCAGTTCCAGATCAAAACAGCTATGCGTTTCTTTCTCTTCGCCGGCTGTCAGAGTCTGCTGTTCTTTCCGCAGCTTCTGAATTTCTCCAACCGGATACTGATAAAGGCGTCCTTCTTTTTCCGTGATTTCACGGGGAAGGGTCAAGGCATGCTGCCAGCCCCTTTCAACCGTCGGATTGGTGTATTCTTCTTCCGCATCCGGCATTCCCACCCATCCATAAAGGATTCTGCGTCCGTTTTCATCCAGGAATGTCTGAGGTGCGTAAAAGTCAAAACCATAATCCCACTCTTCGAAATCTTCCAGCCTGCATTCTCCTCTGTAGTCTCCTCTTATTCGGAAATAACCGGACTGATAAACATTCTGGTAACGTTTTTCCTCTCTTTTCAGTCCCTGAGGCGATACGGAGAGAAAATAATTTTTCCCTGCCTGAAACAGATCCGGACATTCCCACATATATCCAAAGGCTCCGCTCTGAAACTCTTTTTTAAATTCCCAGGCTTTTCCGTCCTCGGAAGCAAACAAAAGCACAATTCCCTGATCGTTGTTTTTTCTTGCCCCCTGCACCATATAGTAAATGCCGTCTTCTTTCCATACTTTGGGATCCCGCACGTGCTGGGTCAGCCCTTCCGGATAATCTTCGTTTGTCATCAGAAGCTGCTTTTCTCCAAAATATTTGCCGCCCTCACATTCAAGCAGGACTGTGTTGGCTCCTCGCCCCTTGTGAATATAGTCAAAATCCCCTTTTTCCTTCACATTTCCCGTGTAATAAAGCAGGATTTTCTCATCTTCCACCCAGGCGCTTCCCGAATAAACGCCATCCGCGTCAAATTTCTGATCGGTCACAAGAGGGGCGCCAAGATACGTATAATTTTTCAAATCTTTGCTTACATAATGCCCCCAAAACTTATCTCCGCCCTTGACATGGAAAGGAGAATACTGGAAGAAAATGTGATAGACGCCGCCGCACTGGCAAAGGCCGTTGGGATCGTTGAGCCAGCCAACCGGAGGCATCAGATGAAACCGGAGACGCCAGGGATCCTCTGCGACAGATTTCATATGTTCTTTTTCATAGTCCCTTATCTTTTTCTGAAGAAACTCTTTTTGTGACATGGCTTCCTCCTTTTCCCTCAGCCTTTTATTTTCTGCCCTTTACAGCTAAAACCTGCCGTTCTGCTTTGACTGTTCCGGTCATTACCTGTTCTATTTCTTCATAGTCATCAGAATTTGTGACAATCACCGGCGTTGTCACATCGTAACCTGCTCCCCTGATTCCGTCTATATCAAACGCAAGAAGCAGCTGTCCCTTCTTAATAGTGTCTCCGTCTTTTACATGAGCTGTATAAAATTTCCCGTTCAGTTCCACTGTGTTGATTCCCACATGAATCAAAAGTTCCACTCCGTCATTGCTGCGAAGTCCCAGCGCATGTTTCGTATCAAAGATGGTCTCAACCGTTCCATCAAAAGGAGCCCTTATTTCTCCCACAGAAGGAATCACAGCCATACCTTTTCCCAGAACTTGGGATGCAAAAGTTTCATCTTTTACCTGGGAAAGCTTTATAGCTTCCCCTGTCATAGGGCTGTATACTTTTCCTTCCGATGCTTCTGTAATTTCAGCTGTTTCCTCTGATTTCTCAGTTTTATCAGTATTTTCTGTCTGTGCAGATGTTGTTTCTGTTTCCTCTTTCTTTTCTGTAATCTTCTTTACTCCGCTTCCATTGCCTTTGCTGCCTTGTTTGTCCTCATCTTTAAAAAGAACCCAGGAACATACAAACGCTACTGCAAAAGCCACCAGGATAACAAGTGCATACTGAAGAGTACAGTTTGTAGTGATCAGGAAACCGAACAGTCCTGTAACACCATAGGCGGTTGCGTAAACCCCTGTCCAGCCTGCCACTAAGGCGCCGGCAAGACCACCGATGCAGCCTGCCACAAAAGGTTTCATATATCGAATGTTGACACCAAAGATAGCGGGTTCCGTAATTCCCAGAAAAGCGGACAGAGAAGCCGGAAGCGCCATGGATTTCGTTTTTGCATTTCTTGTTTTTACTGCCAGAGCCAGAGCTGCTGCTCCCTGTGCCACGTTGGCTGCTGTGGCGATGGGCATCCAGGTATTCACTCCTGTATTACTCAAAAGTCCTGCCTCCAAAGCGTTGTACATATGGTGAACTCCCGCAACAACGGTAGGTGCGTATAAAGCACCGCAGATTGCCGCACCGATACCGAAAGGAATGGTAATCAGGTACTGTACTCCCTGAAGCACGCCGTTTTCAATCCAGGAAAATACGGGTCCGATAATGGTAAGTGTCAGATATCCGGTTACCAGAACCGTAACCAGCGGCGTTACGAACAAGTCGATAATCTCCGGAACGATCTTATGGAGTTTCTTCTCCAATACGGACATGATCCAGACCGCGATGACAACCGGTATCACGTGTCCCTGGTAGCCTACCAGATTTATATCATAAAGGCCAAACCAGACAGATGCTGTCGGAATGCTCTCAGCTCCTGCCACACTCCATGCATTCAGCAGATCCGGGTGAATCATGATCATACCGATAACTGCTCCCAAAAACTGGTTGCCGCCGAATACCTTAGCCGCACTGACCGCAATCAGGATAGGCAGGAAAGTAAACGCCGCGTTGCTGAAAAGATGAAAGATCGTATAGGTTCCGGAGGATGCCATATCCGGATATACCTTGCAAAGGCCTTCCAACAATCCCATCAGCAGACCGCTTGCCACAATGGCCGGTATGATCGGCACAAAAACGTCGCCTAACGTTTTGATCGCACGTTTCCATACACTCTGCTTTGCCGCCGCTGCCTGTTTCACTTCTTCCTTACTGCTTTCGCCAATTCCGGATAACTTTATGAATTCATCGTAGACCTTATTCACTGTTCCTGTTCCAAAAATGATCTGAAGCTGACCCGATGCAAAAAAGACGCCTTTCACACCGTCAATGTTTTCTACCGCTTCTTTGTTACATTTGTCATTGTCTGCAATGACCAGACGGAGCCTGGTTGCACAGTGTGCCGCCGAAACCAGGTTTTCTTTTCCGCCTATGTTTTCATAAACCTCTCTCGCCGCTTTTGCGTAATCCATACATAGACCTCCTTTTTTGTGATACCGTTCCCATATTTATTTCCATAAACATAACTGTATTTGCTCTATCTATCATGTGAATCTCTGCAAATATAATTTATTTTTATGTGGTATCGTTCTCACTTGTTGATATCATTATACTGACATTTCCGTGTCTCTGTAAAGTCGGAAAAACAAACAAAATCCGGCTTCTTTTTCTGTATAAAATCACAAACAAAAAAGGGCCGATAAATCGGAAAACAATGTTTTTCCTGCCACACTCTGTTTAAAGGCAGCTGCCATTTACAAAATGTGGTACTTAAAACATCTTCTTCCGTTTTATCAGCACCCTTTTATTCCTTCACACAGACTCTCTTTTTACAAGAGAAAATCCCATTTTCAGTTCTCTGCGGATATCTTCCTTTCCCCGAAGCATTTCCATCAGGATTCTGGCCGCTTCCATACCGCTGGTTTTATAATGAAAATGGACGGAGGTGAGTTTGGGAACGGTAAGCCTTCCCACTGCCGAATCGCCAATCCCGGCAATCCGTATCTCTTCCGGCATTTTCTTACCAATTTCCTGCAGATACTCCATAGCGCCAAATGCGATATTGTCTGTAGCGCAAAAGACGCCGTCTATTTTCCGATCTTTTTCGTAAAGTTTTTTCATGCCCTCATAACCGGCTTCCATGGAAAAGGCCACTTCTTCCATGAGATTTTCATCCGGCTCCCGCTTCATGTCACGAAAGGCCTGGAGATAACCTTCTTTTCTGCTAAGACCCGCCGCTTCATCCTTTGTAGTAACTCCCAGATAGGCGGTATGACTGCTTTTTTTCAAAAGCATGCCGCAAAGCTGTCTGGCCGCTCCGAAATCGTCCTGATACACACAGGAATAACCCGCCAGACGCTGTGCCAGTATCACTACAGGAACCTTCAGAGCCGCCAGACGTTTCCTGTGCTCGCTGGTAAATACCGTAGCGATCAAAATCACACCGTCCACATAGTTTTCTGCAAAAATATTCAGGTAGTGAAGCTCTTCCTTCTCATCATTTCCGGTATTGGCCAGAAGAAGATGGTATCCCTCTTTCATCAGCACTTCACTGATTCCGGCAGTCATGCGGCTGACCGCTTCCGAATGAATCTTCGGCAGAATCACTCCGATCAGTTTCGTCTTTTTCGTTCGAAGAGTCTGTGCCTGACTGGAAGGCGTGTAACCGGTCTCTTCTATCACTTTACGGATCCGTTCCTTTTTTTCCTCGCTGACGTAACCGTTATTCAGATAGCGGGAAACCGTCGCCCTGGAGACCTCCGCAAGCCTTGCTATCTCGTTGATTGTCATGTTCCGAATACACCCCTTTATATTGCCGTGTTTTTCCATGCCTCCCTGTACAGACGAAGCACATTTTCTCCGGCAATCTTATCTACCGTATCATAGTTCAGCCCCGAATCATGCAGTGCCTCCAGCAGCAGCGGCATTGCCTCAGCCCCCGGAAGTTCCTTGTGTCCGGGAATTCCGTCAAAATCGGAGCCAAGTCCCAGACATTCCACGCCGCCCACGCCTATGATATGGTTTGCATGACGGACTACATCTGCTATAGTTCCGGGATTTTCCACTCCCGGCTGCTCTTCTTTCAAAAAATCCGCGCAGAAGTTCAGTCCCATAACACCGCCTTTTTCTGCCAGCGCACGTATCATTTCATCTGTCATGTTTCTCACATGACGGCAGCACGCTCTTGCGTTGGAATGTGAAGCCACAAAAGGTCCCTTTACCGTTTTGCACACGTCCCAGAATCCCGCATCAGAAAGATGCGATACGTCCACGATCATTCCCAGGTGCTGCATTTCCTCCACAAAAGCAAAGCCGGTTTCCGTGAGACCTTTCTCTGTCTCCGGCACGGTGAAATCTGCTTTTTCTCCATCTTCCGGCATTTTTACGTTGGGAAAGCACAAGCCATTGGGATAATTCCAGCTAAGTGTCATCATTCTGACTCCTCGCCTGTAAAGTTCCCGGAGATTTTCAAGACTGCCCTTGCACACGCCGCCTTCCTCCACAGTCAGAACTGCCGAAAGCTTGCCTGCTTCTCTATTCTTTCCAATATCCTCATAGCAGAAAACCCTGCCTATCTCATCTTTATTTTTTTCTATTTCCCTGTCGAAAAGATCCGCCATAGAAAGAACATCTTTCCACGGATCTTCGCTCTGCTTCAAACTTAAAAACAGTGCAAAATTCTGAAGCAGATAGTTTCCCTGCTTCATCCTCCTAAGACTTACATGACCCGTATTTTCCAGAAGTTCTTCTGCATCTTTTCTCTCTTTCTCTATCTCCCACAACCGGGCAATGGTGTCGCAATGCATATCTGCTATTTTCATTTCTGCTCCTCCTGAATAAAAGTTCCGGTTATATACCAAAGAATCCTGCCCGGCAGGATTCTCTGCCTGCAGCGGGTCGCTTTGCGACCTTTTCCGTCCCGCCGCAGTGCGATTCCTTTTTAATTTGACAGGAAATGGAGATTTCCTGTCAAATTAAAAAGGCTGCTGCAAAAACAGATTTTTTCTATCCCTGCAGCAGCCTCCTGCTTTTCTCTTATTTTGTTTCTGCAGTTCCCGCTTTTTCCACCTGAGCGATTGCAGATTTCTGCATCGGAATACGGCAGTTTTTGTTGTTACCGAACTCTACAATTACCGTGTCCTCTGTGATATCAATGACAATACCGTAAAAACCGCTGTTTGTCAGAATGCAGTCACCGATTTCCAGCTGGGAAAGCATGGCATTCATCTTTTTCTGTTCTTTTTTCTGCGGACGTACCAGCACAAAATAGAAGAATGCACCGAAAATAACTACATACATAAGAATAATCGGGAGCATGCTTCCTGCGCTTGCTGTTTCTGCTGAAGCTGTCATTAAAATACTCATAAATAATTCCTCCTAAATATAAATCCATTTCTTTTATCATTCTGTATTCGCGCTCAGAAGCCCGGAACTGTTCTCAAATCATGGATCCGGCATCTTTCACGTAAAGAAAATGGATTCCCTACAGCACATCATACTAAAAATTTATAGTTTGGGCAAGTCTTTTCCCTTTTGTTTCCTTAAATTTTATGTTTTCTTTATGCTTTGGCGAAACCGGACGGCCTATTTTGCACCCTGTGACATTCCCTCAAGTTTTCTCTTTTTGTAGGACGCAAACTCGCCTTTATCCAGCGCATCCCTGATTTCTTCCATCATGGTATTGTAGAAATACAGGTTGTGAAGTACGCACAGTCTCATGCCAAGCATTTCCTTTGCTTTCAGCAGGTGACGGATGTAGGCTCTGGAATAGCGGCGGCAGGCAGGACACTGACAACCTTCTTCAATAGGTCTTTCATCCAGTTCGTACTTCGCATTGAACAGGTTGATTTTCCCATGGTTCGTATAAAGATGTCCGTGACGTCCGTTTCTTGTAGGATAAACGCAGTCAAAAAAGTCCACACCTCTTTCTACGGCTTCCAGAATATTCGCAGGCGTTCCCACTCCCATCAGATAGGTCGGCTTATTTAACGGCAGATAAGGAACTGTTTCTTCAATAATATGATACATCTCCTCATGTGTTTCTCCTACCGCAAGGCCTCCCAAAGCGTAACCGTCCAGATCAAACTCACTGATTCTTTTTGCATGTTCGATACGGATATCCGGGAAAATGGCTCCCTGGTTGATGCCGAACAGCATCTGATTTTTGTTGATGGTATCTTCCAGACCATTCAGTCTTGCCATTTCTTTTTTGCAGCGTTCCAGCCAACGTGTGGTTCTGGCTACAGACTGTTCCACATAGGACCTCTCCGCCTTTGCAGGCGCGCATTCGTCAAAAGCCATGGCGATAGTGGAAGCCAGATTAGACTGAATCCGCATACTTTCTTCCGGTCCCATGAAAATCTTATGACCGTCGATATGGGAATTGAAGTAAACGCCCTCTTCTTTTATTTTACGAAGCTTTGCCAGAGAAAAAACCTGGAATCCGCCGGAATCTGTCAAAATCGGTTTGTTCCATGACATAAATTTATGAAGTCCGCCCAGTTTTTTTACAATCTCATCTCCGGGACGCACATGCAGATGATAGGTGTTGGAAAGCTCTACCTGCGTCTTAATCTGTTCCAAATCTTCCGTGGAGACAGCTCCTTTGATAGCTGCCACGGTTCCTACATTCATAAATACGGGGGTCTGAATTGTCCCGTGAACGGTCACAAATTCTCCCCGCTTTGCTCTTCCTTCCTGTTTCAGCAAACGGTACATTCCCATCCTCCTGTTTTTCTATCTTTTTATCTTTCAAAAACTACAAGTTCTTTTTCATTTTCCGTTATTTCCCACGGTGTGCAGGGTTCAGTATATCATGAGAGAACAAATTCCCGCAATATATTTCTTGCGCCTGTTTTCAAATTGTCCTATAATGCAACTAATAGATTTTACAAACTGACGCGTCAGTGTGATTTATCACTGTGCCGCCAAAATGAATAGGCTGCAAGGCGGCGCGTCACAGACTGTGAGTCTCGTTGTGCGGGATTCCTATGGAAAGATTTTATGACAGGAGATGAATTTTATGGCTGGTTCTAGTTTTGGAACGCATTTTCGTATTACAACCTGGGGAGAATCTCACGGCAAAGCACTCGGAGTGGTAGTGGACGGCTGTCCTGCCGGTCTTCCGCTCTGCGAAGCCGATATCCAGGAATATTTAGATCGCAGGAAACCCGGGAAAAACCGTTTTTCCACTCCCCGCAAGGAGGGAGACGAAGTGACGATTCTTTCCGGCGTTTTTGAGGGAAAAACAACCGGAACTCCCATTTCCCTGCTGGTCCCCAACACTTCCCAGAAATCCCATGACTACAGCGAAATTGCCTCCTATTACCGCCCGGGACATGCGGATTATACTTTTGATGAAAAATACGGTTTCCGGGATTACCGGGGCGGCGGACGCTCTTCCGGCCGGGAGACCATAGGCCGAGTTGCCGCAGGCGCTATCGCAGCAAAAATTTTAAAAGAGCTTGGCATCACTTTGTGTGCCTACACCAAATCAATCGGACCTATCACCATAGACGAATCCCGGTTTGACCCGAAAGCAATCCTTGAAACACCTACCTGCATGCCGGATTATATTGCCAACGAAGCCGCCGAACGCTATCTGGATGATTGTATGCAAAATCTGGATTCTGCCGGAGGAGTCATAGAGTGCCGGATTGACGGCGTTCCGGCCGGCATCGGCGAGCCTGTGTTTGACAAGCTGGACGCCTGCCTTGCCAAAGCTCTCATGTCCATCGGCGCCGTAAAAGCAGTGGAAATCGGCGACGGCATCCGCGTTTCTTCCTCAAAGGGGTCCCAGAACAACGATCCTTTTACCGTAAAAGACGGTGCCATCTGCAAAAAGACAAACCATGCAGGCGGAATTCTGGGCGGTATCAGTGACGGATCCGAAATTGTTTTCCGCGTTCATGTAAAACCTACCCCTTCTATTTTTTCTCAGCAGGAGACCGTAAGCAAAACCGGAGAACCTATACAGGTACAAATCAAAGGACGGCACGATCCCGTAATCGTTCCGCGGGCTGTTGTAGTGGCTGAGTCTATGGCTGCCCTGACTTTGACAGATCTCCTTTTTGAATCCATGAGCTCCCGCATGGATAACATCCGAAAATTTTTTGACAGAAAATAACATCGGTACGAAGAAAGCAAACAGATTTCTGTACACCGATGGGAATCCCCAAAACAAAAAAGTGCTGTACATCCGGAAAATATTTTCTTTTGCCGGATGTTACAGCACCTTTTTGTTCGACAGGAAGTTTCCTTTCCTGTCGTACAAAAAACGCTCCGCTGTGGATGCGCAGTTTTTTTATTTATTTTCTTCTTTCTTTTTTGCAGGAGTATGTCTCATATCCTTGATCGGGATATTTGCAAACAGTGCAGGCACCACTCCATTGTTGGAATCAGATTCTGTCTCTGTGATCTGAATATCCAGCCCCTGGGAATCAATATCCATATATTTGGAAATTACTTCGATAATATCATTTTTTATCATTTCCATCATCTCAGGGGAGCAATTTGCACGGTCGGACACCAGCAGCAGCTTCAGGCGGTCTTTCGCAACCTCACCCGAGCTTTTTTTTCGAAAAAAATCCATGAAACCCATTTTAATTTCCCCCTAGTTTTTCTTAAACAATCCCTTTAATACTCCTAACATTCCTTTTTTAACGTCTAAATCCATAAAAGGAATGTCTTCTCCTTCCAGACGTTTGCAGATATTCTGATAAGCATGTCCTGCCAGGCTGTTGGTTCCCACCAGCGGCTCACCCTGGTTGGTAGATACCACTACCTGCTCATCATCCGGAATCACTCCTAAAAGATGAATGGATAAAATATCACATACGTCATTTACTGTAAGCATATCCCCGCGTTTTACCATATCCATGCGAATACGGTTGATGATCAGATCGATCTGTTTCATTTCATTTGCTTCCAGGAGACCTACGATTCTGTCTGCATCGCGAATCGCGGAAACTTCCGGTGTTGTGACAACCAGCGCTCTGTCAGCTCCTGCAATGGCATTTTTGAATCCCTGTTCAATTCCCGCCGGGCAGTCCAGAATAATATAATCAAAATCTGCTTTCAGCTCTTCAATCAGTTCTTTCATCTGTTCCGGAGTTACTGCATCCTTATCTCTTGTCTGTGCAGAGGGAAGCAGACATAATTCCGGATATTTTTTATGTTTGATCAGAGCCTGTTTCAGACGGCATTTTCCCTCTACCACATCAACCAGGTTGTATACAATACGATTTTCCAACCCAAGCACCACATCCAGATTTCTCAGTCCAATATCGGTATCGATCATAACTACCTTTTTGTTCAGCATAGCGAGGCCTGCTCCCACGTTTGCCGTGGTTGTTGTCTTTCCTACCCCGCCCTTTCCAGATGTGACTACGATTACTTCACTCATTTATTTTTCTCCTCCTTGGTATCTTTATTTCAATCCTGTCATCTGTCCAGGCATCCTTTTGTCATCGGTTCGATGCAGATATTGCCCTCACGTATTACTGCCACCTGAGGTGTATAGCTGGATGCTGTGTTCTTTTCTTTTTTTAACAGCCGCCGTCCGCGCTTCTCGCGATCAGGACTTTTGGCAATGTATTCTCCGATCTGAAGCTGAAGCGGCCTCATATCAAGAGAAAAGATGAAGCAGCTGCTGTCTCCTGCCGCTCCTGCAAAAGCGTTTCCTCTCAGAGAACCAAGTACCACGATATTCCCCTGAGAAATAATCTTGGCTCCGGGATTTACGTCTCCGATCAAAGTAATGCTGGACGGACTTTCCAGCACCTGTCCGGACCGAAGATTTCCGGTATAAAAATCAGCCGGTCCTCCCATACTTTCCAGAACAGCCAGATTCTCCTGCAGCACATAATCCCGTACGGCCTCCGCCTGCAGTCTCATCCGCTCCTCCATATCGCTGTCTTTGTCCATAATACATACGATCTGTATGGAAGAATTTTCTGTGATAACGTCCATGATTTTCTTTTCTTCTTCCACGGACAATTCTTTTCCTTCAAAGGAAATTGCCATGCTGGCATTTTTAAAAAAACTTTCCCGTTGTCTGAACTCTTCACCGATTATTTTAAGCAGTTCCGGAAACGGAGTCTCATTATCCAAAATCAGACGCAGTCCCGAACGGTTGCTTTTTATCACTACTTCGTTACTCATATCCTCCTCCGTTTTTATTCGGCAGTCTTTTTCCAAAACGTCCCCCGCTTTACAAAATCCTCTGTTTGCATTCAAATTCTGCCATTATCACTTTACAGCTACTGCAATTATACCTTTTCCAGCCAAATATGCAAAGCTTTTTTTATACAATAGGAAACTTCGTTTTCTATTGTATAAAAAAACGCTCCGCTGTGGATGCGCACTCGCGCGAAAGGTATCTATTGCCTGGCGGCATCGCGCTCGGCGCGAGTGTGTGCCAGGGCACACACTTTTTTATGGTAAAACAAAATGTACAAAAAAAGAATACTCCAAAAACTGTCCCGGAGCTTTTGGAATATTCCCTTTTCTTTCCAAATTAAAGCCGCTTAATTTTTCTCATCGCCCAGCTTGTGGAAGATGACGCAGTTTGGCTGGTCTACATGGATAGCCGGTCCGTTCATAACAAGAAGCCCTTTAACCAGATCTACCGTAAAGAAGGTCAAAGTGTTGGATTCATGGTTCAAAGATACCAGATGACGGTTGTCCGGGAAAAGTGCAGCATCTTTCGGATATTCTCCGCTGACAGGCAGACATAATACCTTGCTTAACAGGCCAGTCTCCTGATCGATCTTGTATAAAATAACGCTGTTATCTCCGGCATTGGAGCTGCACAGATACTGGAAATCTTCGGACAGATTCAGTGCGCTGGCTGCAGAGCCTCCGGCATGATAGTTGTTTAAGGTAGGCACCGTCTGAATTTTTTCAAAAAACGGATTTTCGTTTTCCACGCGGTACGTATAAACATCAATAATATTTTTCAATTCATGCACAATGTAGAGGAACTTTCCGTCTCTGCTGAATTTCAAATGTCTCGGCGCGCTTTCCACTTCGCTTCGAATAACATCCACCATCTTCAGTTTGCCGGTATTGTGATCGAGTCTGTACACATTGGTATGGTCAAGTCCCAGATCCGCAGCACACAGAAAACGGTTGTCCCTTGTCATTTTAACACAGCTTACGTGAGGACGGAAATTGCGTTCCGCAATACTTCCAAGCCCACGGTGGAAAATCTCATCGGTGATCTCTCCTACTTTTCCGCTGTCTTCCAGGCGGAGTACCGTAATCTTTCCGTCATGCCATCCCGCTACAAACAAAAATTTATCTTCATAATCTGTAGACAGATAGCATCCTCTCATTCCGTTGATGGAGGTAATGCCAATATTTTCCAGTGTTCCGTCTTCCTGTATTTTATAAGCCTCCACACCGAAGTCTGTAATGGAATACAGAAACTTACGATTGTGAGAAATTGTAATATAGGAAGAATTGGTAATCTCCACTCTGTCCTTTTGTGTGAACCGCCCTTTTTCCATGTCTACATCATAGATAGTAATTCCATGATGATCTCCCATTGTATAGGTAGAAACATACGCAACATATTTTTGTTTTCCCATTGCAGAAGCCTCCGTTTGTTTAGTCTCTTTTCATCTTATCATAGCTGCCGCATTTTGTTAATCTTTTTTTAGGTTTTTCCTCTGTCGAAATTTTAGAAAATATGTAACTTTCGCATTGACTTTTGCCATAAAAGACGTATAATGAAATTCGTTGTTTTTGTTTAGCAATTGTAAACTTTAAGTTTATTTTTACTTTGCCCGCAGATTTGACCGATTTTTGGAAATGGTGCACAGCCTTAATACCTGCTGCGCCCAATGCGGAAACTACAGCGGAGGAACAGCATGCAGATAGGAAATAAAATCAAGGAATTACGGGTTCAGAAAGGATTGACACAGTCAGAACTTGCAGACAGATGCGAGCTTTCCAAGGGATTTATCTCCCAGCTTGAGCGAGACCTGACTTCCCCTTCCATCGCTACCCTGATGGATATCCTCCAGGTTCTTGGCAGTGATCTGAAAGATTTCTTCAACGAAGAACCTGAGGAACAGATTGTTTTTCATGACTCGGACTATTTCGAAAAAACAGACGAAGCTTACCGCAACAAAACGGAATGGATTATTCCCAACGCTCAGAAAAATATTATGGAACCGATCCGGCTCACTCTGGAACCCGGCGGCTCCACCTACCCGGACAATCCCCATGACGGGGAAGAATTCGGTTATGTTTTAAGCGGAAGTATCACCATACATCTTGGAAAGAAAAGGCATCGGGCCAAAAAAGGGGATTCCTTTTATTTTACCCCCAATACCACCCATTATATTACAGCCAGCGAAAAGACCGGAGCTGTGATCCTCTGGGTGAGCAGCCCTCCAAGCTTTTAAGCAATAACATTTTGTAAGCCGCCTGATACGGCAGAATGAGAGGAATTATGAGTACAAAATTGATTGATTTACAGCATATTACCAAATCCTATGACAGCAACGTCATTCTTGACGATATGAATTTATATATCCGGGAAAATGAATTTCTGACTCTTCTTGGCCCCAGCGGGTGCGGAAAAACTACAACGCTGCGTATTATCGGCGGTTTTGAAAAACCGGATTCCGGCGTTGTGCTTTTTGACGGGAAGGACATCACCAATCTTCCTCCCAACAAGCGTCAGCTGAATACGGTTTTCCAGAAATATGCTCTTTTTACTCATATGACCATTGCGGAAAACATCGCTTTTGGCCTGAAAATCAAAGGAAAATCCAAATCCTACATCCAGGACAAAATAAAATACGCCTTAAAGCTTGTAAACCTGGACGGTTTTGAAAACCGTATGCCAGATTCCTTAAGCGGCGGTCAGCAACAGCGTATCGCTATCGCCAGAGCAATCGTAAACGAACCTAAGGTTCTTCTTCTGGATGAGCCTCTGGGCGCTCTGGATTTAAAGCTTCGTCAGGATATGCAGTACGAACTGATCCGCCTGAAAAACGAACTGGGCATCACCTTCATCTATGTCACTCATGACCAGGAGGAAGCCCTCACGATGTCAGACACAATCGTAGTCATGAACCAGGGTTATATCCAGCAGATCGGAACTCCGGAAAAAATCTATAACGAACCGGAAAATGCCTTTGTTGCCGATTTTATCGGTGACAGCAACATCATTGACGGCATTATGGTTCAGGATGAGCTGGTAGAAATTCTGGGAGCCAAATTCGCCTGCGTGGACAAGGGATTTGGCAGCAACAAACCTGTGGATGTGGTAATCCGTCCGGAGGATGTGGATCTTGTAAAACCGGAGGAAGGAACGATTCAGGGTGTTGTCACTCATATCATTTTCAAAGGAGTCCACTACGAAATGGAAGTATCCGCCAACGGTTACGACTGGCTTGTTCAGTCCACAGATATGTTCCCTGTAGGAACAAAGGTGGGCATCAAAATTGACCCGTTTGATATTCAGATCATGAACAAACCGGAATCGGAAGATGAGGAGGCTATTGCGATCGATGCGTAAAAAATTGCTTGCCGCACCCTATACCGTCTGGTCTGTTGCCTTTATTCTGATACCTCTTGCCATGGTATTTTATTATGGGCTGACCGACGAAACCGGTGCTTTTACTCTTGAAAATATCGCAGCCATAGCGACTGCCGAACATTCCAAAGCCCTGTGGCTTTCCCTGCTGCTGTCTTTAATCAGCACCATAATCTGCTTTTTCCTGGCCTATCCTCTGGCCATGATCTTATGCAGGATGCAGGTAAACCAACACAAATTCATTGTTTTTATTTTTATCCTTCCCATGTGGATGAACTTTCTTCTGCGTACCCTGGCATGGCAGACTCTTCTGGAAAAAAGCGGCGTCATCAACAATATTCTGTCCTTTTTCCATCTGCCGACGCAGAACCTGATCAATACACCGGGGGCTATCGTTCTGGGTATGGTATACAATTTCCTGCCCTTTATGATCCTTCCCATTTATAATTCGCTGACCAAGATCGATCCAAATGTAATAAACGCCGCCCACGACCTGGGAGCCAACAATTTTCAGACTCTTTTGAAAATTATTTTTCCTTTAAGTCTTCCGGGCGTTGTCAGCGGCATTACCATGGTTTTTGTGCCTTCTCTGACAACCTTTGCCATCAGCACTATGCTGGGAGGAAGCAAAATCCTGCTCATCGGCAATGTCATTGAACAGGAATTCACCCAGGCCAGCAACTGGCATCTGGGAAGCGGTCTGTCCATCGTACTTATGATTTTCATCATCCTGAATATGGTGCTCAACACTGCTTTTGACAAAGAAGGGGAGGGAAATGTCATATGATAAAGACAACTGCACAAAAAATATACGTTGCCCTCATATTTATCTTTCTGTATGCCCCGATTGCAACGCTTATGGTTCTTTCCTTCAATGCAAGCAGAACACGTTCTAAATGGGGCGGCTTTACTCTGAAGTGGTATGCGGAGCTTTTTGAAAATGAAGCCATCATGGAGGCCTTGTACAACACGTTGCTTATTGCCCTGCTCTCCGCCATTTTTGCTACTTTGATCGGAACGATCGCCTGTATTTCCATCCATCGGATGCGGCGAAGAACACGGGCAATTATGATTGGTATTACCAACATTCCCATGCTGAATGCAGAAATTGTGACCGGTATCTCCCTGATGCTGCTCTTTCTGACGCTGGGCGTCAAATTTGGGATTTTGACGATTCTTTTGTCCCATATTACTTTCAGCATCCCTTATGTTATTTTAAGCGTCATGCCCCGCATGAAGCAGTTAAACCCCAGTGTTTATGAAGCTGCTCAGGATTTGGGCGCTTCTCCTGCACGCGCCTTCTTCAAGGTGGTGCTTCCGGAACTTATGCCGGGTATCTCTTCCGGTTTCCTGATGGCATTTACCATGTCCCTGGATGATTTCATCATCACCCACTTTACCAAAGGCCCGGGCGTGGATACCTTATCCACCAAAATTTATACCGAGGTAAAAAAAGGAATCAAACCGGAAATGTATGCACTTTCCACAATTATATTTGTCACTGTGCTGATTCTTCTGATTTTGATCAACCGGCCTCAGAAGAAAAAACAGGCTTAATTATTTTTGCCGCACCAGCGGCTGAATGGAGGAAATTTATGAGAAAGTTATTTGCCGTACCCTTAGCCCTTTTGGGCGCTGTCACTCTTACCGCCTGCGCAGGCGCAGATTCTTCCGGTGAAAACGGAGAAGTCTACGTATATAACTGGGGCGAGTACATCGATCCGGAAACCATTGATATGTTTGAGGAAGAAACCGGAATCAAGGTCATCTATGACGAGTTTGAAACAAACGAGATCATGTACCCGAAGGTGGAAGCCGGCGCATCCAAATATGATGTTATCTGCCCTTCCGATTACATGATCCAGAAAATGATTGAAAACGATCTTCTTGCAGAAATCAACTTCGACAATATTCCAAACGCAAAAAAATATATCGGCGAACAGTATTGGGAACAGTCTCAGGGATTTGACCCGGAAAATAAATACTCTGTTCCGTATTGCTGGGGAACCGTTGGCATTCTTTACAACAAGACTATGGTAGACGAACCGGTAGACAGCTGGTCTATCCTCTGGGACGATAAATACAAAGACAGTATCCTGATGCAGGATTCCGTACGCGACGCCTTCATGGTAGCTTTAAAATTAAACGGCGATTCCATGAACACTCTGGATACCGCTGAACTGGAAGCTGCCAGAGACCTTCTGATCGAGCAAAAACCCCTGGTACAGGCCTATGTTATCGACCAGGTCCGCGACAAAATGATCGGCGGTGAAGCCGCTCTCGGCGTAATCTATTCCGGCGAAGCTATTTTCACCCAGCGCGAAAATCCCGATCTGGAATATGTTGTTCCCAAGGAAGGAACCAACGTATGGATCGATTCCTGGGTTATTCCGAAAAATGCGCCCAACATGTCCAATGCAGAGAAATTCATTGACTTTATGTGCCGTCCCGAAATCGCTGTGATCAACTTTGAGTACATCACCTACTCTACCCCCAACGAAGGGGCACGGGAACTGATCGAGGATGAGGATATCAAAAACTCTGAAATCGCATTCCCTGATTTATCCAAATACAGCAATCTGGAAACCTACTCTTACCTTGGCGAAGAAGGCGACCAGCTTTTAAACGAATACTGGAAAGAAGTAAAATCCAACTAATTACAGAAAGAGGATGGCTGTTATCTGCCATCCTCTTTCCTTTATGTGTGTGAAATCAATAATGAGATTATGGGCTACGGTGTAAGGAGACATCCTTGCCTGTTTCTCCCAGCGTTGGTGCTGCCTGCTGCATACCAACGCTTCCCCTTTATCATACAAAAAATATGCGAAAAAGAAAAGGAAAACTTTCCGGAAAATTTCTCCCTGAAGTCTTTTCCCGACTCTGCATTCTAAAATCGGTTATGCAAGTCCAAAAGTTCTGAGAATCTGGAGATTTATCTGACCGTCCGCAACCAGCCCGTATTTTGTCTGGAACTGAAGCAAAGCCTGTGCCGTCTGCGTATCATACACTCCTGTCATGGCACAGGGAATCTGATAGGCATTCAGATAGGACTGCACTTTCAAAATCATTGCTGTATCAATGACCGGAACGCCGTTTACTGCATCTACTGCGGCCTGATTCTGCACATTGATCTGTCCTAAAGCAAGCTGGAGCGCCCCTTCCTGCGCGCTCACTGCAGCCTGCTGAGCGGAAAGAGCCGCCTGCTGCTGATACAGCGCTGCCTCAGCCTGCTCTATTGCCGCAGCTACGATCTGACGTTGGGCATCCAGCTGTGCCAACTGTAAATTCAGATTATCGAGCGTAGCCTGCGCCTGCGCCGCCGCAGCCTGTTGCGCCGCCAGGACCTGCTGCTGAGAAGCCAGCGCCTGCTGATACTGGGCAATCTGTGCATTTACGTTTCCCGCAGGCAAAATTACTGCAGCCGGAGCCGCCTGTACTGTCAAGGGTGCTGCTCCTAAAACGGTTCCCCACATTGTCAGAACTGCCGCTGCTGCCAAAAGTTTTCTTTTCATACCCATTCCTCCTCGTCCATGTTAAATCATTGTTTCTGCTAAAAGGATTTCTTTTACTTTATTCATATCCATTTTTTCCAGCCTGTAATCCGCCTCCGGTGTTTCCCCCTCCGGTGAAAGATTGGAGTGAATATACAAAGTGGAAAGTCCGGCCGCTTTCGCTCCCGCTATATCGCAGATTCCGTCATTTCCAACCATGATGGCTGTTTGGGATGTAAGCTGATATTTCAGCGTCAGCTTTTCAAAGAAAGACAGGTCCGGTTTTTTTACTCCATAGTCTGAAGATATGAAAATATCATCAAAATATGTATAAATGCCAAGAGCTTTCAATTCATATTCCGTGAAAATTCTCTGTGCATTGGAAAGCAGATAAATTCGTTTTCCGACCGCCTTTAAAGCTTCCAGCATTTCTGTGGTCCCATCATAAAGCCTGATATACTCTGTAGACAGAATTCTGAAAAACTGCCCCGCGTGGAGAATCGTCTCCCATTGCGCCTCCACATTCTTTTCTTCAAACAGCCTTCGAAACACGTCCTCCATACGAATTTCCGGGGAAGCCTCATGGGCATCTGTGCGAAATATGCTTTTCCCTTTTTCCAGTTCCTTCCGGATTTTCTCAAACCGTCGGTGAAGTTCATCCGGCGTATAAAGAGCTCCATAGTAACCATAAAACATTGCCAGTTTTTCCCAGAGTTCTTTCTTTTCTTCTTCGGTATGTATGTCCACCAAAGTCCCATACAAATCAAAAATGCAGTCTGTATACATGTTTTTCTTCCCTTTTATCCTTTTCTATCTGTTTTTCTCCTCTGTTCTGCCAAAAATACAGACGCCAAAACTCCATGTTTTTCCTTGCCCTGCCCGCTTTTTTCATGCTATACTGACAGGCATGGAACGAACATTAACTTACACTATTCAAAAAGAAGATTCCGGACTTACCATCGGCCAGTATCTGAAACGCCGTGGATTTTCCGGCCAAAATCTTACAGATTTAAAAAAAATACCGGAAAGTATCCTCGTAAACGACACCTGGGAATACGTCATTTACCGACTGAAAGAAGGAGACGTTCTTACCGTTCATATTCTGGAAGAAGAAAGCTCGGAAAAAATACCCCCGGTATGCCTTCCTTTAGATATTGTCTATGAGGATGAGGATCTTATTGTCGTCAACAAACCCGCCGACATGCCCATTCACCCTTCCATGAAAAATTATGAGAACTCACTGGGCAATGCTCTGGCTTACTATTTTAAAAGCCAAAATACCCCCTTTGTTTTCCGCTGTATCAATCGCCTGGACAGAGACACTACGGGGCTTACCATCATCGCCAAGCATATGGTCAGCGCAGGAATTCTTTCCCGCATGGTGGCTTCCAGAGAAATATACCGGGAATACCGCGCCATCGTGCGAGGAAGCGGAATGCCCGCCAGCGGAACCATCAACGCACCGCTGGAAAGAAAACCCGGGTCTGTCATCGAAAGAATCGTCGACCCGGAACACGGAGAACGGGCGGTTACCCACTATCAGGTAATCGGAGAATATAACGGACACACTCTCTTATCTCTTCACCTGGAAACCGGCCGCACCCACCAGATCCGTATTCACTTAAAACATCTGGGGTATCCTCTGATCGGCGATTATCTTTACAATCCGGATATGGAATGGATCAAACGGCAGGCTCTGCACTCTTACCGGCTGGAATTTCACCATCCCATAACAAGGCAGCCCATGTCCTTTACAGCCCCTCTCCCCGCTGATATGCGGCATGTGCTGTTCCCTGAAGAAAAATAAAGAATTTTAGGAGTCTGGCATTTTTAAATCTCAGGTCCGAAACAGATAGGAAGCATTTCCATAGAATTCTTCTCTTGTTTCCTTCAGCCAGACTGCCTGTAATTCATACAGGCAATCGGGGCTTAGAGGGAGCAGATCCTTCCCGTCGTATGCCGTTTCTTCACAGTCTCCCTCTATTTTTTCCTCTCCTGTCTGTTCGTCTGTAACAATCTTCCACTTCCGCAGTGTGATCTCGTCCGGAAGGACCACACCGGAAAGGCTGTAGCTTACCGTCTCCGGCTCTGTCTCTGAAAAATTCTGATAATGCGGTATATCCAGAGGCGTCATATTTTCCAGATCGGATTCTTCGGCAGCTATTCCACACGCCACAATGCCGGTTATTTCATGCTTGTCCATATAGTTCCACTCATAAGTTCCCGGCACCAGCGTAAATTCTTCCAGCGTGCTTGAAAGTACATCCTTAAGCTTTAGTTCCGGCGGCTCTGTCAAAAGAACGTCAGGGGTCACCAAATCGACTTTTGTCTCCTCCGTTTGCTCTTCCATGGCTTCCGATTGCTCCACGCCGCTCTCTTCTGCTGTATTTTCCTCTTCCTGAAAAGATTCTGTCATTGTTTCCACAGTTTCTTCGGCAGATGCCGCTGATATCGATGTTTCTTCTCCGGAAACTTCCGCATTGTTCCCTGCGGCATCACATCCTGCAAGCAAAATCCCCGCCACAAAAAGTCCGGCTGCAGCTATCCTGGCTCTTTTTCGTCTCATGCTTTCTCCTTTTCCAGGCCTTGTTTTTTTCCCAAAGGCCTTAAAAACTAATACAAACTACGTTAAAACAGGAGAGCCTGCCGCGGCAGACTCTCTTTCATTTTTCCGGAAAGTGTTCTTCCTATCTTCTACTCCTCGCAGCCGCAGGTACGCGGTTCAGGGTATACCGTGTAGGATCTTGACATATCTGATCTCGGCATGGATGATTCCTGACGGGAACAGTTGTTTCTGTCTTCATAGTTGTTTCTGCCGCCGGAACGGTTTGAATTTCTCTGACATCCGCAGTCATCAGAGCCGCCGCTTCTCTCTCCACTTCTGTTTCCGGAGCAGCCGCAGTTATCGTTATCTCCGCTTCTGTTTCCGGAACAGCCGCAGCTATCGCGTTCTCCGCTTCTGTTTCCCATGCAGCCACAGCTATCGCGTTCCCCGCTTCTGTTTCCCATGCAGCCGCAGTCATCGCAGTCCATGTTTCTGTTTCCGCCGCAGCATAATAACAGTACCAGTAAATAAAGACAATTCATACTTTTTCATCTCCTTTATTGATACTTTATTGTATGCTGCGTTTCCCCAGGGGGAACCGGAAAATCTATGTCGCCTCAGACACCTCTATTTTTTCAAAAGCTCATTTTTTACATAAGCAAAGGTTTCTTTTTCTCCCTTTTCCGCCAGCATCAGCAAAAGTTTTTCCAACAGTTCTTTTGTTTTTGGATGCATGATGGGAGGTTCCTTGGCAGAGTGAAAATACGTAAGCGGGTCGCTGTCTTTGTAATTTTTCCCATTATAAACCTTGGACGCGGCAATTCGGTCCATCAGCATTTCCGCCACATACTTCACCGGCATTTCCACCGGCGCCATCCCTCCGGGTACATCCCTGGTACTGTAATCAATCCAGTATTCATAGTGATGCTTATTTCTCCCTTTATGATGCAGCCATGCGCTGGAATACCCGATGTCTTCACGTTCTGCATTGTTTGGGCTGCGGTTTCCCTGATAATATTTCGCACCTACACGAAACTCTGTGGGCGAATATTTCGACAAATCATGACAGATGCCCTGCCAGTACAGTCCTGCGGCAAAGCATCCTTTCATGACAAGATATTTATGATAGGTTATTGTTTTAAAATGCTGCCAAGCCTTCAATGTCTCATCCCCTGTCTTTTTTCTGACTGATCAAAATCCGTATGGAGCGCGCTTTTACCTCCGCTCCCTGTTCACAGCACTCCTCTCCATCTTCTGCAACTGTAGACAGGATGCTCACCCACTCCAGTCCCTTTTCCAGTTTGGGAAGCGCTAACACATGATCCTGCCAGTGCATGTTGTAGGCAATATAGACGAAATTGTCTTCTTTTCCTCTGCCATCCGCCGCATAATGCCCGCAGTACATGACTCCCGCATAACGGCTTAAATGATCAGTGTTCAGCTTCCAGGCCTCCTCACCGTGGTAAGACAGATCCGGGTATCCGCATGCAAGGAAATCCAGCATCGTGAATTCTTCTTCCCGGTGCAGTATTTCATGCTCTTTTCTGAAAGCAATCACTTTTTTGACAAAATCGAAAAATTCATGCTGGGTTTTTATCTGGTTCCAGTTCAGCCAGTTTATGGAATTATCCTGACAGTACGGGTTATTATTTCCCTCATGGCTTTGTCCAAACTCATCACCACTGACAATCATGGGGGTTCCCTGGGCTGTCATAAGAAGAAGAATGGCATTTTTCCTTTGCTGGAGCCGCAGTTTCAAAATTGCTTTTTTCTTTGTCTTACCTTCACATCCGCAGTTCCAGGTAGCATTGTAATCGCTGCCGTCTCTGTTGTCCTCTCCGTTGGCCTCATTTTGCTTGCGCTCATAGGCTACCATGTCCGCCAGGGTGAAACCGCTGTAATTGGTGATATAATTGACTGTTCCGGTCTGTCTGGGATTTCTTTTCAGGAAATTCAGCGCAGAAGCCAGAGTGTCCTCATCGCTCTTTAGATAGCGGCGCATTGCATACATGAAATCATCGTTATAGATGGCCAGATTTTTGTAATCCGGCGCTTCTTTGCCTCCATAGATTGCATCCACCGGAAAATCGTAATAAAACAGCTTCGTATTCTCAAATAAAGGCTCCGTAGCCAGAAGTTCTGCGGGAATTCTTTCCCCTAACAGATGGAAACCGTCAATGTGATATTCAAAAACCCAATGTTGGAGTACCTGCATCATAAAGCCCTGAGGCACTTCTTTCGGGAAATAAAACTGCATGATAACTTCAATTCCATTTTCATGGAGCGCCTTTACCATCTGCTTCATCTCTGCAGACGGGCAGGCGGTACTGTAAGAAGCCTTGGGAGCAAAATAAAATCCTTTTTTATATCCCCAGTAGTTGATTCTGGGCTTCTTGTCTTCCTCAGGCCGGTCCATATAGTGAAGCACAGCGTCACTCATGGCAACAGGCGTCCCCTGACAGCTGCTTTCTTCTTCCTTTTCCAGTTCCAGGAACTCATAGGCAGGCATAAGTTCCACTGCCGTAATTCCCAGCTCTTTCAGATACGGGATTTTTTCCTGAATCCCCGCAAAAGTCCCTTTGTTTTTTACACCGGAAGACGTATGCTTTGTAAAACCTCTCACATGGATCAGGTACAAAATACTGTCCTTCATGGGCGTCATGGGAAAAGCGTCCTGGCCCCACTCAAATTCCGGTACCACACAGGCTCCTCGCAAACTGGGATTTACTTTATGTCCCCATTTTTCATTCCCATAAACAGCTTTTGCATACGGGTCGGTAATAATGTCTTCCCCTACATAAAAATTATAATCGTATTCCTCCGGTTTCAGTCCTGAAACTTTCAGGCAGTATACATTTCCCACCTTGTTTTTCTTGCGAAAAGGAAGCCGGATCGTCCTCCCGCCTTTTTTAGGGTATAAAATGACACCACACTCTTCTTTTGTATGAAGCGCAGCAGCAAAATTCATCTCTCCTGCCGCACCTACCGACAATCCCATAGGATAGGGACTGCCGGGAAATAATTTCCATTCTGCCTTCATTCCTCGATGCCTCATTCTTTCTGAAGTAAATATACTTCCAACTCACAACAGCGGGCTAAAGTTTTCTCGCTCATTGATACCATGGATTGCCACGTTTTTGGAACCCTGGTACTAATTTAATATTATCATAAATCGTACTTGCATGCCACAGCAACTTCCGTTAAAATAGGTGTAACAATTAGATGCAGTCTGTCTGCCGGTTGTATAACACGCAGTAAGGATGAGTCTTAGCATCCTTGACAAAAGAAAGGATATATTATGGGAAAAAACTTTGATGAAATCGATGAAGAAATGACCGTAGAACTGGAGCTGGAAGACGGAAACGTTACCTGTGCCGTTATCACAATTCTGGAAGTAGAGGGACAGGATTATATCGTTCTCATGCCTCTGGATGAAAATGGCCAAAATGAAGACGGAGAAGTATGGTTCTATCGCTATTCAGAAAATGAAAACGACCCTAACGAAGAGCCTGAACTTGGCTACATTGACAGCGACGAAGAATACGAAAAAGTGGAAGAAGCTTTCGATGAATATCTTGACAGCTGTGAATTTGACGAGCTGGTTGACGGGGAAGAAGAATAAAAGCGTTAACACTTTATTGAACGGGCGGAGTTTCCGCCCGTTTTTTGCATCCATATGTTACGCCTATTATCCATTGATAAGAAAATCCAGAATATCCCAGCCTGAGTCTGAACTTCCCCGATACAGCTCTGTATAGCCGCATTGGGAACAGCTCACCGTAATGAATTTTTTGTTCTGCACATCAAAAATCTTGGCAAAATTACCGCCTGTGGCCTGAAACTGATCTTTTTCATAATGGGTGTTTCCGCATTTCGGACAAATATACATCTGTTTTTCCATAAAAATCAATACCTCCCTTTCTTTCCATGCTGACCAAGACACAGCATCAGCATCTGCTTTCAATCAAGATTTTCATCTCTCAATGCCTCAGCCAAATTGAGTTTTTCTATCTTTTTCCCGCCGATATAATAGGCCAAAGCTACAAATCCGAAAATAGCCAGAATAAAAACAGCAATCGGTAGAATAGGCGCTTTTTCCATAAATTCCGCAGGATCCAGATAACTTGCTGTTATCATAAAACTTACAAACAAAATTGTCAACGGCAATGTGATAAGGACGGGACGGCCTGCAATCACAAGCGCCTCGATGCAAAAGATTTTGCGTATCCCTTTCGGCGTCATGCCAACAGACAGATATCTTGCAAATTCTCTTTTTCTGCTGCGCAAAAAGCCAAGCGTATTGGAAAACACATTGGAAATTCCTATTATGGCAAGTAAAACGCAAAAGGCTCCGATTAAAAACATATATCCCTGAATCATCTTATCATTGTCCAGTTTTTCCTGAATACGGTTTTCGATTTCCACACTGTAGTTTTCCGTCACCTCTGCGATTTCCCTCTCCAAAGCATTCAGCTGTGCTAAATTTGCATTCTCTTCTGCCATAATCCGAACCAGGGTATCTCCCTGCTCTTTTCCAAACGAATCTTGTATTTGCATCCATGTGGAAAGAGAAATAAACTGCACCAGCGAATAATTGTCATATTCTTCTCTCAAAAGCGGCGCTTCCTGTGTATATGCCAGAACAGGAAGCGATACTGTTTTGGGCTTTTCTCCTGTACTTTCCAGAGTGATCGTGCCGGATTTTTCATTCAGGAAGGGGACAAATTCTTTGTAACGGAAATTACTGTGTATACTGTCCCAAATACGATTCAGGACAATCGTACCATCGTTGTTTCCTTCCGCGCCGATCTGGCTGCAATACTCCAAAAAACTGTTGTCATCCATGATAATAACAGGCGCCTTTACCTTATAAAAATCATCCTCCGCGCTGACAGAACTTCCTGCCACCCTGTCAAGGCCGCCCAATGCTTCTACTTCGCCACTGATGTCTGTTTTCGCTATAAGACACTCTACATCCTGTTTCTGGTACACAACACTGCTTCGCACATTTTCCAGGTTTCTGATTTCTTCTGCCGACTCAAAGTCTTCGATCGCTGTATCCGGAACCGTCACCATCACATCCCAGGCATCCTGATACCGTTCAAAATAAGTATGCTCCGTACTGATTCCGGAAAGGGTAAAAAAGCACAGCATCACTGTGAATCCCAGGAAGGAAAGCGTCAGAGACAAAGTGGAAGTGCGCAGAGATTTTTTCTGTGCTCTGAGTGCGTTTCCCGCAAGTTCTCCCTCCACCCCAAACAGCAGGGAAAGAAAACGGGAATTTCTTTTCTTTTTAAGAGACATCTCATCGCTGCCCCGTACCGCCTCAAGAGGCGTCAGCTTTGCCAGTTTTGCTGCCGGAATAAGGGCTGATAAAAATACGGTCACTCCGGAAACCAGAACGGATAAGACAAAGATCAGCGGATGATATTTAAAAACAGCTTCATGCCTTCCGCTTATTCCCGATCCAAGCGAATTTGTCAGCTGTATGATTCCAAAGCAGAGCGCTGTCCCAAACAAATTTCCCAGCAAAACCGGTATCGTACACAAAGCCCCTGCTTCCTGCAGCAGGCAGGTGCGAATCTGTCCCGGCGTGGCTCCTATACTGGAAAAAATCCCAAACTGACGAATTCTTTCATTCATGGATACCGCAAAAGAATTGTGAATGATCAAAATCAGCGAAATCGACATGATAACCAGCAGCATCACATAAAAGGCCATTAAAAGCGGAGGATTTTTATCCTTAGGGTCATGAATCATATACCTGGACAGCAATTCTTCATGATAGGAAATCGAAGTTTCCTCTATTCCCAGTTTATCCGCAATCAGAGGCATATCCTGATAAACCGTTCTCATGTTTTGAAAATAAAAATCCACCGTGATGTTTGATTCCCCGGAAAGATCTTCCTTTATTACCACTCTTTCAACATTTGCAAAACTTTCCGTCAAAGCCAGGGTATTTTCATCGATATCCCCTGTGATCCGTCCCTGCCATCCCCCTTCTTCCAGGACTATGCTTTCGATTTCATAGTTCCAGAAATTGTAGAAAAGGCTGTTGAGCAGCGACAAAAATAAGGCAGAGATAAAAGCCGCTGCCATAATCGAAAGACTGGAGGCCCGATTTTTTCTGATAAAATCTGCGGAATAATTTTTCCACATTTCTTTCACCCCCGTTTCCGATCGCTGACAATGCGCCCGTCTTCCATTGTCACAATGCGGTCTGCTTCCAACGCAATCTTTTCATCGTGGGTAATCAGCAATATTGTCTGCTGCAGATTACGGTTGGACAGCTTTAACATATCCACGATTTCTCTGGAATTTTTCTGATCCAGATTTCCGGTCGGTTCGTCGGCCAGCAGAAGCGCCGGCCGGTAAATCAAAGCCCTGGCAATCGCAGCCCGCTGCTGCTGACCACCTGAAAGCTGATTCGGCAAAAAATCCAGTTTATCAGCAATACCCAAAGCGTTTACCACCCGTTCAAAATATTCCTGGTTGATTTTTCTTTTGTCCAGCAAAAGAGGCATCAAAATATTTTTTCGAACCGTAAGCGTAGGAATCAGATTATAAAACTGGTACACCAACCCTACTTTTCTGCGCCTGAAAATAGCCGCCTGTGTCCGGTTCAGCGTGGAAATATCCGTCCCCTCTACCAAAACCTTTCCTTCCGTCGGTTTATCCACACTTCCTAAAATATGCAGCAACGTAGATTTTCCTGAACCGGATGCTCCCACGATTGCGACAAATTCTCCTTTGTTTACCGAAAAGTCAATTCCGTCCAATGCCTTTACCTGATTTTGTCCGGAACCATATATTTTTCGAACGCCCTCACATTTTAATATTTCCATCACACTCTCTCCTTTCCATTCCAAAATCCTATATGTCATAGGATAACAGAGAAAAGTGACATCTCAGTGACTGTAAAATCTTATTTCAAAACAGGCGCCGCCTTCCGGCAGATTTCGGGCTGTAATATTGCCATTCTGCAGTTCAATCACAGAGCGCGCCAGCGATAAACCGATTCCCATTCCGTTGCCCACAGTCCTTTTTCCCCGGTAAAACCGTTCAAAAAGGCGGGGGATATCCTCCGGGTCAAAGCCTTCTCCTTCATCCCATATCCGAACCTGTCTATAGAGCGGATTGCAGAAATAATCGCAGAATATCGTGCCTCCCCGGGGAGAATGTTCCATACAGTTTTTGATCAGATTTATAAAAGCCTGCATAGTCCATTCCAGATCTCCTGTTATCTCTGCGCACCCCTGATAGGGAATGTATACTTCTACTTTTTTATCAGCAAGCAACTCGCTCAAATTTTCTGCTGCCAGATTCAGCGCTGTGTAAAGATCCACACTGCTGTGCTCTAATTGGAGCGTACCCGTATCAATCTTTGAGAGAGTAAGCAGCGCTTCCTCCAGGCAATTCAGCCGCTCCAACGGCTTTCGAATCTGTTCCCCATATCCATTGGGAACCGTTTTTTCCATCAGCTGCAAAGAAAGAAAAGCTGCTGTAATCGGCGTTTTAAGCTGATGGGCAATATTGGCCAGATTCTTTGCAAAATTATTCTTTGCCTTTACAGCCGCTTCTTTCGTCCGAAAAAGTTCCGTCACTGTTTTATACATTTCATCCTGCAGGCGGGAAAATTCATCCTCCTTTTTTTGAAGAATAAGTCCCTCTGTTCCAAGGTTGATCTGCTCTAAATAATCTGTCAGTTCCTCTATCCTCTTTTGGCTGCGTCTTCGTGTATATCCGGCAGATGCTGTAAAACAGCCTGCGATCAGGAAAAACAGCGCTATGGATACAACCGGAAATTCCCATCCCAGTCCTTGACAAAAATCCTCTCTTCTATAACCATACTGCTCCAAAAATGCGTTCCCGCCTATTTGTTGACTGGTATAGTCATTGTACTTTTTCAAAGCAGAAAGCACCTGTTCTTCCGCATCAGGATTTCCCTGTAAAAGGGTTTCACAAAAAGCCGAAACGTTTTCATAGGCAGCCTGACGATAGTTGTTCATCCAGAAAACAGATGCAAAAGCCACACCAAAAAAGCAGACGATCACCGGAAGGAAAAAAACTGCTATTCGCTTTACCTGTTCCATCATACGTCCTCCTCCATTCGATAGCCAAAGCTGCGGATCGTTTTCAGGCAGGAAGGATTGTGCAGCTTTTCCCGCAGCCGCTTCATAGTAACAGTCAGTGTGTTGTCATTTACAAAGTTTCCATTGCTGTCCCATATCTGCTCCAATAATTGTTTTCTGGTCACCGTTCTCCCTTTATTTTCCATCAGCAGCAAGAGAAGCTGATATTCCGGCTGGCTTAATACTACCTCTTCCTGATTGCAGAAAACTGCCATTTTTTCTTTATCCAATAACAGTTCACCGCAAAACAGGCAGTTATCCTCTTTCTGACCGGCTCTGCGAAGCAATGCGAGAATCCGGGAATAAAGCACATCCAGTACAAACGGCTTTACCACATAGTCGTCCGCGCCGCTTTGAAAACCGGACACAATATCCCGGGAATCCCCCCGAACCGTCAACATAATAATCGGTAGATAACTCCAGCGGACACGAATCCACTGACACAGTTGTTTCCCCTCTCCATCCGGCATATTCCAGTCCAGCAAAACAATGTCCGGCGTATGCTTCTTCAACGCCTGACGAAGGCTTTCCATCGTTGTGAAAATCATCACTCTGCATTCCTTCTGCTCCAGATACTCCTTTACAGCCTGAATAATATTTTCATCATCCTCCATGTAATACACGTCAATCATTTTGCCCTCCCTGTACACCTGCAGGTCTTTGTGGAAAGAAAGAACTCTGCAGAGATGGTCATTTTCTTCATCCATTCCATCCTGCATGCATACGTTTTCTCTGTTTTGGCAATGCAGGTATACAGCCAGTATACACCAACGCAGTCTGTCACTGCAAAACTATTTCCGGCATTGTTTACATCTCTCCCAGAAAGCGGGAAGGAAACCCGGGATTTTCACCGGTGCCTTTAACCCATGTGAGAATCAGCTTCTCTTTCGCCCGCGTCATCCCCACATAAAACATGCGGCGTTCTTCCTCCAGCTGCGGACCGGACAGACTTTTTCTGTGAGGCGTTTTTCCTTCGTTGCAGTCAGGCAGAAAGACAACCGGGAATTCCAGTCCCTTGGAGGCGTGCATCGTGAGAAGCTGAACTTTTCCCTCTTTTTCCTTTTCATTGTCTCCCGCAATCAAAAGCTTTTCTTCAAATTCTTCTATATATTCCTTCAGGTCTTCTACAGAGGAAAACCTTCGGACCGTATTCTGAAAATAATCCGCAGCCTGCAGCCATTCCGAAACTTCTGCCCGTTTATGCACTGCCTCTTTTTTCATCCACGCTTCATATCCGATACCTTTTCTGATATAGTTGACTGCCGCATATAAATCCATATTGACTATCATAGTCAAGTCTTTTTGGAGTCTGTCCAGGACAGGAATCATATAAGGTCTGTCCCTGTAAAAGCGCTGCAGTTCAGGAATGGACACCATGTCGCTGTTCAAAGCATTTCTGGCAATGTAGCGCACGGGACGGTTCATAATGCGAAGGAACGTTTTTCTGCTCCGGTTTTCCAGAGCAAACTCCAGATAAGCGAGAAGATCCTGGCATACCGGATGACCATAGATACTTTTCAGCCTTTCTCTCATAAAAAAAGGAATACCCTCCTGCGTCAGTTTTTCTGCCAGCATAGATGCATCGCTGTTTGTACGGTATATAATCGCTATTTCTTCCGGTTTCCAGATTTGAGAAGTAACCTTTTGCCTCTCCTCTGATGCAGATAAACCGCACATTTCGGAAATTTTTCCGGCGAGAAAAGAACACTGTTTTTCTGCGGTTTCAAAGGGATAGATAAAAAAACTTTTCCCCTCCCCCTCTTCTCTTCCCGGTTCTATTTTCTTTGCAAACCTCTCTTTATTTTTCCCGATCAGAAGTCCGGCTTTTTCTAAAATCTCCGGGCGACTGCGGAAGTTTTGTGAAAGACAGACTTTCTTCGCCTCAGGGTAATCCCTTTCAAATCCAAGCATGAGGGAGGGACTGGCGCCGCGAAAAGAATAGATGGACTGATCGTCGTCTCCCACCACAAACAGATTATTTTCCGGTTCTGCCAGCATACGCACTACCTGATACTGCATGGGATTGATGTCCTGAAATTCATCCACCAGAATATAGCGAAATTGATCCTGCCATTTCCTCAGAATATCTGCCCTTTTTCTAAAAAGCCCCAGACAATCTGCCACCATGTCATCGAAATCCAGCAATCTGCTCTTCTTCAGCATTTCCTGATAACGATCGTAGATCCTGGCAAAATCCTTTGGTTCAAACCAGGCACTTTTATAATTTTCCGCCTTCATTCCGCTGTTTTTCAGATAACTGATTTCAGACAAAATTTCCCCTTCCAATCCGTCAATCTCCGGAAGCTCAAGCGGCAGACTGTTCAGAACGGTTTGCATGTATTCTTTTTTCTTTTGCTGGGTAATAATATTTTGGAATGAATAATGATAAGTACACGATAAGATGTGATAAAAAACTGCGTGAAATGTTCCGAAATTCACCGGATAAAATTTCCCTTCACAAAGCTTTTCAAAGCGCTCCTTCATTTCCATAGCAGCCGCTTTTGTGAAAGTAATGACCAAAATTTCTGACGGCTCTATACCGCCTTTCTCAATCAAATGCCGTATTCTTCTGGTAATCACATATGTTTTTCCGGAGCCGGGTCCTGCCAGTACAAGCATGGGTCCGGCCCCGAAACATATGGCTTCTTTTTGCGCTTTGCTGCCTGAATCAGGCATTCTCCAGCATTTCGATTCCCTTCCTGATACGGGACAGGGATTCTTCCTTTCCGAGAATCTCCATGATTTCTGTGGCGCCGGCCGGAGTCATCTGTTTTCCGGAAACTGCAGTTCTCACAGGCCATAACACGTAGCCGTTTTTGCAGCCTTTCTTTTCCACATAAGCAAGGAGTGTCTGATATAAAGCGTCGTTGCTGTAATCTTCCTGTTCGGTCAGCACAGGAAGCAACTCTTTTAATACTTCCAGAGAAGATTCTGCATTTGTTTTCATCTTTTTGTGAGTATACATGGAAATGTCGTATTCCGGCAGTTCCTCGAAGAAATCAATCAGTCCTTCGATATCCGGGAATACTTCAATCCTTGTCTTTACCATCTCTGCAATCTTTTTCAGATCCAGATCTTTGGTGATAACCTTTTTCAGGTAAGGCTCTGCCATCTCATAAAAACGGTCAAAGTCCATAGCTTTGATATATTCGCCGTTCATCCATTTCAGCTTCGTGTAATCAAACACAGCCGGAGATTTGGAAATATGGTGATAGTCAAAAATCTTCACAAGCTCATCCAGTGAAAAGATTTCCTGCGTTCCTTCCGGGCTCCAGCCGAGCAAAGCTACGAAGTTTACGATAGCTTCTGTCAGGAATCCCTGGTCGATCAGGTCTTCATAAGAAGAATGTCCGCAGCGTTTGGAAAGCTTGTGATGTTCCTCGTCTGTAATGAGAGGACAGTGAACATACACCGGAACTTCCCAGCCGAATGCCTCGTAAAGACGATTGTACTTGGGTGAGGAAGAAAGATATTCGTTTCCTCTTACCACATGTGTGATTCCCATCAAATGATCGTCCACTACGTTGGCAAAGTTGTAAGTGGGATATCCGTCCGATTTAATAAGGATCATATCGTCCAGTTCCGCATTGTCTACGGTAATATCTCCGTAAATTTCATCGGAAAACGTTGTGGTTCCCTCCGTAGGATTATTCTGACGGATTACATAAGGAACTCCTGCTGCCAGTTTTGCTTCCACTTCCTCTTTGGACAGATGCAGACAGTGCTTATCGTAAACATTGATTTCCTTTCCTGCCACTTCGCGGGTAAGTGTTGCCAGTCTTTCCTTATCGCAGAAGCAATAGTATGCTTCACCTTTTTCTATCAGCTTTTTGGCATATTCCAGATAAATTCCCTTTGCCTGGCGCTCGCTCTGTACATAGGGACCTACGCCTTTATCTTTATCCGGTCCTTCATCATGAACCAGTCCTGTCTTATCCAGTGTACGGTAAATGATGTCTACGGCTCCCTCCACATATCTTTCCTGATCGGTATCCTCAATACGAAGAAGGAAATCGCCTCCTTCGTGTTTCGCAATCAGATATGCGTACAGAGCTGTACGGAGATTTCCTACGTGCATGCGTCCTGTAGGGCTGGGCGCAAAACGTGTTCTGATCTTACTCACTTTTGTTTCCTCCATTGTTTAACGCTTATATTTTATTTTCTATTATTTGCTTTCTTCCATTCTCGGAATCTTTTCAGCAGCTGCCGCTTTAAAGTTGTTCAGTTCTTTTACAGCCTGCGGAATCGCAATGTTGGTTCCCGCTCCGGCAATACAGCCTCCGGGACATGCCATACCTTCAATCAGACAGCCGTTTTTCTTTCCGGCTTTGGCAAGCATCAGTATCTTTTTACATTCTGCCAGGCTTTCCGCATGCTCAATGTTTACTTCCACATCCGGATAGTATTCGCGGATACATGCCTCAATGGCATTCGCCACACCGCCTGCTGCTGCATAGCCGCGGCCTGCGCTGGTAGCGTCTTTTACTTCATCTTCCACTTCGATATCTTCAATCACGATTCCCTTTGCCTCGAACATGCCGACAAGTTCCTCGAATGTGATAACGAAATCCACGTCGGAACGTACGGATTTGCGGGAAGCTTCCAGCTTCTTGGAAGCACAGGGTCCTATAAACACAACAGAAGCGTTGGGATGATCCTCTTTGATCTTGCGGGCTGTAGCCACCATAGGTGTCAGCGCATTGGAGATGTTGTCAATGGTCTCCGGGAAAAACTTTTTAGCCATAGCTGACCAGGAAGGACAGCAGGATGTAAGCAGGAACGGAAGTTCTCCGGTTGCCACAGAGTGCACATAGTGCTCGGCTTCCGCCATAGCTCCCATATCCGCACCGATCGCTGTCTCATAAACATCCGCAAAGCCCAGCTGTTTTAAAGCTGCTTTGATCTTGCCGGGTGTCGCTTTCGGTCCGAACTGACCTACAAATGCAGGTGCAACCTGTGCAATAATCTCTCTGCCGGACTGAATCGCACGGATCAGCTGGAAAATCTGAGATTTATCTGCGATGGCACCGAAAGGACAGCTTACCATACACTGACCGCAGGAAACGCATTTCTCCTCGTCAATCACGGCACGTCCCACGCTGTCGCTCTTGATGGCTCCCACACCGCAGGCAACCGCACAGGGACGTACCTGGTGAGAAATAGCATCATAAGGACATACCGCTTTACATTTACCGCAGTGAATACATTTGCTCTGGTCAATATAGGAACGGCCGTTTACCATACTGATGGCGCCGCGCGGACACACCTCATTGCACGGATGCGCCAGACATCCCATACATTTGTTGCTCACTTCATAGCGATTTTCCGGACATGCATTGCACGCAGACGGAATAACCTGCATCAGCGGCGGCTCATAATATTTCTCATCCACGTTGCTCTCTTCCAGTCCCTGTGTCAGATGAACCGGTTTGTTTTCCGGACGCAGGGAAAGTCCCATTGCCAGACGGATACGTTCTCTGACAATAGCTCTTTCGCGATATATACTGTCACGAAACTCTGACTTGTCTGTGTTGATAATCTCGTAAGGCAGAGCTTCAATATCATCTTTCAGATTTTCAGAATGATACGCTAAATTGGCAACCTCCTTAAATACTCGGCGGCGAATTTTGCGCACCTGTGTATCAATTCCTCTCATACTCATGAATCTAACCTCCTGGGCATAAATAAGTGTGCGCCATAGCGCACACTTGCGCTGAGCGCGGTTGCCGTCAGGCAACTATTTTCCTTGCGTGCGAATGCGCATCCACAGCGGAGCGGCTTTTTTATGCGATAGGGAATGAAGTTTCCTATCGTATAAAAAGTGTGCGCCACAGCGCACACTTGCGCTGAGCGCGGTTGCCGTCAGGCAACTATTTTCCTTACGCGCGAAATGCGATCTCCCGGATTTTTTATTTCACAGAAAAAACTTTTACTAAAAATGAAAGCTTTTGCCTGTGAAATAAAAAATCCTCGTTCGTCTATCTATCCTATTCTTACACAAACGAACGAGGAAATCAAGTTCTTTCCACTATTTTGTTATTTTTTTGTCAGAGTCCCGGAAAGCCTTCTGTACCCGCTTTTTATCACGGTGCCATTTTCTTTTTTCTCTTTGAAAGCGGGCTTTTTTTCAGGAGCAGAATCACCGCCAGCAGCATAAGAAAGCCTGCCGGGAGACAAATCCAGGCAGATTTTACAAAGCCTGCCAGAATATAAGTAACGAAAGAAACTCCTGCTGCCGTAAGCGCATAGGGAAGCTGGGTGGACACATGAACCACATGGTCGCACTGTGCTCCTGCCGACGCCATAATGGTCGTATCGGAAATGGGGGAACAATGATCCCCGCACACAGCTCCCGCCATACATGCGGAAATGGAAATTACCATCATCGAAGGATCTGTTGCCTCAAATACCGCCACTACAATAGGAATCAGAATTCCGAAAGTTCCCCAGGATGTTCCCGTTGCGAAGGCAAGCAGCGCACCTACCAGAAAGATGATCGCAGGCAGGAAATTCATCAGACTGCCTGCATACTGGTTCATCATCTCCGCCACATATTCCGCAGCTCCCAGGCTGTCTGTCATAGATTTTAATGTCCAGGCGAATGTGAGAATCAGGATAGCCGGAACCATCGCCTTCACTCCTTCCGGAAGACATTCCATACATTCACGGAAATTTAAAACCTTTCGGCACACATAAAAAATAACGGTGATCAGGAGACCGAAAAAGCTGCCCAGAACCAGCCCTACGGAAGCGTCACTGTTGGAAAAGGCTGTCACAAAATCTGTCCCGGAGAAAAATCCGCCGCTGTAGAGCATTCCAATGACGCAGCACACCACCAGAACCGCTACGGGAAAAATCAAGTCGATTACTTTACCCTTTCCCTTGGAATTTTCTTTCTCTTCCATACTTTCATAGGTTCGTTTGGATACGGTAAAAATATCCCCGTTTTTTGCGTTTTTCTCATGTACAGCCATGGGGCCAAAATCTGTCTTCATTAAGATCAGTACAAACATCATGGCAATGGTCAAAAGAGCATAGAAGTTGTAAGGAATTGCCTGAATAAACAGATGAAGACCGTTTTCCCCGGGCACAAATCCGCTTACCGCTGCCGCCCATGATGAAATCGGAGCAATAATACATACAGGAGCCGCTGTTGCATCAATCAGATAAGCCAGTTTTGCGCGGGACACATTATGTTTGTCCGATACAGGTCTCATGACGCTTCCCACTGTCAGACAGTTGAAATAATCATCAATGAAAATCAGCACTCCCAGAACGACTGTGGCAAGCTGTGCTCCCACTCTTGTTTTAATCTTTTTTCCGGCCCATATTCCGAAAGCAGCGGAACTTCCCGCCTTATTCATCAGGCAGACCATCGTTCCCAGAATGGCCAGAAATATAAGAATTCCCACATTGGACGGATCTGATAAAACAGAAATCATTCCATCCTGAAAAATGTGGGTTACGGTTCCTTCAAACTGAAAACCGGAATACAAAAGTCCTCCCACGCAGATACCTATAAACAGTGAACTGTAAACCTCTTTGGTGATCAGCGCCAATGCGATTGCCACAATCGGCGGAACCAACGCCCAAAATGTTGCGTAAAACGGATTTGCGGCTGTCTCCACCGCCTGTGTTTCCGCTGCAAACACCTGCATCGGCATACTGCAAAGCCAAACTGCGGCCAAAACTGCCATCCGTCTGAAAATTTTTATGTGTCCTCTCATGTTCTCCTCCATTTTCTTACTTATCAACACATTTTCAGAAATAAATTTTTGACATAGAAAAAGCCATGAACGAATGGTAACACATGCGTTCATGGCAAATATTTCAATCCTTTAAACCAGAAAATATTAACCAATGATAGCTCTCCACATTGCTGTGACAGTACGATGCATGTTCTGCATCGTCCCAGAGTCCGCTCCCGGGCAGAAGTAAACTCTTCGGCGGTATTCCCTTTCTTCCGAAGCGGCCTGCCCGGCCATATGCTCCGGCTTACTGATGAAGCCCGCGCCTCTACCATTCTCAATGCGCCGTCCAAAACCTTGGAACAGCACTTTTTCTTTCTATGAAATTTTTATCCTATGAGTTTCTATCATATATTGATTACTTTGTCAAGAAAATTATCAAAAAAAGAAAGGCACATCATTCCTTCCGAAACTGCCTGCCGGTCTGCCGGCAAACAGCTGTGCATTCCTTCCTTTTCAATGATCTGCTGCGTCAAGTAAACTCATTTCGCTCAGTAAAGACCTGTATAAAGGTTGGAATGCTGCAGAAAATTCACTGTCAGATGAAGCTGTTCCGATGTGCGGATCGTATAATAATGTTCGTGCAGAAACGTCTGCAAAGAAACCGGCAGAGACAAAAAGTATTTTCTTGTACTGCTGCTTACTGACAGAAGTTCGGACAGATTTTCAAACTTAGCCATTCAGGATCTATCTCCTTTCCGTGTTGCTGCTTTCACTGGCTTCTGTCCTTAGAATTCCATTTTTTGTGCAAATTATGTATGTACCTTCCAGAAAAATACTTTTTTCGCCGATGTGCCGATTTTTTCTTATATAAGCTTTCCAAATAATTAAAATTGTCAGATATGCAAACAATTATTTTTTTATCTTCTGATACGCGATTCTGCTGCTGCCATCCTCCATGAACACTGTGCCGCATTGCTGAAATCCGTTTTTTAAGATAGCCTTTTGCATAGGGATATTGTCTCTGTGAGTATCGATCCTTAAGTTTCCGCACTGTGCAAAACACCAGTTAAAACAAAAGGATGCCACTCCTTTTCCCTTGCTTACCGAAGCCACCCTGTGAATGACTCCGTAAGGTTCGTCATTTATCCAGGAGCCATTTTCAATCACTCTGTAATTAGGTTCCTCTCCCATGAAAAAAACAAAAACTGCCTGTATTTCTTCTCCCTGCGTACACACATAAAGGTTCCCCTCTTCCAGATCTTTCTTTACTACCGAAAGTCCGGGATAGCCGTTTACCCACTGACCGGGATTTCCATTTTCCGTCATGAAGCGCTTTGCTTCCTCGTAAATTTTTAAAATAGTTTCAATGTCTTCTTCTTTGGCCCTGCGTATTTCCATGGCTTTTTCTCCTGTTTTTATTTTCTTCTGTCGAAAATCAGTCTGCGTTTAATTGCGTATTACCATTCCTGCACCGTCTGTGGCTGTGCCGGTAGCAATCTTCACGATATCATAAATCCAGCCGATCCCGCACAATCCGGCAGTAAGCAGCCAGAGAATTCCTGTTCCTACTTTTCCTACATAAAACCGGTGAATTCCCAGCTCACCCAGAAAAATTGCAAGCAGAAGAGCCACTATTTTGCTCTTGGAACTGGTATTGCTCTGGATGATGATATGGGGTGTGCTTCCATTGAGACCTTCTAACTTTCTTCCGCATTCGGGACAGATTATGCTGTCCTGATCGATAACTGCGCCGCAATATTTACAGAATTTCTTTTGACTCATATTGTTTTTTCCTTTCGTATGGTGTCAACCTGATTTTACCACAAAACAGTAAGAAAGCAATGCGAAAAGGGACATGTTCTCTGTTTTGAGCTGACATGTCCCCGGCATCCGAGTCCGACAGAATGAACTTTCCGCGGATTTTTGTTCCTAATACTGCTGCTTTTTTTCCTTCTTTTCTTTCCTTCCTTTACAACTGTTTTCCCAGTTCATAGGCTCTCTGAGGATATTGTGTATGTTTTGTCATAGATGGAGTTCCACATCCTCTTCCAAGCACCATACCCTGATCCTCCAGATCCAGATAGCGAACCAATGTACCATAATGACTTTCCAGTGCATCAAATGTCCAGTTGTCGCTGTTCCATGCGACTGCAAGAAGAGCGGACTTCACTTACTTTCCGTGTGTCCAATGGATAGACATCTCAAAACAGCTCCTGAAAACTACTGATCCAAGCCGCTATGTCTTCTCCCGCGTTATCTACACTGCTTCCTGACACATGAAGCCCTTCCAGAATCACAGCTCCCGGTGCGCTGTCCGGCAGTTTCTCCAAACTACGTCCAAAGCCGCTGCCGCCATTTGTACAGAAAGGAATAAGGGTTTTTCCTTCCCAATCATAGGATTCCAGAAAAGAATATATCAGCATTGGGGCATCGCTCCACCAGTCAGGGTATCCCACAAACACTATATCGTAGCTGTCCCAGTTCTCCACCTGCGAAGCCACCTCCGGGCGGGCATTGTCTGCCTGTTCCTGCTGGGCAACATCCAGAAGCGTATCGTAATCATCCGTATAAGGAGTTGCAGGTTCGATTTCAAACAAATCGCCTCCTATTTCCTCCTGAATCATCTGCGCCATCTGTTCCGTATTTCCGGACCAAGAGAAATAGGCAATCAGAATACCTCCCTCTTCCTCAGGTTCCCCAGAAGTTTCAGATCTACCGATCGTTTCAGAAGCAGTAACTTCCTCAGTGCCTTCTGACTCTTCGGAAGGTTCTGCAGAAAGCTCCGGAGTTGATTCGGAAAAAGCAGCTGAGGTGTCTGTAGTTTGGCTCTCATTTGATAATGAATTTTGGATGCCGCAAGCGGCAAGTGAAAATACTAAAATTACAGCTAATAGAAGAGATATTGTTTTTTTCATCGTGATCATTCCTTTCTTTTTCATTAGTAAACGTCCGCTTTTTGACCGCTTTGTTTCTTTTCAAGTCAGTGATTTTCTTAATTCCTGGACAATTCATTTCCTCTTCCGATGATATAAGTATAGAAGAGTCACTGTTACATGTAAAATACTTATCTTTCATTATTATCCATGCATTTTTTGTATAGTTCGGGCTGCCGTATTAACCCTGGTTAATTGAAATCCTTACTGCAGCATTGAAATTGTAAATGCACCTTGAAAACTTCTTCCAATCCACTTCTACCAGTATATCTTTCGCATTTATCTGTCCGTTTCATATAACCGTACAAAAAAAGACCGGAAGAGAAAGTAATGCATTAAAAGCACTGCTTTCAATTCCGGTCTCGCCTCTCGTAACAACCTATTACAGAAAACTTTAATGCCCTGTCCATTGAAAAAGAACAAAGACAGCAAAAAGCAATAACAAATCTTTCAGTTTCTGTTTCATTCTCAAAATACGGACTTTAAAGCAGTTCTCTGTGATACCAAGCTCATCAGCCAACTCCTGAGCCGTATATCCGTATTCATAGTATCTGCGCAAAATAGTCAGATCTTTTTCTGAAAGAGCATTTTCGATGGAAGAATAAAACTCTACCATCTGATATTCATTTGTCCTGTCCGCGCTCTTTGCAGGTAGATTCTCTAGCATAAATTCGTGATCCAGACTGTATCTTTTCTGTTTTTCGTACCACTTCAGGATTTTGTTATGAGCTGTGAGATAGAGCCAGCCGGATATATTCGGATGCTCTTCCAGTTCCTCTCTTTTTTCATAAGCTACAAAAAATATTTCCTGTGTGATGTCTTCCGCCGCTTCCCTGTTTTTGATCGTTCTTCTCACATAACGGCTGATTTCATCATATCGCTGACGATATAAATCCTCAAAAAAGTGACTTTCACTTTTCATTGATTGCTTCCTCTTTAGTATTTCAAAATTTTTTCATGTATGAACAATTTCCGTCCGGATATTCCATTTCCGCGAGAAACAGAATCTATAAGAAATCTTCCTAATCAGGAAGTATTCCTGTTTTTCAGTATTATATATTTTTTTCTCAATCACTGACAAGTACTATGGTGAACCTTATCCCGGCTTCCTTTTTGTGTTCGGTCCCATTCCCTCTCTCCGGGAATTATGAGTCTGATTTTGATTTTCCGAAGTCATTTTATTCGTAATACTGTTGAACCGTTCCTTACATCTTTTTTCACTTTTCTTCTCCTGTTTGTCTTTATCCATAAATTATCACCTCTGGAATAGTATGAACGGCACTATAAAAGAATATTCGCCGGCTAAGCCTGTCCATTGGCAGAAGCGCTGTTTTCACATATTTTTCACTTTCCGGTCAGATTTCTGTCACATTCCTGATGTATTCTAAAATCATCAAAGGACAAAACCTTTTTCACATAAACTTTCTTTTCATACAAGCCGGCAGGATCCCCTTCCTTCCGGCTCTCCCTTCGTTCAATCACATGTTCTTATCTTGTAAGTATGTTCATTTATCCGGGAAAACAGCACATACGTTACGCAAAATTTGTTGTATTATCTTATATCCCTCTATCTTTGAACTTCGATACAAATTTTTTCAAAAAAATAAAAAATTTCTCCAATTTCATCAAAAAGGATTGATTTTACACCGCAAAGCGGCCGTCCGTCACAAACGCGAAACCAAACAAATTGTTTTATCTTGTAGGGCAAAAATTTTTCCACCCTACAAGATAAGACGTAATTGTATATTACACGGGACAGGAATGTGCGGGGGAACATTTGTCACACATCCGCATAAGATGGGAAAATGTTTTTATTTATCACACCCACAGTTTGAGGAGCAGTCGAATTCAGGGTTAAATGCATAGAAGTTTTTACTGTCCAATCTTTCCTGAACAATTCTCAAAGCTTCACCGAAACGCTGATAATGCACAATCTCACGGGCCCTCAGAAAGCGGATGGGCCCCGCTACTTCAGGGTCTTTTATGACACGTAAAATATTATCGTAGGTGGTACGGGCTTTCTGTTCTGCTGCCATATCTTCCGAAAGATCTGTAATAATGTCACCCTTGGATTGAAACTGACAGCTGTTAAACGGGATTCCTCCTGCTGCCTGAGGCCAAAGAGCCAAGGTGTGATCCACATAATAAGGGGCAAACCCGGAATTTTCAATTTCTTCCATAGAAAGATTTTTGGTCAGCTGGTATACAATGGTTCCGATCATTTCAAAGTGTGCCAATTCTTCCGTTCCAAGAGGTTAGAAGTTATTTTTGTAACAGTTCAGCCAGGGCGGCTTTTTATAACCGCCCTGTAATCAAAAATTACACTATTCTGTCTTTTTCGGACACTCAGGTAATCCCGCAACACTTGTCAGCAAGGACAGGATACCGGACAGCGCCGCTGCACTGCCTACCATAACCCAATTTACATCCCCAATCACGGCTGCTGTGCCGATGGTTGCCACGGCTGTCTGTGCCACTGTTTTAACAGCTCTCACGCCTGCTGCTTTTATCCACTCTTTCCAATCTCTGTTTTTCATTCTGTTATACATCCTTTCTTTTATTTTTATATTATGATTCGTGCCCCGACTGATTGATTTGCTTCTTCGATATCTCCGTGTAGTTTCCTGATTTCGGGCATAAAAATACCACCGGTCATTTCTGGCTGGTGGTATCACTTTGTCATATTTTCATATTATGTTCCTTCGCATATCGCTGTTCTTCCATGAAAGCCTCGTATTCTGCCTTAACTCTCTCTGGCGCATCCTCACGTAAGCCCGTTAAAGTCCCTTCCTCATCTGTTGTGATGTACTTCCAAAATTCAGCATCTTTAAATTCTGTCAACTCAATTTCTCCTTCAAGCTTTTGATAATTTGTCTTGTTAACAATTCAGCTCCCCTATTTTGATAATAATCCGTAACTGTTTCCTCCAACATTTCCGCATAATCTTTTGTGGCATAATGAAAAATATATCCCATGAGTTCATGCCGTGATTTTATGGATGCAATACTTCAATATGCTTTTTTACTATCTTTCTGTCTTCTTTCGGTTTTTGGGGTATCTCCCCATACAGTTTTACATATGTCTCACAAAATAGTTATTTTTCCGGTGGCTCCGTGTAGTTTCCTGCCTTCGGGTATAAAAATACCACCGGTCATTTCTGACTGGTGACTATAATCCCGGAATTGTATCTTTTATCCCTTTCGCAAGGTTTGCTGCTTTTCTCATTAACGTATTTTCCTCCAAATATTCCAGACCTTTTAAAGTAATCTCAGGTCTTGCCAAAACGACTCTTGGGTACCTGTAATCTAAAGCATTCCATATCTGTCCTCCCGCAATATATCCCTCATTCAGCAGCATAGCCATGATACGGCTCCATTTAAGTACAGACAAGTCCAAATCTTTCCGGAGACAAAACCTCTTTATCGATCTCTTCACAGTCTATGGATTTCTGCAGAATACGCAGTATTTTGTAGAATAAATAAAAATCATCCATATGTGCCTCCTCTGGTAACCACACACCTAAAAAATAAAAGACTATCTGGCAGGCGTTAATACCTCTTTTGACCCAGTAGATGTGTGATTACAACGAATTTTATCACGCCAGATAGATTTCATTTTTATGATATCTTACTTATCCTTTTTGAATTTTTTTATCATTCTAAGCAAATCTGCTCTGTATTTTTCCTTTTCTTCTTCTGTTAGCTCGGTCTCTCCTACAACTTCAAATTTAGGAATATCCGCCTTAATCATTCTTTCACGTTCTTCATCTGTCAACCCTTTGTAAATATCCTCATATGCCACAGCTATACCTCCTCAATCAAAATGTGCCATTTTCCACCTTGGAATACTTTATCAGCTACTAAAAACTCTGTATTTCTTTCATACAGCACCTCTGCCTCATCTAGACCAACTGAGCTTATATCTTGTCCATTTTTAGCATTTTATATATATTTTTTTACTCCAGCCTCCTCATCATAATCCGCGTTTTTTGAGATACTCCAATACTGTCTGATTTGAATATTTTTGCCCGGAATAAATGCCTTAACAAAATCAGCTGTTCTTTCATCACAACCTGGCCAATCTGAAAAATTGACTGTCCGTATTAAATCTCCCTCATACTTTGGCATCTTATCCGGAGCTGAATCCATTTTCTTTATAAACTCCTGCTGTGCTGACGTGAGTTCTGATACATCCTTTATGTTTCTTAATGCCTCATTGATTGTGTATGATTCAAAGCTCTTATACTAAAGTAAAATACCCAGATCCTCCTGCGATAATTCCATTATACCAGAGTCAAATCCATTTACAACAGCATTCCACTCGCCAACCTTCTTTTCGTATCTTCCCTTATTCTCCTTATCCAGAGAATACTTTACCAGCCTCCCATATTTTTCTACCTGTCTGACTGCATACTGCTGTCTGGCTTCTTACTCATTCGCCTGTCCGATTACTTGACCTTCCGTCTGACCGCCCCATACAGCGAGGAACGCCGGAGAGCCGCCAGTGAAACGACGAAAGCTGCCACAAACAATCTCGCACGAAGTATGGTATAATTTTTTGAAAAAGTTTTGGATTTGATGTAGTATTCACCGCGAAAACCGTAGTATATAGGTGAAGCAATATTTGATTGAAAAAGAGGTATTTGTATGAATGCGAAAAAGTTTTCCGACGCTATGAACGAACTTGATACGAAATATATTGATGAAGCTCTTAACTACAAAAAGAAAGTGAAAAAGCCCGTTTGGGTAAAATGGGGAACTATTGCGGCTTGCTTGCTCCTTGTTTTTACCATGTCGGTTCCAGCATTTGCGGCCGCAGATTTTGCCCCCGCTTATAATCTGCTTTACACGCTATCTCCAACAATCGCTCAAAAGTTAAAGCCTGTTAGAATGTCTTGCGAGGATAATGGGATTAAATTTGAGGTCGTTTCAGCTTATGTTGAGGGGAACGAAGCAAAAATTTTTGTTTCCGTACGAGACCTGGAAGAAAATAGAATTGACGAAACAACAGATTTGTTTGACAGCTATAGTATCAATACACCTTTTGATTGCAGCAGTTCGTGCAAAAATATAAGCTACGATACCGAAACGAAAACCGCCACTTTCCTGATTTCTATATCGCAATGGAATGAACAAGATATTATAGGCGAAAAAATTACCTTTTGTGTCCGAGAAATATTGAGCAACAAACAGAAATATGATGCAGCATTACCTGATTTGGATATAAGCAAAACCAACACTACCCCTGAAACAATTACTCCAACCCATATTTTTGGCGGTGGTGGAATAAACTACAGTGCAATCGAGGATAACTTTCATGCACTGAAAGCGACGGAGATCCTTTACTCTCCTATTAATGGGGTGGATATTACAGCAATGGGATATGTAGACGGAAAACTGCATATACAAGTCAAATACGAGAATGTTTTAGAAACTGATAATCATGGCTATATCTATTTTAAAAATAACAAAGGTGAAAAAATCCAGTGTGTTGCAAGTGTTAGTTTTTCTATTGATAATGAGCATCAAGATCGATATGAGGAGTATGTTTTCGATTTATCAGATGTTGATTTAACTGAATATGAGGTATATGGGTATTTTGTCACCAGTGATACTCATATTACAGGAAATTGGGACGTTACTTTTCCGCTGGAAAGCGTAAATCAGTAAGTCAACCACACCGGCAATGCCGATAGCGCCAGCTGCACTGGCTGCCATTCCTTGATGTGCTTCTGTGTAGATTACTGCCTTTGGGCACAAGAATACCACCGGTCATTTCTGGCTGGTGGTATCTCTTTGTCAAATTTTCATATTGTGTTCTCCCGTGCTGCAGCAACAGGATAATTTACGCAAATTGCCGAATTATACTTTCCACATCTGCACTACCACTATTGGTATATACATAGCTGAAAGTAAATCCGTTTTGTTCCCAAATGGCATAGGTAGTATCTGTATATTTATAGTATTCGACTTTTACTCCTTCGATGTCTTCGCTTCCCTCCAATGTACCGCCGTAAATACCGCTAATATCTCCACTTCCATATTGCATACGAAATTCTGAGCCGTCTGCATAATTTATCTGTCCCATTGTGGGATAACTGTTTTCAACAAAAACAGAATAAGACTCTACTTCCTTATCTAAAACCGGAACATCAAAATCAAGATAATTTTCCATTTCCTCAACAGATGAAACCGTAATAATTGGATTTGGGATTTGAACAATGTCAGGATTCGGAGCAATATTTTCGCTGTTTTGTGTGAACATTACTCCACCCACAGCCAACAGACATACACAGGCCGCCACAGCTCCCCACTTAATCCAAACGGACTGTTTGGCTTTCTTTTTGTAGCTGAGAGTTTCATCAACGTATTTTGTATCAAGCTCGCTCATAGCGTCGGAAAATTTCTTTACGTTCATATAAAAACCTCTCTTTCAATTAAGTATTGTTTCATCTTTTCGCGGATGCGAGTCAGCCGGACAGAGATGTTTTTCTCCGAAATCCCTACAAACTCAGCTATGTCCCTGTAGCTGTCTGAAAACCAATAGCGCCTCATGAAGATAACGCGGTTTTCAAGGGTCAGCGTGTCCAAAAATTCCTCAATGATACGGGCTAACTCCTTGGCTTCGATTTCATCTTCAACGGTTTTTTGGTCTGCGATACAGGCCTCAATCTCTTCTAAGGCAATTGTATAGTTACTGCTTCGTTTAGCCGCTTCCTTTCTCCAATAGATTTTCAGTGAAATGTTCCGAACGATTTTCACGATATAGGACAACAGAGGATTGGGCCGTACCGGGGGAATGGCGTTCCATGCGCCTAAGTAAGCGTCATTGACACATTCCTCCGCGTCTTGTCTGCTTCCCACAATGTGATACGAAAGGCTATGGCATATTTTCCCATATTTATTATCCAGCTCCCGTATGCCTTGCTCTGATCGTTCAAAGAACATTTCTATAATTTTTTCATCGTCTTTCACCTCACCGCCTCCTTTCTGGCTTCACTTATATACTACGGTTTTAGCGGTAAATACTACATCAAATCTAAAATTTTATCAAAAAAAAATATACCACACTTCACATAAGATTGCTCGCGGCAGCTTTCGCCGCTTCACTGGCAGCTCGGCGTCATTCCTCACTGTACAGGGTGATCAGAAGTCTGCTCGTCCAATGGTCTAGCCTTCTTTCGTTTATTCCAACAAATCCAACAGTATGTCCATCATCCTTACAAAATACTTTCTTTTCTGCTCCGGCAGTCTGTTAAGTCGGCTCAATGGGCATTCCAGGCACTCGTCCTTTCCTAAAAGCAGATAATTGGGATTCAATCTCATCTTTTCATCGGCCAGCTTTATTTTTTCAAGAGAAAGTCTCCGATTTCCTCTCTCCACCTCTCCATAAAAGTTAGCAGAAATCTCCAGAATTTCCGCTGCCTCCTTCTGCGTAAGTCCCTTTTCTCTTCTTCCTTTTCTCAGGCGTTTCCCGATTCCGGTCAATAATGCATTTTCCATGGATAAATCCTCCTTAAAGTTATTTACGCCATCATTTTATCGGGATTCAAAAGTTTTCACACACTTTTCACGTTCCAGTCAGATTTCCTTCACATTCCTGATGTATTCTAAAATCATCAAAAGGGTAACACCTTTTTACATATATTTTCTTTTTCATTACAGCCGGAAGAATAAGATTTCTCCCGGCTCTCCCTTCGTCCAGGCATAAATTCCTGCATGAGCTTGTCTCTCCTTTCCTGCCGTCTCAGACAGTTTCATCTTTTGCCTTTTCTGCCAGTCCTCTAATAATAATTTGCGATACCCGGTCAATAATTGCCTGCTTTTCTTCCTCTGTTTTTACCACACAATCATCATGAATATAAATCTTACAGGGTCCATGGTTCAATTCTTTCACAATCGCCATAAGCAAATCCCTTTTTGCTTAAAGTATGTATATCTGTTTGTCTAAGTTCCTGTATTTTTAAACTTATTCTCCTCTATCTGCCTTCCTCTGTCCAATATTCAAATGGGCCATTACTTTTATTTCAGTGTTGATTTGTTTCTGCTTTCTGTTAGAATCAAATTATGGAACATATGGATTAGCTTAAAAAGCTTCTCGATTGTGATGAAACCGCCAAAGGCGATTTCACTTATAAATACAGGAGGATTCTAAAATGATTGATTTCAAAAATGGTGCACTTATCAAACTAAAAAAAGCAGCCGTAAACACTTCGGATGTCGAAAAGCTTCTTATTCAGAGCGAACAGATTGTCGGATGTTATTCAGGTATCCGTGACTACGTTGTGTTCACAACTAAGAGGGTGATTGCTGTAAATGTTCAGGGTATGACCGGAAAGAAAAAGGACTTCACTTCTCTTCCTTATTCCAAAGTTCAGGCTTTTTCTGTTGAGACATCTGGCGTTTTGGATATGGATTCCGAACTTGAGTTGTATTTTTCAGGATTAGGGAAAATTACCTTTGAATTTTCTGGCCAAAGCGATATTGTAAGAATCGGCCAGATGATTGGGGAATTTATTTTGAAATAATAAAAAATACAGTATAGGAGGCGTTAAAAATGCTATGTTTATGTCATAGAATCATCGACTTAAGCAATCAACTCTGTACAAAATCTAATGATAAGGCGATATTTGTGCAGAGTTAATTTTCGCCGAACATTGGATTTTGTACAATTTATTCTAGTTAATAAAAGATTAGATTGGAGAAAATTCAATGGAAAATTTTAAAAAATACATAGTTTTATGGGTAAGTCAAAGTGTTTCACAACTGGGAAGTTCCATGACTGCGTTTGCCCTCATTTTATGGACATACGAACAGACACGCTCGGCTCTTTCGGTTTCAATCATGTCATTTTGTAACTATGTGCCATATATTTTGATAAGTATATTTGTCGGTGCATTTGTCGATAACCACAGTAAAAAAGCTGTTATGCTTGTTTCAGACAGTATTGCCGCACTGGCTTCACTATTTATTCTGGTATTTTCAATGACAGGAATTCTTTCAGCATGGCACATTTATATCATGAATGCTATTGTAGGAATAACTACGGCATTTCAGCAACCGGCGTCTTCTGTTGCAATAGCCAAAATTGTACCGAAGGATAAACTGACCAATGTAAGCGGAATGAACTCTTTTTCCAGCAATTTGATCGTTGTATTCAGCCCGATGTTGGCTTCTGTGCTTTTTTCTGTAGGAGGTCTGCCGCTAATTTTGCTGTTTGATCTGTTGAGTTTTGCTGCAGCCTTTTGTGTTCTTCTATTTTTAATCCATATACCGGAACAGATCGTAAGGGAAAAATTCACGTCTCCATTTGCGGGGATCATGGTTGGATTTCGTTTCTTAAAAAATGAAAAAGGAATTTTGCAAATCATGATTACAATGGCAGTGCTAAATTTCTTTTCTAGGCTAACCTATGAAAATATATTGTCCCCTATGATTTTGGAAAGAAGTTCCGCAAACAATGTTGCGTTAGGAATTGTAAATGCCTGCATGGGTATCGGTGGAATCATTGGTGGTCTGCTTGTTTCTATAAAAAAGGAAAGCAAGAAAAAAGCAACTATGATTTATATTTCTGCTGCATTATCCTTTTTGTTTGGCGATTTAATAATGGCAGTTGGCAGGAATGTATTTTGTTGGTCATTTGCTGCCCTTGCTGCAAGCTTACCGATTCCGTTTATTTTGGCAGGACAAAATTTAATACTCTACAAAAAAATACCTGAAAATATTCAAGGAAGAGTATTTGCTGTAAGAAATGCCATTCAATACAGCACGATTCCTTTCGGTATTCTTTTGGGAGGATACTTAGCTGATTATGTATTTGAGCCTTTTATGCAATCGAATACAGGCATTGCGATTTCTTTAGAAAAAATTGTAGGAAGTGGTGCAGGCAGTGGCATGGCTGTTATGTTTTTATGTACGGGGGTTTGCGGCTTCTCCATGAGTATTTTTTCTCTTCTTTGCAAAGAAATTCAGAAACTAAATGACTGTTGATAGTTAGGGTTGTCCTTTGTACTCCTCTGTAAGAAAAGGCGGTATGCTCCCCTCTGTGGGGACTGCATATCGCCTTTTTTAATCAGAAACGGAATACCTGAACTACATATTGTAATATATATGAAACACAAAGGAGGTCATCGGTATGTTAAATCCAAGCGGCAAATATCTTATCTACCTGCGTAAATCCCGCGCGGACCAGGAAGCAGAAAGCCATAGCGAAGGGGAAACTCTGGCCCGTCACGAGCATATTCTTCTCAATCTGGCAAAGCATCTTTCTATTTCCATCAGAGCCTGTTACCGGGAAATCGTATCCGGGGAAAGCATTGCAGCCCGTCCCCAGATGACAAGGCTGCTGTCAGAAGTGGAACAGGGCTGCTGGGACGGTGTCCTTGTGATGGAAGTGGAACGTCTGGCAAGGGGCGATACCATCGATCAGGGCATCGTGGCGCAGGCCTTTAAATATTCCGACACGCTGATTATCACTCCTTCCAAAATCTACGACCCGCAGAATGAATTTGACGAGGAGTATTTTGAATTCGGACTTTTCATGAGCCGCCGTGAATATAAAACCATAAACCGCAGGCTGCAGCGGGGCAGGCTGCAATCTGCCAGAGAGGGGAAATATACCGGCAATGTGGCACCCTATGGCTATGAACGGATCAAACTGGTCGGAGAAAAAGGATTTTCCCTTACTCCTCTTCCCTCCCAGGAAACCGTTGTCAGACAGATCTATACCTGGTTTGTTTACGGGGATGCCGACGGAAGCCCTATGGGAATCACCAAAATACGCCACAAGCTCAACAGTCTGCAGATTCCTTCTCCGAAGGGTTCTGTGTGGACAGACTCTACGGTTCACGGAATCCTTTTAAATCCGGTCTACAACGGCAAGATTCGCTGCAAATACCGTCCTGTAGTAAAGGGTACCTCTTCCGGAGCTGTAAAGACAAGCCGACCCCGTTCGGAAAATCAGACACTTTATCCCGGCCTGCACCCTGCCCTCATACCAGATAATCTGTTTCAGGCTGCATCTGCAAGGTTTCTCCAGAAAGAAAAACGTCCGGTCCCTGCCAGGTATACGGTCTGCAATCCCCTATCCGGTCTTGTCATCTGTGAACGCTGCCATGGGAAAATGGAGCGCCGCCCCATACAAAAAGGAAATGATATGCTGATCTGCACCACCTCCGGATGCCCCACGGTAGGCTCCGCCCTTTATCTGGTGGAAGAACAGGTTTTGGAAGCCCTTCATGAAATTGTAGAAGCACAGCTGAACCTTGCTTCTGCCTCTCCCCACCTTCCTGAGGACAGCCTGTCGGTGAAAGAAGCTCTCCTTTCAGAGGCGAAAAGCAGATTGACTGAATTGGTTATCAAGCAAAACCGCCTCTATGACCTTCTGGAGGATGGCATTTATACTCCGGAAATCTTTATGGAACGTTCCGGGAAGCTTTCCGAAGAGAAGAAAAAGGCAGAGACCGCCTGTCAGGAAGCAGAACTTCTGGTAACCATGGAAAAACAACAGCTGGAAAAACGGGATTCCTTTCTTCCCAAGACCCAGCACCTTCTGCAAAATTACAGCCAGCTTGACAATCAGGAAAAAAACCGGATTCTCAAGGAACTGTTGGACCACATCTCCTACCGCAAAGACACCCGCAATAAAAAAGGAGCCGGCCACATCGCCAGCTTCTCTCTACATCTCTATCCAAAGGTGCTATCCTGAACACAAAGGCAAAAAAACTCATTAGATTCTTTTAGAACTATCCGGATACTTCTGGTTTTCTCTGGAATCTTCTGGGTTTCTCTGAATGCTTCCGCCTTCTTTTGCGTCCTATCCATAACTTCTGACTCCTTGGTACCGGTTCTTCCGTTCCAATGTCAGTCAACAGCCCTGCCACCTCCCGATAGGGCATTGTGTAGCGCTGTGAAAAATATCTCATCGAAGCTCCCAGTTCGCCGTCAGGGCCACCATACTGGGAAATAATAATCTGAGCCAGTTTCGCATTAGGCTCTTTTATATTTACCGGAAACTGCAGTCTTTTTTCATAATTCCACATAACCTTAATCCCTCACTTCCCATGGCAGTTTTTCCATACCCCAGCGCCATTCTTTCTGATAGGGCTCTGAATCTGCAAGCGTCAGCGGTCCGAATTTTGCCGCATACTCTGCTTTCATTTTGTTGTTCAACCGGTTGTAATGGTTAAAATATTCCAGTGCGTTTCTGTCATCGGGATGCGTATCCAGATATTCTGTCATTTCCACCACGACAAAATCTACCATTCCGATGTTCTCCAGCATTCGTTCTCTCTCACTTTTCCGGCATCCTCTCAACACTCACGCCTCCCTTTAAAAGGTTTATCAAGCTCCGGGAAAATAGTTCCCCTTCTGTATGCCTCTTCCAGACTTTCATAGATATTGGTCATATGCTGCCACGGAACATATGCCATAGCCAACGGATACTGTTCGCGCATCTGTTCAGATCTGTTTTCCTGCATACTAAAAACTCCTTTCCTATGCGCCGTCTCCGGAATCTGTTTTTCCGGACGGCCTTGTCAGAATAAAATCTGCTCTTATTCTGACTTCTTAGTTACTTTTATCATATGAAAGGAGTTTTCAGCTGTTCTTATTTTTCGATTTTTTTCGTCAAAACAATGTTATCTGTTGTCGCCCATGAAAAACAGAGCAATCGTTCCCGGTCCTGAATGCGTTCCGATCGTGGGACCGATGTGGTTGATCAGGCAAGGCTCAATGCCAAATTTTTCACGTATCAGATCTCTTACATATTCCGCATCTTCCAGGGTATCTCCATGGCTGATAAAGAAAATGTCATTTTTATCCCGATAGCTGCCCATCTTTTTGTCCATGTAATTAACCAGCTCCTGCAAAGCCTTTTTGCGGCCGCGCACCTTTGAAATGGGAATCAGATGTCCCTCATTGTCCACATGCAGGATTGGTTTGATTCCTGCCAGAGTTCCCAGAACTGCCGCTGTTTTGCTCACACGCCCACCCCTGTGCAGATGATTCAGGTCATCTACTGTGAACACATGTACCAGGTTCAGCTTGTGTGTTTCCACCCAGTCTGCGGTTTCATCCAGGCTTTTTCCTTCTTTCTGCATCTGAAGCGCTTTATGTACGATCAGTCCTTCTCCCAGAGAAGCACACAGCGTATCTATCACGCGAATCTTAATGTCATCTCTTTCTTCCATCAGTTCTTCTGCCGCCAGACGAATATTGTTATACGTGCCGCTCAGACCGGAAGAAAAGGCCAGTACCAGAAGCTCTTTTTTCTCTTTCAAGTATTCTTCCAGATATAATTTCGCTCTCTCCGGATTGATCTGCGATGTGGTGGGCATCATTCCCTGACGCATTTTGCTGTAAAATTCTTTCCAGTCCATTTCTTTGTCGGAACCATAAGTGACACCCTCGATAATGTATGGGATAACCATAACTCCCAGATCATTCTCTTTAATATATTCCATAGGCAAATCGGCAGTTGTGTCTGTAATTATTTTAAATGTGCTCATTGTTAAATCCTCCTGTTCAACCTTTTTTCACAAAGATTATTTTATCATCCTTTTTCTGTTGTTACAATTCCCTGAGTCAGAAAAAAGAAAAAACAGTGCATCTGTGGCTACCGTTCATACAGGACTTTGCATTTACTGCAAAGTCCGTAAAAAAATGATTCAGAAATGCAAAAATCCATTGCCGAAGGCAATTTTAAATGGATTTTTGCAGGTTACTGGAACGGAGTGCACAGTAACTGTCTGTACGTCAAAAGGTATTTAGCCCTTTTCCTTTCACATAACACACTGTTTTAATTGGATAACAACTTTTTGTGCTCCGACACACATTCGCGCAGTGGAATTTATCGTTATTTTCCGAACGGTAACTCAGTCCATGGCTCCCGGCAGCCTGCTTCTGAACAGCTGATGTTTCAGCTGCTTTGCATTGAAGGGAAAAATAGGATAAATATAACTCTGGTTGGAAACGGTCCGATTGGTTACCAGGGCTATAATGAGGATCAGAATTCCTGCCACATATCCCCAGATTCCAAATATAGCTGTCAGAATCAGGTTGATGATTCTCATAAATTTCAGCGCATAGCTTAGTTCGTAGCTTTGCTGCGTATAACTTGCTATGGCTACAAAGGCCATGTACAGCATAACTTCCGAATTGAACCAGCCGCTGTTTACCGAAAATTCGCCCAACACAAGAGCCGCCATGACACTCAGCGGCGTGCTTAGCATGTTCGGCGTATTTACAGCCGCAAGCCGCAGACCGTCAATGGCCAGTTCCAGTATCAGCATCTGAAAAATCAGAGGGATATTGATCGCTTCCCTGACCATGATAAACTGAAAACTTTCCGGTATATATTCTGGATACTGCATCAGCAGAAGAAAGGTAGGCGTCAGAAAATAAGTGAGGATGGCAATGATCATGCGGGAAAACCTGAGGTAGGTTCCGGTTATCGGTGGAAAATAATAATCATCCGCTTCCTCTATCACATCAAATACGGAAGTAGGGGTTATCATGGCTGAAGGAGAATTGTCTACCAGAAGGATAATATTCCCTTCCAAAATCTGCGCCGCCGCCGTGTCCGGACGTTCTGTAAATTTAAATTTCGGAAAAGGATTGTACCATTTTCTGTCATAGAGACATTCCGCCAGACTTTCCTGATTCATCGTCAGAGCATCTACTTTGATGTTTCGGATTCGCTCCTTAATCTTTTCCAGAAATACGTGATCCACGCGATTATCCATATAGCAGATTGCAATATCCGTCTGGGATGTGGTTCCCGCATTCATCATTTCCACGCAAAGATGGGTACTGCGTATTCTCCGGCGGATCATGGCTGTATTGAATACAATCGTTTCCACGAAACCATCTTTAGAACCGCGCAGCACTTTGTCTTTTTCCGGTTCTCCCACGCTTCTGGCCGGATAGGTTCTGGAATCGATCAGGATACATTTGTCATATCCCTCAATGATCAGTGCAAAAACCCCGCACATAATGTTGTATTCTATGTCTTTCCACTGATCTTTTAAATCCACTTCCACATAAGGGATGAAATTTTTCATCATCTCCTCCGGAGTAGCCGGCATCTTATCCTCTGTCAGGCCCATAAAATGCTGCAGCAGTTTCTGCATAAGAACGTCTTTGCAGAAACCGTCAATAAAATACATTGCCGCATTTCTTCCGCCCACGGTGATAATTCTGCTGACCACATCAAAATTTTTGCCCACATACAGCTTTCCGTTCAGATAATCCACATTTTCCTGAAAGCTGCTGCTCATTGTTTCTGTCATTATAAAAAACTCCTTTCCGGACTTCTTTTTCACTAGTTTTGTCCGAAAAGGAGTTTGCTATACAAAAATCTAACGGCTCGTACTGCCAAATCCGCCGTTTCTTATGCCGTCCGCCTCATCATCTTCTGTGATGCCGAAGGGAAGGAAGATTCCCTGCACAAATCCGGTTCCTGCTGCCACTTCCACCGTTTTTCCTTCTTTGGAATCGTTGGTGATTTTGCAGAAAATGTGTCCTTCATTGTCTGAGTCATAATAATCGCTGTCGATAATTCCCACCGTGTTGTTGAGCTGAAGGCGGAATTTAAAGCCAAGTCCGCTTCTGGGGAAATTAGCCAACACCCAACCCTCTTCCATATATACACGCAGACCGGTAGGAATCTTGATTCCTTCCTCCGGTTTTAAGGAAAAGGAAATGGGGGTAAAGAAATCATAACCCGCGCTTCCTTTGGTTGCTCTCTTCGGAAGCTTGATGGAATCGTAAATTTCAGAAATCTCTTCTGCTGTATAGTCAGGAAAGGTATCCTTGAAATCTTTCAGGAACTGCTCTCTGCTTACTTTTTCGAACCTTGCTATTCTCTGCATGGGATCATTATATTCCTTTCTGCCGCTTTATTATTTGCCGCTGTCCTCGGCATAGTCAGGTGCATGAAGCACGGGCTGGGTCTTGTTTTCCTGGGCCAGTGTTTTCTTTACATCAATCACCCTCTGGTTGGCGCTGCCTTTCCATAAAAGCTTCGCATCTTTTAATTCAATTTTAAATTCTCCGTCCACCAGGACATCCACATATTTCATCAGCGGATAATTCCAGATGTGCTCCCAGCTGTCCCCGGTGTAAAGCCAAATCGTTTTCTGAGGATATTTTTCCTTGATTTCCTTCATCAGTTCCTTTACATCCGTGCGGTTGGCGGGGTGAAGCGGGTCTCCTCCGGAAAAAGTAATACCGGAAATATAGTCTTTGTCAAGCTGTTCGAAAATTTCGTTTTTTGCCTGCTCGTCGAAAAGAAGACCGCCGTTTGGATCCCAGGTAATGGGATTCTGGCATTCTTTGCAGCAGTGATCGCAGCCTGCGACCCAAAGGACGACCCGAAGGCCGTCCCCGTTTAACATATCATCTTTTGTTATGTTATGGTATCTCATAGTTACATGGATTTCCTTTCCGCGATTTCTGCCATTTTCGCATCATTCAATCTGGTGTCTCCGTGTACTCGGGAGTAAGAAAGATAACCGTTCATACGGTCGATTTTGGTCAGGTTATGGCTTCCGCATTTAGGGCAAACATCCATCTCAAGCTCCTGATGTCCGCAGTCGTCACAATATGCCAGGGAAAGATTTACACCTTCGTAAAAGCCCAGATCCATGGCTCTGCGAATCAAAGTTTTGATGGCTTCCAGATTGTAGTCAATGGGATATTTTACATACTGGATTTTTCCGCCGTTGCACAGATCCCAGAACCTTCCTTCCAGATTCTGTTTTGTGATGGGAGTGATATCCTCTGTCACATGGCAATGGAAGGAATTGCTTACATATTCTCTGTCGGAAACGCCCTCAATGATACCGTATTTTTCACGGAACTGTTTTACCTGCAGACCGCAAAGATTTTCTGCGGGAGTTCCGTAAATCGCATAAAGGTTGCCGTCCTCTTCTTTATATTCATTGATCCGCTTATTGATATGCTCCATAACCTCTATCGCGAACTGTCCATCCTCCACCAGAGATTTTCCATTGTAGAGCATCTGCAGTTCGTTGAGCGCTGTAATTCCAAAAGATGCCGTCGCGGATTTTAACAGCGGCTTGATTTTATCTGTCAGCTTCAAATGTCCGCCCAGGAATCCGCCCTCACAGTATGCCAGCGGATTGGTGGAAGCTCTCATCTCGCCCAGATATGCATAGGTACGAATGTGAAGCTGACGGATCAGATTCAGATAATAATCCAGAACCTCATAAAAATCACGGCTCTCCTGTCTTGCCTTTGCCAGAATCATGGGAAGGTGCAGAGAAACCGCACCGATATTGAAACGTCCAACAAAAACAGGCACATCTTTATCGTCTGCCGGATGCATACCTCCTCTTTCATACCAGGGAGAAAGGAACGCGCGGCAACCCATAGGAGAAACAATCTTTCCGTACTGCTTGTACATACTTGCCACATAACCTTTTCCTGTAAGACTGAGCCAGTCAGGATACATAGTCTTGGCAGAACATCTCACACCTGCCTCAAACACATCTTCCAACGGTTTTCCGGGACCGTGAAGATTTTCATCATACAAAAATACAATTTTAGGGAAAAGTACCGGTTTTTTGCACTCTGCCTTACCCTGTCCTTTTCTTCTTACGTTGAGCATACAGATTGTTGCCAGTTTTGCAAAGCGTCCTGTTCCGGTTCCTGCAGTCACTGTAATAAACGGATAATCTCCGCGGCTGCTTGCTACGGTATTAAATTTATACTCCCAGCCCTGGAACCCCTGTTCCATCTCCTTGGTCACATCTGCCAGAGCCACTTCCTCCGCTTTTTCTTTGGGAATGCCCAGACCGATGTATTTATTTACCTGCTTCTGGTAAGATTTTTCTGCGTAAGGCTCCAGAATATTGTCCACGCTGGGAACGGTAAAGCCGCCGTACTGCTGGCTTGCCGCACTTAAAACAATATCTCCGATAACGTCAAAGGCTACATCCAGAGTCTTAGGTTCGTTGTACCAGATATTTCCCATCTCAAAGCCGCCGGAGAGCACATTCTGTACATCAAAAAGACAGCAGTTCATAGTATCTCTTCTTGCAGACATATCATGCACATAAATATAACCGTCGCGGCATGCCTGAATCTCCTCGGTAGTCATGAAAAACTTCTGATACAGTTCTTTGTTTAACTGATTGAAAATCAGACTTCTCTTTGTGGATACAAGCGCAGAATCCGTGTTGGCATTTTCTTTATCACCGATATACATGATGGACTGGCTTTTTTTGTAAACGTCGTCCAGCATGCGCACGAAATCCTGCTTATAGTTGCGGTAGTCTCTATAACTTTTTGCAACGATCGGCTTAACCTGCTCCAGAGCACTTTCTACAATGTTGTGCATCACCGGGATCGGAACTTCCTCGTTTTCCATATCGTCCACCATGGAAACTACGTATTGGCAAATGTGACGTTTTTCCTCTTCCGTAAATTTGGTCAGCGCCCTGTAAGCACTTTTTCCAACGGCATTGATTACTTTCTGCACGTTGAAATCTTCTTTGCTTCCGTCTTTCTTTATGACCTTAACATTTCGTTTTGGGCGGTACTCCTTTCCATAATCTACTTCTGTCTGACTGCAATTTTCCTTCAACTCTGTCATAATCCGTACCCTTTCTCTCTTAACTCATCTCGAAATATCCTGTAAAATGCAGGATTTTCTCTCTGTTTCACCTGCATCAAAAGCTTTTACACACTATATCTTGTCTTCTTTTTCATTTCTTTATACCATATCTAGTGTGGATACTTCCCAGTATAGTTGACAGCCACTCTGCTGTCAAGCCAATTCAGTAACTATTCCTAAAATGTATTATCTCCGGGTTATCTATTCTATATTTTGATACCAGGGTCAAAAGTCATAAATTTCATACCTGCACGAATATTTATGACCCGCAAAACATGAATAAACATCCCGATCAGTATTCAAATTCTACAATCTCACCATTTTTGGGGCGGTAGCCGCTGCAAAGAGATTGCATCAGCATTCCATGGCAGGCAACAATCACTTTGGGATAATGTTTATATTGATCAAGCACAGGCAAAACTCTTTTGCGTATTGAGACCATGTCCTCCCAATCCAGCTCTTTACCGACAGGATATACACCATTATTCTCAACAAATTCCCGGTAATTCTTTCCGGCTGTTTCATCGTCCTCATAAACATAGTTTTTATTTGCCATCCACTCATGTAAATTCGTTTCGACAACCATGTCTACTTGAAGTTCCTTTGAAAGAATAGCAGCTGTTTGCACTGCTCTTGTGTAAGGTGAGGATAAAATGATACTTGCAACGCATAACCTTTTATCTTTCGATGCATTTTTGATTTCTTCAATACCTTCTGCACTTAGGGGAGCTAAATTTACTCCAAATCCCTGATAGATCTTTTCGTTTCGCTCTGAATAGTCCGCTTTGCCATGTCTGATAAGATAAAAAATTGCCATTTTCGACTCCTTCATACAGAACTATTGTCTGGATTCTGACATCATTTCCCATCAAAAAATCGATTCACTTTTTATAATGCCACAGTCGCGAATGCTCTTAACGGCTTCCTTTATCACCTCTTCCGGAAGGGTCAGGGCAAAGCGAACGTGTCCTTTTCCCAGGCTTCCGAAACTGCTGCCGGGTGTGCACAAAACGCCCGATCTCTCCACCAGTTCCATGACAAAATCCACATCGTCCTGAAAATCTGACGGTATTTTTGCCCAGGCGAACATAGTTCCCTCACTGTCTTCGATTTTCCATCCGATATCGCGCAGTCCGCCGCAGAGAGCGTCACGGCGTTTTTCATATTCTTCTCTCTGCTTTCTGATAAAATCATCCGGCCCGTTTAACGCGGCAATCGCTCCGTACTGCACCGGCAGGAAAGTTCCATAATCAATCTGGGAGCGCAGCTTTTTAAAGGCCGCCACCACCTCTTTATTGCCTGCCAGAAAGCCCATTCTGGCACCTGTATAGTTGAAAGATTTTGAAAGGGAATAAAATTCCACGCAGCATTCTTTAGCGCCCGGAATCGACAAAATAGAATCTCCCTTTCGGCCATCATAAACAATATCGCTGTAGGCGTTATCATGAACTATCAAAAGATTATGTGCTTTTGCCCACGGTATCAGTTTTTCGTAAAAGCTGCGGGGTGCACATTTACAGATAGGGTTGAGCGGGTAAGATACAAGCATGATTTTCGCCTCATCCGCCTGTGCAGACAGCTTTTCCAGATCCGGAAGCCAGTGGTTTTCTTCTGTCAGAGGATATGCCACGATCTCTGCCCCCGCCAGAGACGGACCGATCTCAAAAATCGGGTATCCCGGATTCGGAACTAAAACCTTATCCCCGGGATTTAAAAGGGAAAGTCCTATGTGAGAAATCCCCTCCTGAGAGCCATAGACAGACATTACCTCGTCTTCTTCCAGTTCCACCTGATAGCGGCGCCGAAAACGTTCGATGACCGCTTTAGTCAATTCAGGAAGATCGCCCAAAGAATATTTATAGTTCTCCGGCTTTGACGCCGCCTGGCACACAGCCTCCATCACGTACACCGGAGGTTTAAAGTCCGGCGTCCCTACAGAAAAATTATACACCTTCTCCCCTCTTTTGATCCTCTCGTTTTTCTTTTCATTCAGCACCTGAAAAATTCCTTCTTCCAGCGTTTTCATTCTGTCTGCTGTCTGAATTTCCATCCCCATTCATCCCTTTCCTCTTTAAAAACCCTCTGTTTTTGTACTTTTGCAGCCGCAGAGGGGCATAAAGGGGTGCTGCAGAATCGTCATTCTGCAACACCCCGCGTTTGCTGTACTATTTTTATTCTCCAAAACAGAAAAGCCCCAAAACGAGCTTTCTATCGTTTGTCCATCTTACGGTTCTTCTGTCTTAGCCGCTGCCTTCTCGATTTCTCTTGAGAGAGCCGCATCTTTCGCATTTTTACGCTTCCGCAGACGAATGCCGATCACACAGGCAATAATTACCAGGACAACAATCACTAAAAATAATAAAAGATAAGATAAAAATGCATTAGAAAATGCAATCAAATTTGCCATACCATCCATCCTTTTTCCCTAATATTCGTTCTTTCATCATAGCATTCCCGTCTGTTTCCGTCAAGCCTGTCCTTTTTCATCCGGCGCTTTCCATCCTGCGGTTTTCTCCGACGGATTCCAACCTTTACTCTCTGATGTCTCCTGCCGGATTTTTCCTTTGTCTCTCCGCAAAAAACCGGTTTCAGACTACCCCCGGATCAGTCAGCAGATCTGTTCCGTCCGCCGCAGTGGTTGCCAGGTAATCGCACCTTTCATTTTCCGGATGTCCCGCATGTCCTTTTACCCAGGTAAAAGTCAGGGTATGAGGCTTTGCCGCTTCCAGAAGTCTTTTCCACAGATCCACGTTTTTTACGGGACCGCTGGCGCCGCGCCAGTTTTTTTTCAGCCACCCGTCAATCCATTTTTTGTTAAAAGCATCCGTCACATACTTGGAATCGGATACGATTTCCACCTGACAGGGCCTGTTTAATGCCTCCAGACCTGCAATCACCGCCATAAGCTCCATGCGGTTATTTGTGGTGCGTTTATAGCCTGCCGAGAGTTCCTTCTCGTGAAGATTCCCCTGGCTGTCCACATAATGCAGAACCGCCCCGTATCCACCCGGTCCTTCCGGGTTTCCTCTGGCTGCCCCGTCCGTATATAACGTTACCTTCATTCTTTCTTTTATCCCCTTTCCTTTCTTCTTTCAGGGATTTTGTAAATCCCCTCGTATTCATTTATCGCTCTGACCCTGCAGGATTTCAGCTGTAAAGATACATTTTTGAACCTGAAGCTTCCGGCTTTTTTATTACTCTGTCATTTTCCAAACGCCGTCTTTTAAGAAATTTTCCGCCATCTTTCCCGCTTTGTCTATGATTTCATCCTGATATCCCATCAGAGAAAGCAGACGGATCGCATTTCTCGTAGTGGCTCTTCCTTTCAGAAGCTGATAAGGAAAATAAATTTCCCCGTCTCTCATTTCTTCCTCAAAATGATAATTGTCATACTCCCTCTGCAGCAGAGAGGTCAATTCAATATCGTGAGTTGCCGCAAAACAACATACATTCTTACCTGCAAGGCTCTTTAAAATCTGTGCGGAAGCGGCAATTCTTTCCACCGTATTGGTTCCACGCAATACTTCATCCACAAAGCAAAGAACTCTGTCTCCTTCCTTTGACGCCGCATCCAAGATTCTTTTCAGGGATTTGATCTCCACAATGTAGTAACTTTCTCCGCCCTGCAGATTGTCCTTAAGCGCCATGGAAGTATAAATGCGATATGGCACGCCGCGGTAAGAAGAGGCTGCACAGGTATGAATGGTCTGAGCCAGCACCGCGTTTATGGCAACCGCTTTCAAAAAGGTAGATTTTCCCGACGCGTTGGAGCCTGTGATCAGCACTCCCCGTTTCACATGAATGCTGTTTTTTACCGCATCCTGCAAAAGAGGATGGTACAAGTCTGTAATCTCCAGTTCTTCTCCTTTTTCAGGAACGCACCATTCTTTCAGATATTTCCGGTAGGAAGCGATTGCAATTCTGGATTCCATTTTTCCCGTGATGGTCAGCATCCTGTCAATGTCATTCTGATGAACCCGAACCTCTTTCAGCATACGGTTAAAGCCGATGATATCAAAATGAAAAATCATATTGATATAATCCGCAAAAATTTCCAGAGGATTTCCGCTGTTTCCCGTGGTGCGCATTCCCCAGGAAGCGCTCTTTTTCAAAGCGGAAAAGCTTTTTAAAAGACTTCCCAGCTCTTCCCGCTCTTCCTGATAAATTTCAATCTTTTCCCTGCACAGCTTCTCGGAAAGAGTGATCATGCGGAAGACATAATGAAAACTTACCAGAAAAGGCTCTATCTCCCGCTTATCCTTCATATAGCAGGTGATATTGTAACAGCACAACATGATCAGCAGCAAAAACCCAGGAAGAGCTTCCACTGCCATCATGATAATTACAGGAATAAACAAAAGATCGGCGATGATCTGCTTCCGGCTGCTTCTCTCTCCCAGTCTGTCCAGAAAATCCAGATAGTCGTAGATGGAATAACGGTTCGTGCGTCCTGCCTGCAGGAAATAAAACTGCAGCTTTTCCCTGACTTCCTTCTTTTCTGTCAGATACCGGATTTCCTTTTCCATTTTTTCAAAATCACGGCCCTTTTCTCCGGGCGTGCGCAGCATATAATAAAGGTATTCCTGTCCCGCAGAGGACGAGGTATAGTTCATTTCCCGGAATATCTCGTCCATATTCAAGTCATTCCAGGTAATGTCGTCTAAACTCTCTTCCTTCTGATGTTTTTCAAAATACCTTGTCAGGCTGTCCAATTCTCCCTCCCGGTATTCCCGGTCCGCACTTTTTCCGAAAGAATCCCGCAGAACCTGGAGCATGTTCTGCATTCTTTTTCTTTCATCCATACAGCCTTTCAGCAAAAGCAGACCTGCCACAACTGCAAGCGCCGCAAATAAAATAAGATACTCTGTCATGATGCCTCCGAGTTCCTTTCTGCTTCTTACAACAGAAAGCTCTGTCCACTTTTTGTTATCTTCTGTATTTTATCCTGATATCTTCTGCCGTTTTCCGTTTCCAGATACCGGTCAATCCACTCATAGTTTCCCCACATGTGCATGGGCAATATTTTTTGCAGCGGTATCTGCTCCAGAAAATAATCCATTCCGTAACAGTAAGCCTCTTCCTGTCTGGGATCCAAGGGGAAAAAGGCAGCTACAAGAGCTCTTCCCGGATATCTTTTTTCCAGAAGTTCCTTTAAGGCAGCCGTTTCTTCTTTGAAGGCAAGTTCCATGGCATAATTATCCTCATCCGGCTCTCCCCTCCAGTGCCACCAGTGCAGATCGCCGGCATGGTAGTAGAGTTCCCCGTTTACTTCCACCAGAAATGCCACTCCAGCGTCCGTGGAAGTAAACGTGAATACCCGGATTTCTTCCCACTCCATTTCCTTTCTTCCGGAAAGCCTTGTAGAGCAGGACTTTATCTTTTCCGGGGAAAACCCCTTCTTTTCCAAAAAATTTCTTCCAAGCCGGATGTCTTTTCCCAAAAAAAAATGAATATCGGGATAACTGTCCGCAAGAGAAAATATGTTTGTCTGAAAATGATCTCCGTGGCTGTGTGAAGCAAATACGGCAATTTTCTTCTTCCTGTCCCAGACAGGAATCTGTCCTTTACAGTAGTCAAACAGCAACACCGTATCTTCTGTCTCCACACAAAAACCACTATGATCAATATAAGTAACTTTTCTTTCCATTTCCGCTTTTATTCTGCACTCAGTCTGGCGATAATCTCATTTGCCTTTTCATAGATTGCTTCCGGATTTTCACAGCAAAGGAATTTTCCGTCAAAGTAAAGAATTTTTCCGTTAATCATCGTCATTTTTACGTTCTGTTTGCTGCCGCTGTATACAATGTTTTTGGAAATTTTGTTTAACGGCTGCATATTCGGCTGATGCAGGTCGATCATGATGATATCTGCCAGTTTTCCTTCCGCCAAAAAATCCGCATCATGAAGTCCCATAGCTTTTGCTCCGTTTACGCACGCCATCTTCAGAACTTCGTCTCCGTCCACGGCGGAAGCGTCTTTCTGCCTTAACTTTGCCAGACCTGTTACCAGGAACATTTCCCGGAACATATCCAGGCAGTTGTTGCTGGAAGGACCGTCTGTGCCGATAGCAACCGGAATACCTCTTCTCAAATATTCAGCCACAGGAGCTACACCACTTGCCAGTTTTGTGTTGGATCCGGGATTTGTCACAACATACAATCCTTTTTCCCGGAACAGTTCCATATCCTTCTCGTCAAAGTGAACGCAATGGTAACCGCCGCCGCCAAAATCAAACAGCCCCAGAGAATCAAACAGCTGAGGCGGAGTCATACCGTAGCGTTCCACACATTCATCCACTTCTCTCTTTGTTTCAGACATATGAGTCCAAAGAGGTGCTTTATATTTATGAATCAGCTCAGATACCTGTTCCAACAGCTCTTTGGAGCAGGTATATTCTGCATGTACACCCATAAAATAGGAAATCAGAGGATGCATGCCGTTTAATTTCAGGTATCTTTCTTCCATCACCTCAAGGGCCGGACCGAAATTATTTAATCCGCTCACCAGCACGCAGCGCATTCCCATGTCAATACATGCTCTTGCAATATCTTCCGGAGAAAGATACATGTCAAAAATAGCTGTCACTCCGCTTGTCAGGTATTCCAGAATAGCCAGCTGGGTCAGGTCATAATTGTCCTGACCGGTCATCTTTGCTTCCAGCGGAAAGATTTTAGTATTCAGCCATTCCTGAAGAGGCATGTCATCCGCAAAGGAGCGCATAGCAGTCATTCCGGAATGGGTGTGGGCATTTTTAAAGCCCGGCATCAAAACATTGCCTTCGCAGTCGATTTCCTGATCAAAAGTCACCCCTTCGGTGTCTTTTTTCTCCCCTACATAGGCAATTCTTTCATCTTTTACCCAAAGTTCTCCTTCCACCATGGGCATTCCTTCTTCCATGGTCAGGATTCTGGCATTATAAAAACGAATCATCATCTTTTTCTTTGTCTCCTTTCACATTTTCCGGTCCAAAACTGTCCGGCAGCAGTTCGCTCAGCCGCCTCTGCTTATAAGTATTTTCATCGATAGCTGTGACTACCAGAAAGTTTTCCGGGTCGCAAAATTCCCGCATTACCTGCCTGCACACGCCGCAGGGAAACGCATACTGGGACGGCTTTCCTGCCGGACTTCCCACGATTGCTATTGCCTTAAACCTGCGCTCGCCTTCACTTACCGCCTTGAAAAAAGCAGTCCGTTCCGCACAGTTTGTGGGAGTGTACGCCGCATTTTCTACATTGCACCCTGCATAAATTCTACCGTCTTCGCAAAGCAGCGCGGCCCCCACCCGGTAGCCGGAATAGGGAGAATAAGAAAATTCCCTGGCACGCAAAGCCTCTTTTATCAGTCTCGTCCTCTCATTTTCTGTCATAAAGATCTCCCTTTCCTTTCTGCGCTGATCTCCGGGTGAATTTCACCCGAAAGCTATACTTACAGTACTTTTTTAAAGTTGGTAACGCTTTCTGTAACAAGTCTGCGGAATAACGGAGCTGCCTGGTTAGCTGCTTCCTGCACTTCCTCATGAGTCAGCGGGTTCTCTGTCATACCTGCAGCCAGATTGCATACGCAGGAAATACAGCAGATTTTCATTCCCATATGATTTGCTGCGATTGCCTCTACAACCGTTGACATTCCCACAGCGTCCACTCCAAGGCTGTGCAGTATACGGATTTCTGCCGGAGATTCAAAAGAAGGTCCTGTCAGCTGAGCATAGATTCCCTCCTTCAGATCAACACCTTCCTCTTTTGCTGTCTGGCGGATGATCTCCTGTAAATCTTCATCGTAAACATGAGTCATATCCGGGAAACGCACTCCCAGCTCGTCCATATTTGCTCCGATCAGCGGATTGGGCGCCCATACAGAAATGTGGTCTGTCAGCATCATAAAGTCTCCGGCTTTGAAGGAAGGATTGATTCCGCCGGAAGCGTTTGTCAGGAACAGAATTTTTGCTCCCATAAGCTTCATCAGACGTGTGGGAAGTACCACATCGGAAATAGGATATCCTTCGTAATAATGCACGCGGCCTTTCATACATACGACCGGCACGTCATTTACATAACCAAAAATAAACTTTCCGGCATGACCCGGTACTGTGGAAACGGGGAATCCTTCGATTTCACTGTAGGAAATTTCTGCTTCCACGCGGATGGTATCCGCGTAATCGCCAAGTCCGGAACCAAGAACAATAGCCACCTCCGGTTTAAAATCTACCTTTGCCTTTACACTTTCATAACATTTCATCAGTTTTTCGTATGCCTGATTCATTTAAAAATCCTCCTTTTTACTATTCTAAATATGGGTGATCACTGCTTCGCAGTTTCCCTCTATCTGTATTTTTTCCGTTCCCTTCGGAAGAAAAATACTGTCTCCCGCCCGGAAGGAAAGCATATCGCTTCCGCTTTTCATCGTTCCCTCTCCTCTCACGCAGACAAAAGAGGCGAAGGAATTTTCACCTACCGTGAAATCCATCTTTCCGAAAATTTCACAGCTTGCGCTCTCAAAATATTTACACCTGCTCAGAACACGCACGCGGTATTCTTCTTTTTCCATCGTTTCATCCTGAAACTTCGGCATCTCGTAACGGCTGAGATTCAGCACATCCAGGGCTTTTTCTATATGAAGCTGACGTCTGTTTCCATATTTATCCACACGGTTGAAATCGTACAGACGATACGTACAGTTGGAACTTTGCTGGATTTCACACACCATTACTCCCTTGCCGATGGCATGCACGGTTCCTGTCGGAATAAAGTAAGCCTGTCCCTTCTTTACAGGGATCCAGTTTAACAGAGACAAAATGGTATCGTCATGAATCGCCTGCTTTACTTCTTCCTTTGTCACATCTCTTTTAAAGCCGCAGTAAATCCCGGCGTCATCCTCGCATTCCAGAACATACCACATCTCATTTTTTCCATATTCATTTTCTTTCTCCAGCGCGTAATCATCATCGGGATGTACCTGAATGGAAAGAAAATCTCTGGTATCGATCAACTTCACAAGCAGAGGGAAATCCCTCATGGACTGACATTTCCATCCCCAGTTTTCCCGTCCGATTCTGGACAAATATTCGGCAAACAGCATTCCTTTGTATCTGCCGCTGGCAACAATACTCTGTCCTGCATCGTGGGCGGAAAGTTCCCAGCTTTCTGCGATCACATCGTAATCGCACTTCTTTCCGTAAACGTCCCGAAGTCTGGTTCCTCCCCACAGGTAGTCCTTAAATGCCGGCAGCAATTTTACAAAAGGCTCCGGATGGTAGCCAAGTTCTGCCTCCGTCAAGTCCTTGCTTTTTACCGAAATCAGGTCTCTTTCCTGAACTTCCAGACCTGTGGAGATTTCCATAAAAATCAGAGGTTCCTCGCCAATATTGGAAATCTGATGGGTTGTATTTTCCGGCACTTCGATTGTGTCGTTGGCGCCGTATTCCTTTTCCATGCCCTCCAGACTGATCTTTGCCTTGCCGCAGACAATGATCCAGTGTTCTGTACGTCTTGCATGCTGATGGGCATAAATCGTTTTTCCCTGCGTGATCACAACCTTGCGCACAACATATCGTTCTTCCACCGTGAGCAATTCGTAGGTTCCCCAGGGTTTATATATAACCCGTCCGCGATCAAAATATCCCTGCATGGACGGATTTTCTTTCATCATATCCTTAAGCTTATCCGAAGCTCCCGTTTTTCCCACATAAACGGCATCGTCGGTGCTGACGATCGTCACATCCTTTAAACTGTTAGCCACTACAATGCTGCGGCTGCTCTGGTTGATCACAGTTGTGTTCTCGCAGTCGTAGACTACCTGCTTGTCTTTATCCGGATCCAGCTTGGTCGCCGCCAGATCCTCCAGGCTTCCGATATCCTGCCAGGAAAAGGTGCTCCGCACTACCTTTCCTCTTTTTGTCTTTTCAAAAACCGTCTTTTCTATAGGAAGAGCTTCGATTCCTTCCAGCACCTCTTTGGAATAGGACGTGTGCTTTCCGTTTACTTTCCGCATAAAAAAGGCTGCCTGACACGAATTATAAACCCATGGGAAATTTCCCTGCAGTTCCTGCATCAGATCGCCTATCCGGAACAAAAACATACCGCTGTTGATCAGATAGTCTCCGGCTTCCTGATAGCTTCTGGCCGTATCGGCATCCGGTTTTTCCACAAATTTCAGGACCTGATCTCCCTTGTATTTCAGGTAGCCAAAGCGGGTATCCGGTTTCAGGATCGGCATACCGAACGTGATCAGAAAGCCCTTTCTTGCCAGCTCTGCCGCCTGCAGAATGTTCTCCTTATAGCCCTCTCCTTCAATCAGATGGTCAGACGCCACCACAAACATCAGCTCCGAGAGGGGGAACTGCATGCAGGATAAAATGATTGCCGCAGTTGTCTTTCTGCCCACTTCCTCTAACACAAGCCTGTAGGTGATTCCCTGAAAAGCTTTCATCTGATTTTCCACGATAAACTGATATTCCTTGTTCGTCACAATAATAAATTCATCGCAGAAAGGAATATTTCTCGCAATCGTTTCCTGAAAAATAGAATGATTTTTCTGTATTGTAATAAACTGCTTAGGGTAGTTTTTCCGGGAAAGCGGCCAGAGCCTGTCTCCCCTTCCCCCTGCCAGCACCATACATTTCATGATTGGTTATCCTTTCTTACCGGCACTTCTTTCTTCTACTAAATAATATAATCGAAAGTACAGATTAACACAAGCAATTTCTGGTTGATATCTATGTTTATGAAAAAGTGTGCGCTTTAGCGCATACTTGCGCCGAAGCGCGGTTGCATCAGCAACCATTTTCCTTGAGCGCGGAGTGCGCATCCACAGCGGAGCGTTTTTTTATACGATAGAAAAGAACTTTTCTATCGTATAAAAAAAGAGGATGCAGCAAAAGGTCTGTGACATTGTGCATCTTTCTACGATATTTCAGGGAAAATCTCAGTTTCTCATGGAAACATCGTGAAAGCAACAACTCCTGACTTTTTGCTGTATCCTCTTTTTTCGCGTACGAATTTTCCGCTTTACCCGACGGTCTTTTAAAAGTTCTCAGGCTTTTCGTCCTCTGCGTACTCCTCGGAAATCTCTTCCTCCGGAGAATGTTCCTTTGCTTCTCCAAATTTGCGGTTTTTGTCCGCACCCGGGAAATTTTTGTCCTTTGTTCTTCCAAGCAAATAGTCCGCTGACACGTTGTAATAATCGCAGAGCATCGGAATATAACGCAGCGGCATTGCATTTTCTCCTCTCTCGTAGCGAGAATACACTCTCTGGTCAATATGCAAATACGCTGCAATCTCTTTTTGCTTTACATCGTTATCTTCTCTTAGCCCCTTCATAATAGCGATATAATCCATACCTGTACTGCACCTCAAATCTATCTGTTTTTCCAGAATCTACTAATTTTTCCATAGTTTATCATATTTCGTTACACGGTATTTTGTTTTACTATTTATCTATGGTAAAAAAATTACGTTTTGAGGGTATGGCCTCCGCAAATTGCCGGAGAAAAATCGCCCTGTCGGGAATTTGGGATGAAATCACTGGCGCATATTCATGCCGAATCCAGCATCTTATTTGTTCCTTCCAGTATATTCTTTTTTCTACTTCATAGCTTCAGTTATTGTCTCTGCAAATATTCTGCTGATCACTTCATAACCATCCTTGGAGGGATGTACTCCATCCGGAAAATACTTTTCCATCTCATCGAAGGTAAAACCGGTGGCTTCCTGCATGTCTATAACTGTACAGCCCAACCGCTCCCCCGCTGCCTTAACAGCTTGGATATATACGCCCTGGGTAAGCCCCGCCTTATTAGGTACCACCCGGGCATCTCCCTCCTGCTCCCCGCCGTCAGGAGCCTGGAACCGCAAATTTGGAGTAGGCAGAATAATTTTTACCGCCGGATTTATTTCCTTCAGTATCCGAACAGCTTCGTTGAGAGCTCCATTGAAAGTATTTACATCCCCGGAATCCTCATCACCGGGCAGGTTTCCAAAATACCAGTCGTTTGTGCCATACCACAGTATCACTACATCTGCATCCGGGTGTCTGTTCTCTTTCTTCTGAATAACCTCTATGCCGCTGTTTGCCACCGCAGCCGCCAGAGTAGTGGCTGCAATGGAATGATTGTAGACTTTTTCCAGCCCCAAGGCATCCTGCAGCAAATGTGCGTATCCATTTTCTCCATATTCTTCTGTGGAAATACTGTCTCCGTAAATTGCTAAAATCATTGTATCTTCCTCCTGAAAGCTGTTTTTCTTAAAATTACTGCTATCTGTTTTTATAAGTCCTGAAACAGGCTCATCTGCACAAATCCCTCTTCCCGGCTTTTCTCCCTTTCCAGTTCCGGAAAATGACCATTCAAAATTTTTCCGGCTGCCTGTCTATTTTCCAGCCACAGTTCGATGTCATTCCGGTGCAGCAATACCGGCATTCGATTATGAATCCCAAGCATACACCCTTCCGCTTCTCTTGTCAGAATCGTAAAATAACTCTGCGCCGGGTCTTTGTGATAAATCCCCGCCATGAACAGAATTTCTTCCGGTGCAAAAAAATCATATTTTTCCTTTTTACCGATTCCGTTTTGCTTCCATTCATAAAATCTCACCGCCGGGATCACGCAGCGTCTGTTCTCATAATCCGCCCGAAACATGGGCTTTTCCCGTACAGATTCTGCTCTTGCGTTAAAGATAACCTTTTTGCCGTCAGGTGCAGGATAGCCCCATTTCAACACAGACGCCGTCATTTTGCCCTGAACAAGATATAAGATCAATGCCTCCTGAGAGGGATAAACATCTCCCTCCGGCAGGTTCAGACTATAATTTCCCCCGCATAGTTTTTCTGTTTCACTTAATATTCTGTCATCGGTATAATATCTTCCGCACATAGGTTTTCCCCTCTCCCTACACTTTTAAATCGCTCTTAGTGTTCATCTGTCACCGAATATCACGATATTTTGCCGGTGTAAGTCCCTCATATTTCTGAAATGTCTTGATAAAATGAGACACATTGGAATAACCTGTTTGCTGGCACACGTCTGCAATACTGGCATTTTTATTCTGCAGCAATTTCTTAGCCTCCACCATTCTTAATCTGGTCAGATATTCTTTATAATTCATGCCAGTTTGCTGTTTGATCAGTCTGCACAGATACGGTGAGGTAATATGTAATTCTGTTGCTACCAAATCCAGACTCAAATCATATCGGGTAAAATTTTCATCGATATATTTCACCGCATAAGCCGCAGTAGCACTCTGTTTTTTGAAATCTTCTGTATTTTCATCCTTCAATTTTTCTGCTTCCTCTAACTCTTGTTTTGTTTCTGAAAATCCAACTGAACCTTGCTGATTGTCTGAAATCTTTTTTGTATTTTCAGGTTCTTCCTTCTTCTTTTCACTTCCTATTTCGTGGATCTGCTGTATGTCACGACACATTCCCTGTAACTTCACCTCTGCCCGAACCTCTTTTGCTTCAAGCAGGGAAACCAGAGCTTCCCAGGCATCTTCTATCTGATACTCCTCCTCGGCAGATACCAGAATTTCCATCTGATCTTCATTTTTCCAAAAAGCATAAACACTGACTCCTTCATCGGAAAGTTCTTCCGCCGCAGCTGCCAGTTCTTCCCTGCCTTCTGCCCCCGAAACATTTTCAAAAGCACATGCCAGTTTTCCAAATACAGCTCCGTCCAATCGAATATTTAACATCGCCATTCTGCTTTGCAAAATCGGAGAATATCCTTCCGACACAATCATACAGAGTATCTGTTCTCTGAGTAAATGGAACTGTTTCTGCAGCCTTTTCCCGTCTTTTTCTTCTCTTTGAACCATGGAAGCAATCATAGAGTCAATTCTATCCAGTTCATTCGCACCGATTGTGTCCATTTTAATATTATACTTTTTCACAAGTTTTCGAATGGGCGCATAACTTTTCCATGCTTCCGCCAATGCAATGATCAGAAGCAGCAATATAATGCCGACCAGAATTGCTGCTTTTTGAGGAGTATATACGTTATTCCAATTAAAATAATCATCCGCCTCAGGTCTGAATACTATCCGTATTCTTCCGTTGACAGATGTCGCCTCCAGTGACAAATCATCACCTGTATTTTCCTGATCAACCAGAGAAAACAGCGGAAAATCATCGCAATAGATTTCTACACTTCCCGGAAGTTCTCCCGCCATTTGTTCCATTCGTTCTTTCAGCAGCTTTTCCTTGATTTCAAAGCACAGCACTCCTTCCATCCCGATAGAACTTGCCGCATATTTTTTCAGTGGATAAATCATCAGCACAGAAGAATTGCCAGTTCTTTCCAAAACATACGAAACAGTACCGTCCTGAAAGGCTTTTTCCACAGCTGTACAGACATTTTCTCTTTCTTTCTCCCGGATTTTGTTCCGGCAATAAACCTTAAACGAAGAAGTTGTCCCATCGGAAGTAAAAATAGTATCCGCATCCTCATACTTTAAAAAGAAAAAATCACAAATAGCCGTTGTCCAATTATAATGCTGCAGATTTTCCAACATTTCGATTTCCAGATATTTATTTTTTTGAAAAGTATCTTTTCTGAATTCTGCCCTGGAAGCTACATTCAGGGTTATAATCCTCATGGTCTCTATTTGTTCCTCGATATCATTGACAACGGTGTACATTCTGTTTTTTATAATTCTCAGCTCTTCCTCTTTCATGCTTTCTGCCACGCTCCACATTGCCAGAGAACACAGCAGTGAAAGCGCAATCAAAACAATACCGACATAAGATATGATATAGCTGTAAAATAAATGTTTTCTATTCTTCCTTCTCATAACTTCTTCCTTCTCTCTCATATGTGTACTACGGTAAAATCCGATGTCCTTTCAGGATATCTTTCTATTCTATCACATATGCCTGTAACCGACATTTGACGCTCACGGCAAAACCCTGTTCCCATTCAATATTATTTATTATATCATGTACATTCACAGGCAGAAAAGGAATCTTTTTTCAGGCATATAATACTTGCCCTTTTCTATTCCCCGCCTCGAAATCTTCTCGCCATATTAAAAGTATGCTCCGGGACATTTCCTACTGCATTGTACAGGCATACCGGTCTCCCATTTTCGATATACATCTGCGGCCTTTCTACATTGGTGTATCTTACAGTTCCCGTTCTCCATTCAATCTCTGTTCCATATGCATAACGAGGCAGGTTTTCCCACTCAATGCCATTTTTTGAAGTATAAACAACCGCTTCGTTAGGTTTTCCCGCAAGATTCCCTCTCATATCTTTTACAATCATATAATAATTTTTATCCTGATACCAAATAAACGGATCTTCAATATTTTCATTGAAAATTGGCTGATCTGTCAACCGATAAAATGGGCCTTCCGGTGTTTCTCCCGCTGCCACTCCTAATTTCATAGCTGACCGGTCTTTCATCAATGACTTATAAATCATTCGTATTCCATCCGGCCCATTGACAACCGCCGGATTGGTCACATAAGTACAATCCCAGCTGTCCTCCACAGGTTCAAGAATCGGATTGGAGGCGGATGGTTTCAGCGGTTCTTTCAAAGTAGTCCCCACCGCAACGCCTATTTTCTGGTTATACCTGTAAATTTCCGCCTCTTCTGTCTGTCCCTCGTTCCATTTGCTTGAGTCTCCTGTTGTTCCGATGTAATACAAATAATACCGATTTCCAATTTTCAACGCTGTTGGATTATGTATCATTTCTCTGCTCCAATTCTGCGTCTTAAGCTCTGTCATTTCACGTACAAACAGAAATGGCCCTTCCGGTTTCTTTCCAACTCCCTGAATAATCGTGGAATGTTCCACCCAACCGGAAAATAAGTATTCTTTCTTCCAGGCGGAAGCAAAAATATAATAATCGTCCCCTTCTCTGCACACCGTTCCTCCCCAGACAAACCAACCATCCAAAGAAAAAAACTGATTAGTTTCTGCCGGAAGAAGTTGGCTTTCAATGATTCCTTTTTTCATTTTCCTTTTCCCTTTCTTCTGTCTCAATTGCAAAACCTGCAAAGTAATTTATGTCATTTTTGAAAATTATTTAAATGCGAAAAAGCAATGGCCTCTCTTTTCGTATATGGTGAGTGTATTCAAAACATCACTCTGCGAAAAGAGAGCCATTGCCCCTGGAGAATCTGCCGCATCGGTCATTTGCACATCATTTTTCTAAAGCTATCCAATATGAAGTTGAAAACCCTGATGCTTTCTCCAACTATACGCTTTTCTATATTCTTCATGCCTTATTGTTGTGCTGCTGCAAAATCTGCATAAGCATTCTGTACAATTTCTTCGTATTCTTCGATTCCCAGATCTTTCAGTTCTTCAAAGAACTGGTCTACTTCCTCTAACGGCCTCTGTCCAACAATGAATTTTGCGCTTTCCTCATTTACATAGTTTCCGATAACTGTAGCAAGATCTGAATAACGGGCACTTGTCTCTTCGTCCATGTACATAGCGTTCGGCAGTCCGGTTACCATATGGTCTTTATGTGCTTCATAGCAAAGATATCTGTAATTCTGATCACCATTAGTCAAATCCAGATCTTCTGCGGCAGGATAGGCAGGATTTTCAAAACCGCACATCTCCTGCTGCGCCAAAAGTTTGGGCATTCTGCCGGTAATTCCCATACTTATAATTCCATCAGAATAGGCAACATAAGATTCTGCTTTTCCGCTTTCTACATCCAAATACTGCACATTTCCCGTATCGTCAACCGTAAATCCTTCGATCATGCCCAAAGAATCTTCACTTCCTTCCGGACATCCATCTGTAGCATAAACGCTGCCTTCCGGAGAATACAAATAGTCCAACAGTCTCATACACAATTCCGGATATTCTGTGCTTGCCGAAATATAAACATCATGCCATCCGTAAATGTAATAATTAGAGCTCTTCTGCACAACACCCTCATCACACCAATCGCTGCTTAACGGTGTCAATGCAATATAATTTTCAAAATCTGTCGGTCTGGAAACATATGGTGCAGAATCTGCCAGCACAGGCACTTTTCCTTCCGCATACAAAGCTCTTGCTGTCATAACATCCATAGTCAGGAAGTCAGGATGAATCAGCCCTTCCGTATACATTGTATTCAACACTTCCAAAAAGTCTGCATACTTTTCATCGGCACATGGAATCGTCACTTCTTTTTCCTGTGCATCCCAGGTAGGGGATGTAGGATCTCCTCCAATCCATCCGAAAGCATTTCGAATCACTTCACGCTCTCTTCCTGCTGTAGCTACAAACGGATAAATTTCATCTACACCAAAATCCGCCGGATTCAGCTGTTTAAAAGCACGCAACATTTCGACAAATTCATCCAGAGTTTCCGGTGACTTTTCAATTCCCGCCGCTTCCATATAATCTGTGTCAATAAAGCATCTCTGCATTCCGATTGTATCTCCGTATCCCGGATAGCTTGCATCAAACCGGGGAATCGTATACATCTTCCCATTAGGCGTTGTAGCTTCTGCAACCGCTTCATCCTGTCCTTCTAAAGCAGCCACTATATTAGGCGTCAAAGTCTCATTTATATAATCGCTCATAGGAAGAAGCTGTTCTTCTGCCACGCCATACTTCATAATATCATTTGCAGTCAAGCTTACATTAAACATTAAATCCGGAAGGTCATCAGCAGCAAACATCAAGCTTTTTCTTTCCGACAACGCCTCTCCGCTTAATTCTTCAATTTCCAGATCCACATTCATCTTTTCTTCCAGAAATTTGACAAACCAATGTTCATTGATATCGTCATGTGAATTGGAGGGTTGCTGCGTCAATACACGAAGGGTGATTTTTTCTCCGTCTTTTACGATTGGTCGCTGGGACTCCAGATTCAGGTAATCTGGGTACTCAGACACTCCTGCTGTATCCGTTCCTGTTTCTTCGGAAGTACCGGTACTTTCAGAGACGGTTGTTCCGCATCCGCAGAGCATTACCGCTGCCATTGCGACAGCAATCCATGATTTTGTTTTCTTTCTCATTTTGCACTCTCCTTTTTCTTTTATTTTTTATTCTTTAACCGCGCCAATCATCACACCCTTAACAAAATATTTCTGTATAAAAGGATAGATTGCCAGCAGCGGTGCGCTTGCAATAAATACCATGGAATATTTCATAGCATACGCCGTATAAACACGTTTGGCGCTGTCAATCAGTTCGCCCTCGCTCATTGTCCTTTGCATGTTTTCCGGATCCAATGCGCTTTGATTCTGAATCAACACTTCTCTTAAAACCGTCTGCAGAGGAACCAAGTCTTTGTCATTGACATAAAGCAAAGCGGTAAAATAATCATTCCAATGTGCCACCGCGTAATATAAAAGCATTACAGCAATAATAGGCTTGGCCAAAGGCAATGCAATCGATAAAAATGTCCTTATCTCTCCCGCCCCATCAATCCTGGCAGCTTCATAGAGAGACTCCGATATGCTGGTACTGAAAAAAGTTTTGGTTACGATCAAGTTATAAATACTGATACCGCCAAGTATAATCAGCGCCCACCTGGAATTGACCAGTCCCAGATTTTTTACAAGCAAATAAGTCGGAACCATTCCTCCGCTGAAATACATCGTGATCATAAAAAATCCCATCAGAACTTTTTTACCGGGCAAATATTTTTTACTCAGCGTATAGGCCGCCGGAATCGTCAAAAACAAGTTAAACAAAGTTCCAAACACTGTATAAAGAATCGTGTTGGCATATCCGGTCCAAATCGGTTTATATTCCAATACCTGTTTGTAGGAATCCAGGGTAAATCCTACAGGCCACCATACAACCTCTCCGGTTGCCACTGCTTTTGGATCTGAAATAGAGGCGATAACAGTAAAGTACAGCGGATAAATGGTAATGAACAATATCAGCAACATAAATATGTAATTGCAGATGTCAAACAAATCAAGCTTTTTTTTCTTCATACTGCCTCCTAAAATAATCCGGTTCCTGAAATTTTCTTCAACACCGTATTTGCCAGGAACAACATAATAATGTTAACAATGTTATTAAACAAACCAATTGCTGTTGAATAACTGAACTGGCCTCCGATAAGACCGATTTGATATGTATATGTAGAAATAACACTGGAAACACCAAGATTCAGATCATTCTGCAAAAGGAAAATCTTCTCAAATCCTACGGAAAGAATCCCTCCTACACTCATAATAAACATAATAACAATAGTCGGCATGATTCCCGGAATATTGACATGTCTTATAATCTGAAGGCGATTTGCTCCATCTATTTCCGCTGCCTCAATAAGATCCGGAGATATGCCGGATAAAGCAGCCAGATAAATAATAGTTCCCCACCCAGTCGATTGCCATACACCGGACCAGACATAAATACTGCTGAAAAAGCTGGGTATCGTCAGCAAATTTTCACTTTCGCCGGTAAACATGGTATACAAATGCCCCAGCGGACCATCTCTTCCTACCATAAGAATAACAAGACTGCACATAACAACTATGGACAGAAAGTGGGGAGCATAGGTAACCATCTGTACTACCTTTTTAAACTTTGTATTCTTTATTTCATTGATAAGAAGTGCCAGAATAATTGCACAGGGAAAAGTCAAAAGTGAGTACAGGGAAAGTGACAGTGTATTCTTAATCAATTTCCAGAAGTCCGGATAAGTCAGAAAACGTATAAAATGTTCCAATCCCACCCATTCACTTCCCAAATATCCCCGCCTGGGGCTGAAATCTTCAAAAGCGATAATGATTCCATACATAGGTCCATAAGAAAAAATCAAAACATAAATAACAGCCGGCACTACAAGTAAATATAGCTGCCAGTATTTTTTCATTTTTTTCAGCAAGCAGCATCCTTCCTTTCTTTAATAAAAATATAAATTGTTTTTTTAACTCCACACACTTTTTCTCACCCTCGCGTCTTCTTTCAGCTTTTGTGTATTCTGTAGCATTATTTTTCTTATTTTTATTGCTTCAGATTTTGTGTATGTCATTTTTTATATTTTTATCTTAGTATTTTATATTTTTTATGCAATAATTGCAATTTATGCTTTGTTGTGTTTTTTTGTTCCTTCGTTTCGTATGTCAATTTAGCAGTATTTTCAAGTGTAAAAACAGCACATTCCCTTCTTTGTTCCTTCTGCACACTCTTTTCTCTATCAAGCAAATTTCTGCTTTTCTGTATGCAGTCATAAAAAGAAAGGGTATCCCTATCTTCGATAATCTCCCTTTCAGGTAACAAGTTTTTATTCTTTCACTTGCCTGCCTGAAAGGGAATCTATCGCTTCAAAAAAGAATACCCTTTCATTCGCCGTCAAATCTCTTCTTCCAGATCACTGCTGTATTTTTCCTTTAAAAGTTCAATGCCATATTCTCTTGGTGTTCCTTCCAGACGTTTCATATATCCTTTCAGTTGCCCGCGACAATGTTCCGGACCACCTTCTCTCATCACAGTCCACATAGGATCCTCGGCATAACGAGACGTTTTCATCATAGCATCATTCCAATCCAAAATCATTTTCGCTCCTTTCGCGCATAAATCCGGTCTCTCCTCTGCCAGATTGTGCTGCTCGTGAGGGTCCTCTTTTATATGAAAGAGCATTTCATCCGGAAGGAGATGATAGCCTCCATGAACGGTACGAATGTAAACATAGTCATCAAATCTTGCACTTCTCTGGCACACATGAGCACACTGTGTCAGAACAACATAAGATTTGGAACAATCTTTGCCATTTAAAAGAGTTTGGGCAAAAGATACTCCATCATAACGATAGAGTTTCGAGAATTTGGGTGTGTGGAGCAGTTCCTGGATTGTAGGCACCAGATCCACATTGTCGTGAAAGCCTTTTACAGAAACACCCTTACGCATCCCCGGCCACTTTATAATCATAGGAATACGGCACACCGGTTCATCTGCCATACCATGCTCTGCATAAAGTCCCAATTCTCCCAAATCTTCTCCGTGATCTGCCGTAATAATAATAGCCAATTCTTCATCATAAAGTCCTTTTTTCTTCAATAAGTCAAGAATCATACCAATATTATCATCTGTATAACGCACTCCGTCGTCATACAGATTAATAAAATGATCCGCTTCCGCTTTGCTTTTGACACTCCCGGGATGTTTAGGGTACTGCGGATTAGGAATATCTGTCCACATACCTATTTCATTGGCTCCATGAGGTCCTACGTGAAGCAGATGTTCTTGAAACACTTCTTCTGTAATCCAGTCATCAGGAAGAGGCGTTCCTTCAAAAGAATGTTCATAATTTTCCGGAGTACGGTACGGAGTATGGGGATCCCAATAATGAATGTGAAGCATCCAGTTATCCCTATCCCCATTTCTTTCAATCCAATCCAGAACATGAGGAGTTACCATCTCTGCAGATTCTCCTCCGCGTCCACCTACATTGATACATTCATTGAACCCTGCATTAAACCACCATGCCGAATGTCTTTCTGCAAAAGTAGAAAAAGAAACCGTATGAAAACCCGCTCTTCTAAACTGCATAAAAAGTCCTTCTTCTGACATATCATCGGTAAAACTTCTGGTTTTCCCCTGAAGACGCATATCTGCGGCTGTTCCGCCATGTCCCACTATACCATTGTGAATTCCGTACTGACCGCTGATCAAAGATGCCCTTGACGGAAGGCAGGGTGCATTTGGACAATAATAATTATCAAAACGTACCCCCTCCTCAGCCACCTGATCCATAACCGGTGTAGTATTGCGTTCATATCCATAACACCCCATATGATCTGCCCTCAGTGTATCTATATCAAACATTAATACTCTCATCTTTCTCCTCCATTTCTTTTTACACTATAAATTGCTTCTATATTCTCAATCGGAACATCCCCTTCAAACGCCTGACTGGCCATAAGGATATAACAGCCGTTCCTTCCGAGAACATCCATATACTTTTCCGTTTCCCGGCGCACCTGCTCCGGAGTGCCAAAAGGGAGCAGCCCCTGGGTATCGATTCCTCCGTGAAACGTAATCTTTCCTGCATATTTTTCCGCCAGAACTTCCGGTTCCAAACCAGTTACTTTCTGTAAAGGTTCCAGTGCATCCACGCCGCACTCGATCAGATCCGGAATAATTTTCCCTACAGCGCCGCAGGAATGCTGCTGATAAAACGCCCCATAGCTGTGTGCCAGTTCCACAAGCTTTCTGGTATTCTCCTTGAAAAATTTTCTCCACATCTCCACACTGAAAAGCATGGAGATCTGCGTTCCGTAGTCGTCATGCACCCGTAAAATGTCCACCTTTCCATGACCTGCTTCAAAAATTCTGCGGTAATATTCCAATTCAAATTCCACCATACGGTCCAAAATCCGCTGTGCTGCTTCCGGTTCATCCACCATCAACATAAAAAATCGATCCATTTCCATCAGGAACGTGACAAACTGAAAAGAACCTTCGTGCCCCAAGATAATCGCCTTGTCCGGATACTTTTCGCAGACTTCTGTAATCGCACTATAGTCAAACCAGTCGGGATTGGGAAAGGATGCTTTCTCTACATCTTCCACTGTCTTTACTTCGTTTAACGGAAAATAGGTGGTTGTCCAATAAGTATCCACTGCTGTTTCATGTTCTGTTTCTTCAAAACCCCAATAGTTCTGTCTCACACGATTTCCCTGCGCATTTACATATTCTTTCAGTTTCGGACCTATGTATCTGGGTGCTGCCGTTATAATATCAATTTCATACTTTTCCAACAGCTGCTCATAACTTGTAAGGCCATAATGCTTCATCAGCTTCTCCGTCACACTGCTGATAGCCTCGAAAGCCACCGGAGTCCGATCCGCTTTCTTGTGCTCCATAACCAGTCTCACCCGTTCTTTTGAATTCACCTGATAATCCCTCCCTTTCACACAATGAGACATTAATCGCATTTTTTGAATACATTTTTCGTGATACTGTGCAATATTATTTTCGTATTTGACAAACAGATGTATATTATTGCATATTTTTATTCTATTATCTTAAATCATTTTGTACAATAATTGTGTTTTAAGGTTTTATTCCTATTTTTTAATATCATTTGGAAATACCACTTTTTTTACAAAATAAGTGCAAAAAAACATCATTTGACAAACAAGTCATTTCTTTCAGAGTTCCTAAATTTCTCCTTCTTTCCGACGCGTTTATCGCCGCTCTTCTCTTTATGCAATCATGGCTTTCTCCCTGCCTGTATGCTATACTTATTTTTAAGTCCAAAACACTTACTAAAAATAAGAAGCAAACGATTTAAAGTCAAAAGATTGCCAAGGCATTTAATTCTAAAAAAATCTAGAAACACTGCTGTGTAACAGTACAAGGAGCAAGATAAACTATGGAAGAAATTTTTATTTTGGAGGACGATGAAACTTTAGGCCGGGGAATTGCAATGGCACTGGAAACGCCAGAATGCAAAGTTACTTTGGCACAAACATTAAAGCAGGCACAGGATATGTTGCAGAAGCAATTTTCTCTTCTGATTCTGGATATCAACCTGCCGGACGGCAGCGGCATTGATCTGCTGTGCCGCCTGCGGGCTCAAGGAAATTCGGTCCCCATAATCCTTCTTACCGCCAACGATTTAGAACTGGATGAGGTTACCGGCCTGGAGGCAGGAGCGGACGACTATATCACAAAACCTTTTTCTCTTGCAGTGCTCCGGGCCAGAGTCAACGCACAGCTTCGGCGCAGTGCGAGTATGACGAATGAGTGCGTGTCCATCGGCCCCTTCTCCTTCGACTTTCAACGCATGGAATTTAAGCGGAATGGACTGGCGATAGAGTTATCCAAAACAGAACAGAAACTTTTGCGGATATTGGTGGAAAACCGGGGACGTACGCTTCCCCGGGAAATGCTGGTGGATCGGATATGGACAGACGGCGCAGACTTTGTGGAAGAAAATGCTCTGTCCGTCACTATGAAGCGTTTGCGTGGAAAGCTGGAACAGGATCCGGCTAAACCGAAATATTTGAAAACGGTGTACGGTATTGGCTACACCTGGGCGGTGGAATCATGAGCGGGTATGCTGCGGCAGGCGTTGTTCTGGTGCTCATTCTGGCTGCGGCCATAGTGATCTGGAGCCGCTGGCAAACAACACGCACTATGAAACGGTTGGATAAAATGCTCACTGCCGCTATGAACGGTGATTTTTTGGAAGAAACCTTTGACGAGAGTCAGCTCTCCGCTCTGGAAAGCCGGCTGGCCCGCTATCTGGCTGCCAGCTCCCTGTCCGCCCGAAATATTCAGGCCCAGCGGGATCAGATCAACACCCTCATTTCCGACATCTCCCACCAGAGTAAAACCCCTGTGGCCAACTTGCTGCTCTACGCTCATCTTCTGAAAGAACAGCCTCTCACTCCTCAGGGGCAGAATTGTTCCCAGGCCATCTGTGCTCAGGCAGAGAAACTCCAGACACTTATCGAAGCTCTGGTCAAAATCTCCCGGCTGGAGACCGGCATTCTGGTACTTCACCCTCAAACAGGGGAAATTCAGTCCATGGCAGAGCGGGTTATTGCCCAGTATACCCCAAAAGCAGCAGAAAAAGGGATAACGCTGACAGCGGGGGAACTTACCGGGCAAGCGTTCTTTTACCCTAAATGGACAGAGGAGGCCGTGTGCAATCTGTTGGATAATGCTATCAAATACACTCCATCCGGCGGCACAGTATCCCTTGAGGTGCGAAATTTCGAACTGTTCTCTGCCATCCAGGTTTCTGACACCGGGCCCGGTATTCCCGAAACAGAGCAGGCCAAGATTTTCGGCAGATTTTACCGGGCTCCCGAAACCTATCAGACGGAGGGAGTTGGCATTGGTCTCTACCTCACCCGACAGATTGCAGAACATCAGGGAGGCTATGTAAAAGTGAAGAGCACCCTGGGACAGGGCAGCGTATTTTCCTTATTCCTCACGAAAGAATAGTATCTGTGAACAAAGAAGAAAACCATCGACGAAAACACGGAAAATTATGCAGTCCGCGGCTTTTTCCTCTTCCATACATACTGCTGCCGAAATTCTTTCAAAACTGTCATATTCTCGAAAGAATCTGGAAAGATGACTATGGTAAAGTTTCCAGTATCAGAAGACAATGCAAACTTTACCTTTGGAGGATGAAACCATGACAATTTTACAGACCAAGGAACTGAAAAAATATTACGGCTCCGGGGACACCCAGGTCCGCGCCCTGGACGGCGTAAATCTCACAGTGGAACAAGGCGAATTCGTGGCCATCGTGGGCACGTCCGGCTCCGGCAAGTCCACGCTGCTCCACATGCTTGGCGGTCTGGACCGCCCCACTTCCGGCACCGTCACAGTGGACGGGAAGGACATCTTTACCCTGAAAGACGAAGCCCTTACCATCTTCCGGAGAAGGAAGATCGGTTTTGTGTTCCAGGCTTACAATCTGGTGCCGGTTCTCAGTGTGTGGGAAAACATCGTGCTCCCCATCCAGCTGGACGGAAACAAGGTAGATGAAGCGTATGTGAACGAAGTCATTGCCACTCTGGGGCTGGAGAAAAAACTGCAGAATTTACCCAGCCACCTTTCCGGCGGTCAGCAGCAGCGAGTGGCTATTGCCCGCGCCCTTGCCACCAAGCCTGCGATACTTCTTGCCGACGAACCCACCGGCAACCTGGACAGCAAGACCAGCCAGGATGTATTGAGCCTGATGAAAGTTACGGGACAGAAATTTTCCCAAACTATGGTCATGATCACCCACAACGAAGAAATCGCTCAAATGGCAGACAGGATCGTCCGAATCGAGGACGGCCGGATTATCACACGGAGGTAGCACGATGATTAAAGTATCCAACAGTAAAACCATCCGCCGCTTAAGCCTGCGTGCTCTGTTTGCCAATCGCACCCGAAACCTTGTGGCAGTGCTGGCTATTGCGCTTACAACCATGTTGTTCACCTCTCTTTTTACCATTGCCATATCCATCAATGAGGGCATCCAGCAGAACAACTTCCGTCAGGTGGGCGGATATTCTCACGGCGGTTTCAAATACCTGACTGAAACACAGTTTAACGCCCTGAAAGAAGATCCTCTTATCAGCCAATGGGGTCTGCGAAGATTTCTTGGAATGCCCACAGAAGCCCCTTTCAACAAAAGCCATGTTGAGATTGGCTATTCAGACGCCAATGAAGCACACTGGGCGTACTGCGATCCGGTGGAAGGTCATCTGCCAAAAGCAGGTACCAACGAGGCTGCTACCGATACCCATGTTCTCTCCCTGCTGGGTATCGAACCGAAAATCGGAGCTGAGTTTACTATTACTTTTGATGTAGACGGTCATACCACCACCCAGACTTTTACTTTAAGCGGCTGGTGGAACTATGACGATGCCATCGTGGCCAACCATATCCTGATTCCGGAGAGCCGGGTAAATGCCATTTTGGAGGAGACAGGTGTGGATCCAGGCAACCCTGCCGACGGCATGACCGGCACTTGGAATCTGGATGTGATGTTAAAAAACGGCGCCCGACATATTTCCGATGATCTGGAACAGATTTTGGAAAATCACGGTTACCAGAACACTGAGCGAGGCGATAACTATATTGATACAGGAATCAACTGGGGCTACACAGGCGCTCAGCTGTCTGACACGCTGGATCCTGCAACGGTACTCATGATTGCAGGAATCCTGGCGCTGATACTTCTCACCGGGTATCTGATCATCTACAATGTGTTTCAGATTTCTGTATCCGGAGATATTCATTTCTACGGTCTGCTTAAAACCATAGGCACTACGCCACGACAGCTTCGACGAATTATACGCATACAGGCCATGATGCTTTCTCTGGCCGGAATTCCCTTAGGTCTGCTGCTTGGCTGGCTCATCGGCGGTAAATTGACACCTGTGATCGTATCCCATCTAAACGGGGTAACCAATGCAGTATCCTTAAATCCAGTTATTTTCATTGCCTCCGCACTTTTCTCGCTGCTGACAGTGCTGATTTCCTGCCGCCGTCCCGGTCGGATGGCCGGAAAAGTCTCCCCGGTGGAAGCCGTACGTTACACCGACGGAAACGTTCCGCACCGCAAGACTAAGCGCAAAAACAAAGGCATATCCCTGCTGTCCATGGCTTGGGCCAACCTGGGCCGCAGCCGGGGCAAAACAGCCGTGACAATCCTTTCTCTGTCTCTGGCCGTAGTGCTTCTGACGATGACTGTTACTTTAACAAACGGCTTCGATATGGACAAATACATCTCCTATTTTACTGCCAGCGATTTTATCGTAGCGGACGCCGGTTATTTCCAAACCTATGATACTTTCAGCGAGGAAATGGAAATCCCTCAGTCCGTCATCCATGACGTCAACAGTCAAAGCGGCATTGCGGACGGAGGCGTTGTATACGGGAAAACCTCTTCTGTCATGGAATTCGTCACTGAGGATTACTATCGTTTTGCCTGGGGCAGATGGTACAGCCCGGAACAGTTGGATAACAGGATTCAATCTACAGAGCGGAATGAGGATAATCTGCTGGCTTGCAGCGCCCAGCTTTACGGCATGGAGCCTTTCGCTCTGGATTATCTGACCGTACTGGACGGAGATCTCAGTAAGCTCTATGAACCTGACGAAAACTTCATAGCTGCAGTTTACGCGGAAGATGACTACGGCAACCCTGAAATGGACAGCCACTGGGCCAGCCTGGGAGATACTGTCACTCTCCGGTATGTAGAGGAATGGGAGTATTTTAACCCGGACACGGGAGAAATCTACGGTGCCGCGGAAAATGTGCCGGAAGGAGTGAGCCCGGCGGAACGTGCCGTAAAATACCGGGATGTGGAGTACACCGTAGCTGCCCTGGTATCAGTGCCCACAGCTCTCTCCTATCGCTACTATGGAGACGACGAATTCATCCTGAACGCTGAAACTTTTCTCCGGGATACCGGCACAGACAGTGTGATGTATTATGCTTTTAATACCACTGACGAAGCCAATGCCGCCATGGAAAGCTTCCTGGCGGATTACACCGAAAATGTCAATCCCCAGTTCGACTATGAAAGCAAATCCAGCTATGCCAAGGAATTCGAAGACACCCGCTCCATGTTCTTACTGCTGGGCGGAGCGCTGAGCTTCATCGTAGGACTGGTGGGCGTGCTGAACTTCTTCAACGCAATCCTGACGGGAATCACCACACGCCGCCGCGAGCTGGCAGTGCTTCAGTCCATCGGCATGACCACCCGTCAGATGAAGATCATGCTTATACTGGAAGGCCTTCTCTACACCCTGGGAGCCGCAGCGCTGAGTCTGCTGCTGGGTCTGCTTTTTGGCACAGTAGCCGGCAATGCAATGGGCCGTCTGTTCTGGTTCTTTACCTATCGGCCCACTCTCTGGCCGATTCTGGTAATCATTCCGGTATTTGCCCTTCTCGGAATTGTCATTCCCTTGTTCAGCTGCCGCGCTGCCCAGAAATATTCCATCGTAGAGCGGCTGCGGGCTGAATAATCAGATAATTTAAAAATGGGGCTGTCGCATGAGAGAATAAATCTCTCATGCGATATGCCCCTCTTTTGATGCTCATTTTATAAAAACAGCTT
>CALWLY010000007.1 GCA_944381635.1 uncultured Lachnospiraceae bacterium
GAATTATAGTGAATTACTCCAACTCGCAAAGGGCTGGAGTAATTTTGTATCCGACCGCATTAATATTTTGCGCTTACATTTTAATAGTGCTACCGTTTAGTTCCAGAAGGGAGAGATCAAAGACTGGGAGTGGGAATGTGAGAATTTAGGAGATCCCAGAAAATATCCTTTTTCTCCGCAGGAATGGAATCCAGGCGGGAATGTATTTTTTTATTTTGGATCTGACAGCGGGAATCGGAAAGAACTCCTGCACAGAAGAACAAAAGAAAATAATCAAAGGTCAGATTGAGGAACTGCTGACACAATACGGGGAAATTCCTTTTCTCATTGCAGACGGTTGGAATTCACCGTGGGGCGGTCCCACTTATGAAATGTTACCCTTTGAGGAAGTGGATGGATGGCTGAAAAGAGAAGAACAGTAAATGATAGTATGAATTTTGGAATGGGACTGGCACACAAAGGCAAGAGTGTGAGTCCCATTTTGCGTAGGAAAAGGAGCAGCCTTTCTGCTTGGTCAGTGATGAAAGGGAGATGATGGCTGAAAAGTGAAAAATATGACATTAAAAGAAAAGGTTCTGTTTTTGTTGGAGGAAGAGAAAGGAAAAGCCGTTTCCGGTCAGGAGATAGCACAGCGTCTGTCTGTGACAAGAGCGGCCGTGTGGAAAGCGGTCAGGGCTTTACAGAATGAAGGTTATGAAATTGAGGCGGTTACCAATCGGGGATATGAGCTGAAGCAGTCGCCGGATGTTTTGTCAGCCGCTTCCATACGGAAAGAATTGCCGGAGAAATACCGGGAAATTGGTATTGTTACAGAAAAGACCGTGGATTCCACCAACTCCCTTTTAAAGGAAAAGGCGGCAGCAGGGGAAATACGCGATATCGTACTTCTGGCGGAGGAACAAAAAAAGGGAAGAGGCAGGAGAGGAAGTTCTTTTTTCTCACCGCAGAGCACCGGTCTGTATATGAGTCTGCTTCTGCATACAGACAAGGCGCCGCGTGAAGGAGAACTGATCACCGCGGCGGCGGCAGCGGCCGCAGCCAGAGGGATAGAAAATATTTCGGGAAAGCAGACCCGGATCAAATGGGGAAATGATATCTGCGTGGAAGGGAAAAAGGCGGCAGGGATTTTGACGGAAGCTTCTGTCTTGCTGGAAGAGCAGAGGATGGAGTATATTATAGTAGGAATCGGTATTTATCTGCTTCCTCCTGGAGACGGTTTTTCGGGAGATAGTGCTCAGGAGATGACCAGTGTTTTTAAAGACAAAGCGGAAATGGGGGAAGGTGTCAGAAATCGTCTGGCGGCAGAAATTATCCGAATCTTTCTGGAATATTATGAAAATTTATCCGGGAAAGCTTTTCTGGAAGAATATCGAAGCCGTTCCTGGGAAATAGGCAGGAAGATTTTTATAGAAAAGGACGGAGCCGGCAGACAGGCAGAGGTGCTCACGATTGATGACAATGGGCATTTGCTGGTAAAATATGAAGACGGACAGGAAGAAGCCCTGTCTGGCGGAAAACTGAAAATCCGGCTATTGAAACAATAAACAGAAATGAGTGAACACAATTTGAAGAATACAAAGAAGCTGGCGGTGGGAATTTTGGCCCATGTAGATGCTGGGAAAACAACACTGGCAGAAGGAATTTTATATACAGCGGGAGCGATACGAAAACTTGGAAGGGTAGATCATAAGGACGCTTTTCTGGACACTTATCAGCTGGAAAAGAACAGAGGAATCACGATTTTTTCCAAGCAGGCGCAGTTTCGCTATAAAAGTATGGAAGTGACTCTTTTGGATACTCCCGGACACGTGGATTTTTCGGCAGAGATGGAGAGAACGCTGCAGGTGTTAGATTATGCCATACTGGTTATCAGCGGACCGGACGGTGTGCAGGGACATATCCGCACCCTTTGGCGGCTGTTAAAGCAGTATGATATACCGGTGTTTGTGTTTGTCAACAAGATGGACCAGCCAGGAACCCAGCGGGATAAGATTCTTGAGGAGCTATGCAAAAGCCTGGATTCTCATTGCATGGATTTTGGAAAAAATCTGCAGGAGGAGGAGATGCAGGAAAATCTGGCTGTCTGCGAGGAAAGCCTTCTGGAAAGCTATCTGGAAGGCAATCCGGTCACAGATGAGCACATTCGGATGCTGATCAGAGACAGAAAGGTTTTTCCCTGTTTTTTCGGCTCTGCGCTGAAGATGGAGGGCGTGGAGGAATTTCTCGACGGGCTGGATACTTACACACAAAAAATAGAATATCCGGAGCAGTTCGGAGCAAGAATTTACAAGATTGCAAGGGACAGTCAGGGAACAAGACTTACCTATCTGAAAGTGACAGGCGGAAATCTGAAGGCCAAAGCCCTTGTTTCGGATAAAGAAAACGGGTGGGAGGAAAAAATAGATCAGATACGTCTATATTCCGGTGCCAAATTTCAGACGGCAGGGGAAGTGCCGGCAGGAACGATCTGTGCGGTGACCGGTCTTACTAAGACCCGGAGCGGAGGCTGTCTGGGTGTGGAAAAGGGAGGCGAGCTTCCCCTTTTGGAGCCGGTGTTAAATTACCGGATTGAACTCCCGGAAGGCTGTGATGTATACAGAATGTTTTTGAACCTGAAGGAGATGGAGGAGGAAGAGCCTCAGCTTCATATTGTGTGGAAAGAGACTCTGGGAGAAATCCATGTGCAGCTCATGGGGGAAGTGCAGACGGAAATTTTGACCAGTATGATAAAAGAACGGTTTGGAGTGGATGTTTCTTTCGGAGCCGGAAACATTGTCTATAAGGAAACCATCGAGAATACGGTGGAAGGTGTGGGGCATTTTGAGCCGCTGCGGCACTATGCGGAGGTGCATCTGCTCTTAGAGCCGGGAGAGCCCGGAAGCGGTCTGCAGTTTCTGACGGACTGCAGCGAGGATGAATTGGACAAAAACTGGCAGAGACTGGTGCTGACCCATCTGGAAGAAAAGAGACATACGGGGGTGCTGACAGGTTCGGAGATTACTGACATGCGGATTACGCTTATAGCAGGCAGAGCTCACTTAAAACACACGGAGGGCGGCGATTTCAGACAGGCCACTTACCGGGCGGTAAGGCAGGGACTTCGAAAAGCAAAGAGTGTGCTTTTGGAGCCGGTCTATGAGTTTAGTCTGGAAATACCGGCTGTTTCTCTGGGAAGGGCGCTGTCGGATCTGCAGAGAATGTATGCAAGAACAGATGCCCCTATGATGGACGGGGAAAATGCGCTGCTTCACGGATTTGCACCGGTGGTGTGCATGCAGGGCTATCAGAAAGAGGTTGTGGCCTACACAAAAGGCTGTGGACGCTTAAGCTGTGAACTTCACGGCTATGAACCCTGTCATAATGCGGAGGAAGTGATAGAAAACATCGCTTACGATGCGGATGCAGATCTGGAAAACACTGCGGATTCCGTGTTCTGTGCCCACGGGGCGGGATTTATCGTGCCCTGGTATCAGGTGGAAGAATACATGCATATAAAAACCAGGTATTCGGAGCCGGAAGAAGAAATACCCCAGACTTTTGAACCAAAGCGGCGCAGAGAACTTCCGCTGGCAGAGGAAAAGGAACTGGAAGAGATTTTTGCGCGTACCTACGGAAACTCAGGACAGGAGCGGAAATCCTGGCAGAAAAAGAAAACAATCTATGCAGCAGCACAGAAGGGAGGAAGTTATGAATATTCGCCTTCCTATTATAAAAAGCCCGAAAAGGAATATCTTCTTGTAGACGGCTACAATATTATTTTTGCCTGGGACGATTTAAAAGAACTGGCCAAGATCAATATTGAAGCGGCCAGAGACAAGCTGATGGATATTTTAAGCAATTACCAGGGGTATAAGAAAAATACCCTGATCCTGGTCTTTGACGCCTATAAAGTAAAGGGCGGACAGGGCTCAGTCTTTCGCTATCACAACATTTATGTGGTATATACAAAAGAGGCGGAGACGGCAGACATGTACATTGAAAAAACGGTCCATGAAATCGGAAGAAAACACAAAGTGACGGTGGCAACCTCCGATGGATTGGAGCAGGTGATCATTTTGGGGCAGGGAGCAGCGCGCATGTCGGCGGCAGGCCTCCTGGAGGAAATCGAACAGACAAGGAAGGAAATCCGGGAACAGTATTTAACCCGCCGGGCGGAAGGAAAGAATTATCTGTCGAACCACATGCCGGAAGAAATGGCAGAGTTTATGGAACAGGTGCGTCTTGGAAAAAAAGAATTTGACAACAGTGATACCGAAAAAAATAAGAAATAAGCAAACAGAAAAACGGGATGTCTGAACTTGCTTGCCGGGGGAGACATCAAATACATTGGCGGAAGGGAGAAAAACAATGTTAAACCAGGAAAGATTACAAAGAGCTTTGGAAGAACTGGAAGTTTTGGGAGTGCCGCAGATGCTGGTATACGATCCTATGGCGATTTATTATTTTACCGGAAAAAGAATCGATCCCATGGAAAGGCTGCTTGTTTTATACATCAGCAAGGATAAAGAACCAAAGCTGGTTTTAAACAGACTTTTCCACTGTCCGGAAGAGCTGGGCGTAGAAAAGGTGTGGGTGGAAGATACCACCGATACCACAGAAGTGCTGGCAGCGCTTATCGACCATGACAAACCTTTGGGAATCGACAAGGATTTTCCGGCGAAGCATCTGCTTCCTCTGATCGAGGCAAAGGCAGGCAGCTGCTTTAAAAACACGTCCCTGGCCATTGACAGGGTGAGAAGCTGTAAAGATGAAAAAGAACAGCAGGCTATGCGGGAATCTTCTCTGTTAAATGATACCTGTATGGCAGAGTTTAAAAAGCGGATTCGAGAAGGAGTTACCGAGGAGCAATTGGCTGAGGAGATAAAAGCCATTTACCGGTCTCATGGAGCGACCGAAATTCCCTTTGTCATCGTAGCTTTCGGAGCCAATGCGGCAGACCCTCATCATGAACCGGACAATACGGTATTAAAAGAAGGAGATTGTGTCCTTTTTGACGTGGGCGCCACTGCTAACGGCTATCATTCGGATATGACGAGAACCTTTTTCTTTAAAAAGGTGGATGAGAAGGCAAGAGAAGTTTACGAGACGGTGAAGGCGGCAAACGAAGCGGCGGAGAAGGCTGTGAAACCGGGAATGCGGTTTTGCGATATCGATAAAACAGCCAGAGAACTGATTGAGAAAGCCGGATATGGTCCCTGTTTTACCCACAGGCTGGGACATTCCATTGGCATACAGGTTCACGAGGCCGGAGATGTGTCGGCGGTCAATACAGATATTTTGAAGCCGGGAATGACATTTTCCATTGAACCTGGCATTTATATTCCGGGTGAAGTCGGCGTCCGGATCGAAGACCTTGTTCTGGTCACAGAACATGGCTGCGAGGTATTGAATCATGCGCCGAAAATGCTGGAGATTATAGGAGATTGATTTGACAGTCGCATATTTTTGGCTGAATTCGGCAGAATATATTTCGTGCAGAACATGCGAAAAAAAACAGGCTTCGGAGTGTGGAAGATTCCGAAGCCTGTTTTTAAGTAGCAAAAAGATTTGTATGATTCTATTCAGGCAAAATAGAATGTTTGAGCAAAAAGATAATTTGGTGCAGTAAAAATTGTGGAGTGGATTTTACTGCATCATGTAAACACGGCTTGTTAACCAACTAATGCTTTTGCAAGCGCACTGCAGGAATCAAAATCGTCATCCGACGGAGCGCCGCAAACAATCAGGCCGTCGTCTACAAGATTGGCTCCGGCGGCTTTTACGCTGTCTTCCCAGCTGCGCATCCATTCGCCGTCTCCCCATCCGTAGGAACCGAACAAAGCTACCTTTTTCCCGGAGAGCAAAGGTTCTAACTCATCATAGAACGGAGCAAAGGAACCTTCTTCCAGAACTTCTGCACCCATGGCCGGGCAGCCAAGAGCGATGCAGTCATAGGCAGCTGTCTGAGAAGCAGTGATGGAAGAAACTTCGAAAATATCGGTTTCTGCGCCGTTTTCTTTCAGCGCGGAAGCGATTTTGTCCGCCATCATACCGGTGTTGCCGGTACCAGTCCAAAATACGACTACAGCTTTCATTTTATGTACCTCTTTCCTGTAAATAAAATTTAAGGTTAGAATAAACTAACTCCTGGTTTAAATAAAAAGCATGTTGTGGAAGATCATGCTTTTTATGAGGAGAAAAGTTCATTTCGACTCAAAAGTTAGCTTTAACTAACCTGAGAAAAAGATATCACATACGCTGCACTCTGTCAATAGAAATTTAAAAACTTCATTTATAAATTTAAAAGTTTTATGGGAAAAATTGAAAACCGGAGAGGACAGATTTGTGGCAGGCACGAAAGATTACAGAAAATGTTTTCAAAAATTTTAGATTTGCTTGCTTGACTTTCCCGTCTATTCTTTATATTATATAACGGTGTTAATTATTAACAGTATTAAAGATTAACGGTATTAGTTTTTGCATGACATGCAGAAAAGATTGCCGGGAAAGGAAAAACAATGGATTATCAGGAGCTGGCTGTCAGATACTTGAAAGGAATGGTAGACAGGATGAAAACTCCGGCTAGGCAGAAAGTGGATGGGATGGCAAGAGGAGAGGCCTTGATTCTGTATTTTTTAAATGAAAATGAAAAAGGGCAGACCCCCAGTGAAATCAGCCGTTTTGCAGGAGTCAGTACTGCCAGGGTGACAGCCGCGATCAATAACCTGGAAAACAAAGGACTGATTGAGCGCAGCATCAGCAGCCAGGATCGCAGAAAAGTGTTTGTCTCTATTACACAAAAGGGTAAAGACATGGTGAATGTGAAAAAAGAAGAAGCCCTTTCTTGTGCAGTTCGGCTTTTGGAAAAGCTGGGCGAAAAAGACGCCGCGGAGTATGTTCGTCTGACGGAGAAGGCGATCAGAATTATGGAAGAATTTCAGAGGGAAGAGGAAAAGAAATAAAAGCAGAAAGAAAAATTTCTTGAAACAATGAACCCGGGCGGAAAAAGTTACATAAGAAAAAAGAGAGTAAAACAAGTGGAGTTTAAGGAAAGGAGATCGATAGACAATGAAATATCAGTTTATTTCAATAGAACGTCAGTATGCCAGCGGCGGCACAGGCATTTCTGAAAAACTGGCACAGGAGCTTGGAATTCCCTGTTATGGAAGGCAGATTCTGGAGCTCACCGCCAAAGAGTGCGGAACGCCGGTAGAGTATCTGGAAAAAATGGAGGAGAAGGCTACAAACAGTCTTTTATACTCCATTGCAGCTATGGCGCGGATCAGCAGCGGACAGGGAGAGGTCCTTTCCGGAGAAGATAAACTTTACCGTATGGAATGTGACACCATTACCCGTCTGGCAGCGGAGGGGCCGGCTATCTTCGTAGGACACTGCAGTGTGGATATTTTAAGAGAAAAAGGATATCGTGTCCTGCATGTTTATCTGCATGCAGACAAGGAGTCCCGCATCCGCCGCGCAGTGGAAGAGTATGGAGTGGATCCGAAGAAGCTGGATACCATCATGCACCGAAACGATGTGCGCAGAGCCCAGTATTATGGAAGCAATACCGGAAGGAAATGGAATGACATCAGCCAGTATGATATTGCTCTGGATACAGGATCTCTTGGAATAGACACCTGTGTTGCCATCTTGAAGGAATGCATGAAATAAGAACTGCAGCCTGAAGCGATAAAAGCAGGAATCATGCTGCAGACAAAAGACAGTAAAAAGATAAGGATAAAGACAAAATTGGAAAGGCATGGTTAAAGAATGACAAAACTACTACGATATTTAAAAAATTATGTTCCGCTTATCCTTGCAGTTGTCGTACTTTTGATTGTGCAGGCATACTGTGACCTGGCATTGCCCTCTTACACAAGCGACATTGTGGACATAGGCATTCAGCAGGGCGGTATCGACAATGCGGCGGCGGATCAGATCAGTGCTTCCAGCATGGAACAGATCAGCTGGTTTTTGACAGATGAGGAGTATGGGCTGGTACAGGATTCCTATACCCTGGACGGTGATATTTATAAGAAAAACGATCTGAGCAGTCAGGAAGAAGAAAACCTTTCTTCCGTACTCTCCGCGCCTATGGCGATTCTCTATCAGGCAAAACAGAGCGGAAACCTTGACCTTTCTCAGGTGGAAGCGGCTGTGGATGCGGGAATGGTAAGCAAAGAACAGCTTCTTTCCATAAAAGAGGAAGCTCTCTCACGAATGGGTCAGGTAAGCGATGCGATGATCACTTCCGCGGCAGTAGGATTTGTGAGATCGGAATATCAGAGCATCGGTGTGAATCTGGAAGAAGTACAGAAGGATTATCTGTATAACGTAGGGGGCAAGATGCTTCTCATGACAGTGCTCATGATGGCGGCAGCCATTGCAGCCGGATTTTTATCAAGCTATATAGCAGCCGGTGTTTCCAAAAACCTGAGAAATCAGATGTTTTCCAAGGTTATTTCCTTCAGCAGCGCAGAGGTGGATAAATTTTCCACAGCCTCACTGATCACACGCTGCACCAATGACATTCAGCAGATTCAGATGACGATCGTTATGATGCTTCGAATCGTGCTTTATGCGCCGATCATCGGTATTGGAGGAATTTTAAAGGTAGCCGCTACTCATACAGGTCTGGAATGGATCATTGCTGTTGCGGTGGGCGTAATGCTTGCGCTTGTACTCAGCCTTGTCAGTGTGGCAATGCCCAAATTTAAAAAGATGCAGGGACTTATCGACAGAGTCAACCTTGTCAGCCGTGAGATTTTGACGGGTCTGTCTGTCATCCGTGCCTTCGGACGCGAAAAATATGAAGAAGAGCGTTTCGATGAGGCAAACACGAACCTGATGAAAACACAGCTTTTCACAAACCGTGTGATGACACTGATGATGCCTATGATGATGCTTGTCATGAACGGAATTACTCTTCTGATCGTCTGGTTCTCCTCAAAAGGAATTGACACCGGTTCTATGCAGGTAGGGGATATGATCGCATTTATGACTTACACCATGACTATCGTTATGGCATTTATGATGATCACCATGATATCCATTATGCTTCCCCGTGCCGGCGTGGCAGCAGCACGTGTGGATGAAGTGCTTGAAACGGAACCTTCTATTGAAGATAAGCCGGATACGAAAGAGGCAGATCAGAAAGTCGGAAAAGGTGAAGTTGTATTTGACCATGTAACCTTCACTTATCCGGGCGCAGAGCATCCGGTGTTAAAAGATATCAGCTTTACGGCAAAACCGGGACAGACAACCGCTTTTATCGGAAGTACGGGATGCGGAAAATCCACGCTGATTCACCTTCTTCCCAGATTTTACGATGTGACGGAGGGAAGCATCCGGATAGACGGTGTGGATATCAGGGATTTAAGTCAGCATAAGCTGAGAAGCCTGTTGGGATTTGTTCCCCAGAAAGGCGTGCTGTTTACCGGCACGATCGAAAGCAACTTGAAATTCGGCGGAGAGCAGATTACCGATGAGCAGATGAAGGAAGCTGCGTCTATTGCCCAGGCCGAAGAGTTTATTTCTCAGAAGCCGGCCGGCTATGACAGCCCGATTTCCCAGGGAGGCACCAATGTTTCCGGCGGCCAGAAACAGCGTCTCTCCATTGGCCGCGCCATCGCAAAACAGGCGAAGATTTTCCTTTTCGACGACAGTTTTTCCGCTCTGGATTACAAGACGGATGCTGCGCTTAGAAAAGAACTGAACCAAAAACTTTCCGACGCTACTATTTTGCTGGTGGCTCAGAGAATTTCTACCGTGTTTCATGCAGAGCAGATTATTGTGCTGGATGAAGGAGAGATTGTGGGAATGGGAACTCACGAGGAACTGCTGGCAGGCTGCCCGACCTATCAGGAAATTGTAAGAAGCCAGTTAAGCAGCAAGGAATTAGGACTGAAAGAAGGTGAACAGTAATGGCAGAACAGAGAAAAGGACCCGGAAGAGGGCCGGGAGGACGAGGCATGATGCCCGGCGAGAAGGCCAAGGACTTTAAAGGAACTATTTTGAAACTCCTTTCTTATATAGGAAGTTATAAAGTAGGTGTTATTGCCGTTATGATTTTTGCGGTGGCAAGTACCCTCTTTAACGTAGTATCCCCTAAAATTTTAGGTAAAGCCACCACAGAGCTGGCCAATGGCTTCATGAGAAAGATACAGGGTATCGGTGGGATTGATTTCAGTTATCTGGCAAGAATTCTGCTGTTTTTGCTGGGATTGTATATTTTGAGCGCGGCATTTAACTTTACGCAGAATATGATCATGACCAGCATCACGCAAAAGATCTGCTACCGCATGAGAAAAGAGATTACCGAAAAGATCAACCGGATGCCTATGAAATTTTTTGAATCCCGTCCGGTTGGTGAAGTTCTTTCCAGAATCACCAACGATGTGGATACCCTGGGACAGAGTTTGAACCAGAGTATTACCCAGCTGATCACCAGCATCACAACGATGATCGGTGTTCTGGTCATGATGCTTTCCATCAGCCCGCTGATGACGCTGATTGCGCTTATCATTCTGCCGGTATCTATGGTTCTGGTTGCAATTATCGTAAAGATCAGCCAGAAATACTTCAAAGCGCAGCAGAGATATCTGGGAAATATCGATGGCCAGATCGAAGAGGTTTTCAGCGGTCAGAACGTAGTCAAAGCTTTTAACAGAGAAGAAATCGTAACCAGAGAATTTCAGGAAACCAATGAGAAACTGTTTGAATCCGCATGGAAAAGTCAGTTCCTGTCCGGGATGATGCAGCCTGTCATGACGTTTGTAGGAAATGCAGGCTATGTGGGTGTGGCTGTTTCCGGAAGTGTACTGGCGGCAGCAGGAACCATTCAGATTGGTGATATTGTTTCCTTTATTCAGTATGTAAAACAGTTCACCCAGCCTATCACTCAGCTGGCTCAGGTATCCAACATGCTTCAGAGTATGGCGGCGGCAGCAGAGCGTGTGTTTGAATTCCTGGATGAGGAAGAAGAAGATCAGATCGTGGAAAATCCGGTTAAGATGGATAAATTTACCGGAAAAGTGGATTTTGAACATGTAAAATTCGGATATAACGAAGATAAGATCATAATCCATGATTTCAGCTGCGACGTAAAACCGGGGCAGACTATCGCTATTGTAGGCCCTACCGGCGCAGGAAAGACGACTATGGTAAAACTGCTGATGCGTTTCTATGATGTAAACAGCGGACGCATTCTGGTGGACGGTCACGACTTAAGAGAGTTTAACCGGGCGGATCTGCGGAAAGGTTTCGGCATGGTACTTCAGGATACCTGGCTGTTTAAGGGAACCATTATGGAAAATATCCGGTATGCAAGGCTGGATGCTACCGATGAGGAAGTCATTGCCGCAGCCAAAGCAGCCCATGCGCATCACTTTATCATGACCCTTCCCGGCGGTTATAACATGGAACTGAACGAGGAAGCAAGCAATGTTTCTCAGGGACAGAAACAGCTTCTTACCATTGCAAGAGCTATTCTGGCAGATAATCCGATTCTGATCCTGGACGAAGCGACATCAAGCGTTGATACCAGAACGGAAATTCAGATTCAGAAAGCTATGAACAACCTGATGAAGGGAAGAACAAGCTTTGTAATCGCTCACAGACTTTCTACAATCAAAGATGCCGATCTGATTCTTGTCATGAAAGACGGCGATATTGTAGAACAGGGAAATCACGAAGAACTTCTTGCAAAGAACGGCTTCTATGCAGACCTTTACAACAGCCAGTTCGAGGAAGTCGGATAAAACAGACAGCAGGTATTTTTGCAATAACTAAAAAAATAAAAACAGCAGCAGATAAAGGGAGAACCCCAGGTCATTCCAGGCGGAATGACCTGGGGTTTTTATATACAGTAGGAAAGTCCCTTTCCTACTGTATATAAAAACGCTCCGCTGAGGATGCGCACTCACGCGAAAAGTAGTATGTTGCCTGACGGCAACCGCGCTCGGCGCGAGTGTGCACCGAGGTGCACACTTTTATATACAATAGAGAAAGTCTCTTCCCTGTCTGTAAGTTTTTTCTGTCTCATCATACTGCACATCTCAAGCTTCTTTTGATACTATAAAAATTTTAATATATTGTAAGATGTGACGAATAAAAAAGTGGAAATTTCAATAAAAAACGAAAAATATCCTATATAATATTTGGAAATCATAAGATATAATATCACTATCAACAAAAGACATCACCGGGATGTCTGAAGGAAGGAGAAAAAGATATGAAGAAAAAAGTAGCTTTACTGACAATGGCGGCAGTACTTGGTCTTTCCGTTACCGCATGTGGCTCCGGAGAAACAACAGATACTGCCGGCACAACAACTACTACAGCAGAAACTACTGCTGAAACAACAGCAGCAGAGACGACAGCTGCAGAAACAACAGCGGCAGCTGATACAGAGGTGGCAAACAAAGACAAACCTCTGGTATGGTTCAACCGTCAGCCTTCCAACAGTTCTACAGGAGAGTTGGATATGACAGCTCTGAACTTCAATGAGAATACATATTACGTAGGATTCGATGCAAATCAGGGTGCTGAACTTCAGGGAACCATGGTTAGAGATTATATCGAAAAGAATATTGAAACCATCGACCGCAACGGCGACGGAGTCATCGGCTATGTTTTAGCAATCGGTGATATCGGACATAACGATTCCATCGCACGTACAAGAGGTGTTCGTAAAGCTCTGGGAACAGGCGTTGACAAAGACGGCAACATCAACAGCGATCCTATCGGTACCAATACAGACGGTTCCGCAACAGCTGTTCAGGACGGAACACTGACAATTAACGGAACAGACTATGTAGTAAGAGAACTTGCATCTCAGGAAATGAAAAACTCTGCAGGAGCTACATGGGATGCTGCTACAGCAGGAAACGCAATCGGCACATGGTCCTCTTCATTCGGTGATCAGATTGACGTAGTTGTTTCCAACAACGATGGTATGGGAATGTCCATGTTCAACGCATGGTCCAAAGACAACAACGTTCCCACATTCGGATACGATGCAAACAATGACGCAGTAGCTGCAATCGCAGAAGGCTATGGCGGAACCATCAGCCAGCATGCAGACGTACAGGCTTATCTGACACTCCGTGTTCTGCGTAACGCTCTGGACGGTGTAGATATTGACACAGGTATCGGCACACCGGACGAAGCAGGCAATACTTTGTCTGAGGATGTATATGTATACAATGAAGAAGAACGTTCTTACTATGCATTGAACGTTGCAGTTACAGCTGAAAACTATCAGGATTTCACAGACTCCACAAAAGTTTATGAGCCGGTATCCAACCAGCTGGATGAAGCTACACATCCGAGAAAATCCGTATGGCTGAACATTTACAACGCAGCTGATAACTTCTTAAGCTCTACCTATCAGCCGCTGCTTCAGAATTATGATGATCTGCTCAACCTGGATGTTGAATACATCGGTGGTGACGGACAGACAGAATCCAACATCACAAACCGTCTTGGAAACCCTGGACAGTATGATGCATTCGCAATCAACATGGTTAAGACAGACAATGCTGCTTCTTACACATCCTTACTGAGCCAGTAATTGAGAGAAGCAGACAGGCTTGCCGGCAGTATCACCGTCTGGTGAAGTCTTTACAGTGAATAAGAAGGACAGACTATTAGGGGGAAGCAATTCTCCCTAATAATCTCTTTATGATTAAAACAACAGGAGTAAAAACAATGGGAGATAAGAAAGATAATATCGTCTTATCAATACGTGGTATGAGCAAATCCTTTGGCCGAAACAGGGTTCTGGATCATATCAACCTGGATGTGAAGCGTGGAACCGTTATGGGGCTCATGGGGGAAAACGGAGCCGGTAAGTCGACAATGATGAAATGCCTTTTCGGTACTTATCAAAAGGATGAGGGAACAATCTTCCTTGACGGTAAAGAGGTAAGTTTTTCCGGACCCAAAGATGCTCTTGAAAACGGTATTGCAATGGTTCATCAGGAATTGAATCAGTGTCTTGAAAGGAATGTCATCGACAACTTATTCCTGGGACGCTATCCGGTCAATTCTCTGGGAATGGTTGACGAAGGAAGAATGAAAAAGGAGGCTGCTGAACTTTTCAGAAAGCTGGGAATGACAGTAAACCTCACACAGCCTATGCGCAATATGTCTGTATCACAGAGACAGATGTGTGAAATTGCAAAGGCGATTTCCTACAATTCCAAAGTAATCGTTCTGGATGAACCTACATCCTCGCTGACCGTGCAGGAAGTTGATAAGCTTTTCGGAATGATGAGAATGTTGAAAGAACAGGGAATTTCCCTGATTTACATTTCTCACAAAATGGATGAGATTTTTGAAATCTGTGACGAAATATCCGTGCTCCGTGATGGTAACCTGGTTATGACAAAGAGCACGAAAGATACCAACATGAATGAGCTGATTGCAGCAATGGTTGGACGTTCTCTTGAAAATCGATTCCCGCCGGTTGATAATACACCAAAAGATGTGGTTTTGTCCGTACAGCACTTGTCCACAAAATTTGCGCCTCATCTGCAGGATATTTCCTTTGATGTAAGGGAAGGAGAAATTTTTGGACTGTATGGTCTGGTTGGAGCGGGCAGAACGGAACTTTTGGAAACAATTTTCGGTGTGCGCACCAGAGCCGCAGGGCGAGTTTATCTGAATAACCGGCTTATGAATTTCAACAGTGCAAAAGAGGCCATGGATCACGGATTTGCCATGATTACGGAGGAAAGAAAGGCAAATGGACTGTTCCTGAAAGGGGACCTTACTTTCAATACTACCATAGCAAATCTGAATCAGTATAAATCCGGGGTGGCACTGTCCGATTCAAAAATGGTCAAGGCAACCGCCAAAGAAATCAAAATTATGCATACAAAATGTATGGGACCGGATGACATGATTTCAAGCCTTTCCGGCGGTAATCAGCAGAAAGTCATTTTCGGAAAATGGCTGGAGCGTGATCCGCAGATATTTATGATGGACGAACCTACAAGAGGTATCGATGTCGGTGCAAAATATGAAATTTACGAATTGATTATCAATATGGCGAAACAGGGAAAAACAATTATTGTTGTTTCGTCTGAAATGCCGGAAATTTTGGGAATTACGAACCGTATTGGCGTTATGTCCAATGGACGTCTTTCCGGAATTGTCAACACGAAGGAGACAAATCAGGAAGAGCTTTTGAGACTCAGCGCAAAATACCTATAATAATGGAGATTGATGGATATGGCAAATGGAAACAGTAAAATTCTTACGGCTGAACAGGAAATGAAGCTGCGTCAGCCAATTGAAGAATATGTCGGAAAAATTCAGGCAAAGATAGACGGCCTCAGAGTTGACGGCACAGATAAAGTTGTTTCTCTTCAGAACAGTATCGACAGTGTAAAGAGAGATCGTTCACTTACAAAAGAAGAGAAAAATTCCAGAATTGCAGCATACAAAGCGGAAGTGGAAAAAGCAAAAGCAGTCGAGGCGAAAAACAAAGATGAGATTTCAAAATTGATTGCAGATGCGGAAGGATATCTGAAAGAGCACTTTGACAAAGACTATTTCAATGCTGTTAAAGAAAGCTGTGCACAGGAAAAGGTACGTGCAAAAGAAAAATACCGCGAAAATATCGCAAAACTGGAGAAAGAACATCAGCAGACACTTTCAAAACTGACAGATCATCAGGAAATCAAAGATGAGAAATATGTTTATAAAAACCGCCGTTTTGACTGCAAAATGGAACTGGATAAAGAACTCCAGCAGATTAAAGACAGAAAACATGCGGCTTATACCTATAAATATCATCTGATTGACCTGCTGCGTATGTCCAAGTTTACTTTCATGGAGTCCAGAGCACAGAAATGGGAAAATTACAAGTATACCTTCAACCGCAGAGCATTTTTGCTGCAGAATGGTTTGTATATTGCCATTGTTATTATTTTCATCGCTCTGTGTATCATCACTCCGATTGTAAAGAATACCCCGCTGCTTACTTATAACAACGTGTTAAATATTCTGCAGCAGGCTTCCCCGAGAATGTTCCTTGCTCTCGGTGTTGCAGGTCTGATCCTTCTTACCGGTACAGACCTTTCCATCGGACGTATGGTTGGTATGGGTATGACTACAGCAACCATCATTATGCATCAGGGCATTAACACAGGTGCTGTATTCGGGCATACCTTTGACTTTACAGGTATTCCCATTGCGGGAAGAGTTGTTCTTGCACTGGTAGCGTGCGTGGTTCTGTGTACCTTCTTTACAACCATTGCAGGTTTCTTTACCGCTAAATTCAAGATGCATCCGTTCATTTCAACCATGGCGAACATGCTGGTAATTTTCGGTCTGGTTACCTACGCAACCAAAGGTGTATCTTTCGGTGCCATCGAACCTGGTATCCCCAGCATGATCATCCCTAAGATCAATGGCTTCCCCACAATCATTCTCTGGGCAGTTGCAGCCATCGTGATCGTATGGTTTATCTGGAACAAAACAACCTTTGGTAAAAACCTGTTTGCAGTTGGCGGTAACCCGGAAGCAGCAGCTGTATCCGGTATTTCCGTATTCCGCGTAACAGTAGGCGCATTCGTTCTGGCAGGTATCCTTTACGGATTCGGTTCCTGGCTTGAATGTGCAAGAATGGTTGGTTCCGGTTCTGCAGCATATGGACAGGGCTGGGAAATGGATGCCATTGCAGCCTGCGTAGTAGGTGGCGTTTCCTTTACCGGTGGTATTGGTAAGATTTCAGGCGTTGTAGTTGGTGTATTCATCTTTACAGCACTTACATACTCCCTTACCATCCTTGGTATCGATACAAACCTTCAGTTCGTATTCTCCGGAATTATCATCCTTGTAGCAGTAACACTTGACTGCCTGAAATACGTTCAGAAAAAATAAACATACATATTGCCAAAAGAGCCGGAGAAAATCCCGGCTCTTTTTGTGTCTTTACCACAAGCAAACTTTACCAAACATTTACATCCCCCTGTGAATTTGCTATAATGTAATACCAGGGTTCAAAGGTCATGCTTTTCATATACATATGAAAAAGCATGACTTTAGAACTCGCCCAACATGAGAAAGAAGCCCTGAAAGGGCGGAATTCGAATGTTGCCAGGATTGAGGGAGCGCGCAAGCGCGGAGCAATCCTGAGGTATTACATGAATATTTAAGAGGAAAACAATATGAACACCTATACAGTGCTGCTGGTAGACGATGAGGAAGAAGTAATCCAGGTCATCATGAAAAAAATAAACTGGGAAGGGCTGGGCTTTTCGGTGATTGGCTATGCCAACAATGGCGTGAAAGCGCTGGAGATGGTCGAAGAATTTCAGCCGGACGTAGTTATGACAGACATCAAAATGCCATATATGGATGGCATGGAATTAGCCACCCGTATCAAGACGGAATTCCCTGTGACCAAAATTTTACTGTTTACCGGTTTTGATGAGTTTGAATATGCGAAAGCGGCCGTTCATCTGGAAGTGGAAGAATATATCTTGAAACCGGTCAATGCAGTGGAACTGACCAACGTATTTACCCAGCTGAAAATAAAACTGGATCAGGAAATAAGCGAAAAGCGGAACGTGGAAATTTTGGAGAAATACTATATGGAATCACTGCCGGTTCAGCAGTCCAATTTTTATTCCACCTTAATCGAGGGAAGAATCCGGGAAGAGGAACTTCCCAGATATCTTGCGGATTATCAGATTACTTTTTCCGGGCCGTTTTTCTGCTGTCTCATCATTCACACATCCTCGAACCAGGTGCCGAAAGACATGAATCCATTGCTTTTGTCCACATCGGTACAGAAGCAGGCGGAGGAATATCTGGGAGAAAAGTGGAAAGCAAAATTCTTTTCCTATCTGGGAAATACGGTGGTGATTGCCCAGCTTGGAAGTGAAAACCAGGTGACAGAACTGACCGATGAGTGCAACCGGTTTTGCATATACGCCCGCCGAATTATCGGAGCTGTTGTCACCGTAGGAATCGGACAGGTCTGCGGAAATGTTCTGGAACTGCCGCTGTCCTACACCACGGCCAGGGAGGCCGTCTCTTACCGTGTCATTTACGGTTCTTCCAGAGCGATCAATATGAAAGAGATTGCACCCAAGGAGATGAGCACACCTGCCACCACAAATGACGCAGAACTGGCCAACCTGTTAAAAATGATTCGACTTGGCACGCCGGAAGATATCGAACAGGCGGCAGCAAGATATTTGAATCATATCTCATTGGCCGGAAAATCTCTGCAGCAGTATTATATTGCCATCATGGAGCTGGTAAGCGAACTGTATCGGTTTTCTGTCAGCAACGACGTTTTGGTAGAAGAGCTTTCGGGAGATATGAGAAATCTTTACAGCAGTCTTCTTGATATGGAGTCGGATGCACTGAAAAAATGGCTTACGGATATCAGTTTTTCTTTCCGTGAGAAACTGATCAATGCCAGAACAAGGTCCACAAAGTCTTTTGTGCGGAAAGCACAGGAGTATGTGCGGAACAACTTTTCCGATGAAGAACTTTCCCTTGACAATATCTGCGAAGTTTTAGGCGTGTCAAACTCCTATTTTTCTTCTATCTTTAAGAGAGAAACAGGGAACTCATTTATTGGCTATCTGACGGATTACCGCATGGATGAGGCGTCGCGGCTGCTGATAGAGACAAATGAAAAAAGTTATATCATAGCAAAAAAAGTGGGGTATACAGATCCGAATTATTTCAGCTATGTGTTTAAGAGAAAATTCGGTGTGTCCCCATCCAAGTACAGGGCGGAGCACACAGACAGTGAGAAATAAGTATTTTGGACATCTGAAAAAATTAAAACCAAGAGGAATACAGTCCACGATCATGATTGCGTTTTCGGTGATATCGGTGTCTATCATGCTGATTTTGGGGATTGTAATGTATGTGAGATTTTCCAATTCAGCCAGGCAGGATACCATACAGAGCACCCAGAAGCTGATGGAGCAGACGGGGGAATATCTGGAAGACTACCTGATCAGTATGCGTCAGATATCCGATGCAGTCTATTACAACGTGATCAAAAATGATTTTTTTGAAGGGCAAGAGGACATCCAAAGAGGGATGAATCTTTTATATGAGGCCAACAGCGACAATCTGCGAAGCATTGCCATATATAACAACCATGGCAGCCTTGTGGCGGCGGAGCCTGTGGCTTCTCAGAAGGAAGATCCTGATGTGACAAAACAGGAATGGTATGTACAGGCCATGGCGGAGATGGAAAATATGCATTTTTCCACACCGCACATCGAGAATCTGTTTGACGATGGAACTTCCCGCTATTATTGGGTAATTTCTTTAAGCCGGGTTGTGGAACTTACGGATAACGGAGATTCTCATCTGGGGGTATTGCTTGTAGACATGGACTATTCCAGCATCTCCAGACTGATGAATCAGATCAACGAACTGAACAATGGGCAGTATTTTTTCCTTTGTGACAGCAATGGAGAAATCATTTATCATCCCCGTCAGATGCAGATCAGCGACGGTATCTACAAAGAAAACAATGAAACAGTCGCGCAATATAAAGAGGGGATTTATGAGGAAAGATTTGAAGGAGAACGCCGAAAAGTAATTGTCAACTCTATCAGTTATACAGGATGGAAACTGGTGGGAGTGATTCCCTATTCCACATTTACAAGCGGCATGGCAGATATCCAGTATTTCATTGTTATGATCATGCTGCTTATGGGTATGATGCTGGTGATCATCAACCGGGTTGTCTCGGACCGCATATCCAGCCCGATCCGGAAACTGAATCATTCGGTTATGGAGTATGAGGCGGGGAAAAAACCGGAAATTTATATCGGCGGATCTCTGGAGATCAGACATTTGGGCTGGTCTATACAAAATTCTTATGAACAGATTGACAGTCTGATGAAAACCATTGTCCAGAAGCAGAACGAGCGAAGAAAAAATGAAATCGACGCACTGCAAAGCCAGATCAATCCCCACTTTCTCTACAATGCGCTGGATTCCATCACCTGGATGATTGAGGGAGGGCGCAATGACGATGCTGCGTTTATGATTTCCCAGCTGGCAAAGCTCTTCCGCATCAGTCTTTCCAAAGGAAATACTATCATTACCGTAAAAGACGAGCTGCAGCATGCCAAAAGCTATATGAATATACAGAAGGTGCGCTACAAAAATGCATTTGCCGTTACTTTTGATATTGATCCGGAGATTGAAACTTACTGTGCGGTAAAACTGACGCTGCAGCCTATTCTTGAGAACGCTATCAATTATGGGGTCAGCAGTATGGATGACTGCGGAGAGATCAGCGTCAGCGGAAAGATGGAGGACGGAAAGATCATTTTAGCGGTTGCGGATAACGGAATCGGAATGTCGGAGGAAGAAGTCCGGTTTGTGCTGACCGACAGCAACCGGATCCATAAACATGGTTCAGGGGTGGGGCTTGTAAATGTAAACAGCCGCATTCAGCTTCTTTTTGGAAAAGAATACGGACTTTTGGTGGAGAGTGAGCCGGATGAGGGAACCAGAGTTTCGATTTGCATTCCGGCAATTCCCTACACGGAGGAAAACAGAAAAACTCTGGAAAAGGGATACATATTTGATGAGGAAGAGGTAAAACCCCTGTATGCGGATGCTATGGAAAGGGTAAAGAAGAATGAAGAATGACAAAAGAATATTTATCCTGACAGAGGCGGTTCTTGGCATACTTGTTATTATACTGGCTTTCCTTATGTTCCGTGAAAAGAACGGACAGGACGAGCAAAAAATTTCCGTGATTGTTCAGAATTCCGAGGACAGCCAATGGCACGCTTTTAAATACGGTCTTGCCATGGCGGCGGAAGATCACGAAATTGAGTTGTATATTGTGAGCACCGGAGAAATGCTGACAGCAAGTCAGGAGAAGGCTCTGATGGAAGACGAAATTGCTTATGGAGCGGATGCCATAATCGTTCAGCCTGCGCCGGGAGAAGAGACAGAACAGATGTTAAAGGAAATGCAGAATAAAGTTCCGATCATGCTTGTGGAATCGGCATCTTTGCAAAACGGCGAAGAGTCGGAAATTCCTCTCACAGCGCCGGATTATTATGCTATGGGAAAAGCGCTGGCAGAGGAAATGGTGAAAGATTACGGCAAAAATCTTAAGGGAAAATCGGTGCTGATTCTCTCACAGGCCGGAGAGTCGGAGGCTGCAGAGCAGGGGGAGAAGGGAATTATGGAAGTTTTGGGCAATACCGGGGTTCAGATCAGCCGGTCTGTCTGGGATTCCTCTGAAATTTCAAAAGAAGATTTTATGAAGAGACAGCCGAAGGCAGATCTGGTGGTTGCCCTTGACGATACCACTCTGACAGCGGCCGGCGAATATTCAGCGGTAAACAGCCTGCACGGAGCCGTAGTGTATGGCGTGGGTAAGTCTACGGAGGCGGTTTACTATCTGGATACGCGTGCGGTGGAATGTCTGGTGGTGCCGGATGAATTCAATGTAGGGTATCAAAGCCTGACAGAGACAGCGGAAAGTCTGAAACATTCTTTTTATGAGATGCGGGATCGAAATGTAGAATACACGGTGATTCGGAGAGAAACGCTGTTTTCGAAACAAAATCAGGAAATCCTTTTTACAATGAGTCAGTAAAGAACAGTGGGTGGAGATTACGATGAGGGTAAAAAAATTTTTGATGACAGGTATCATTTTGGGTCTGGGCGTACAGTCTTTGAGCGGCTGCGCAGACAGACGGGGCACGATTCCCGACAAGGTTCATGTGGGAGTGGCGTGCTACAATCAGAGTGATATGTTTATCAGCGAATTGCTTACCTGTTTAAGAGAAGAATTTGACCAGCGGGGAGCGGCGGTGACGATCCGGGATGCGGCCGGTTCCCAGAGGATCCAGAACGACCAGGTGAAGGAGCTGATTGATTCCAACTGTAATGTTCTTTGTGTGAATGTGGTGGACAGGGCGGACCCGTCGGAAATTATAGACCTGGCCAGAGAGAATAATGTGCCCATCATATTTTTTAACAGGGAACCGGTTGCTGAGGACCTGATGCAGTGGGAAGGGCTTTATTATGTAGGTGCGGATGCAGAACAGTCGGGAACTATGCAGGGAGAATTGGCGGCGGATGCCATAAAGTCAAACAGCCGGATAGACCGGAACAAAGACGGCAAGATTCAATATGTGGTGCTTGAGGGAGAACCGGGGCACCAGGATGCCATTATCCGCACAGAAAATGCGGTAAACGCCCTGCGCAGCAGCGGCATTGAACTGGAAAAGCTAAGCTACGGCATCGCAAACTGGAACAGGGCCCAGGCGCAGAATCGGATGCAGCAGATGATCAGCAAATACCACAATCAGATAGAGCTTGTCCTGGCTAATAATGATGCCATGGCTCTTGGCGCTATTGATGCCTATGAGAAATTAAATTACACAGAGGCTGCCTGGCCTGTATTTTTCGGAATCGACGGAACGGATGAGGGACTGCAGGCAATTATGGATTCCAGGCTTGCCGGAACCGTCTATAATGATAAAGAAGGACAGGCGGAAGCTATAGCCGAGCTGGCGTTTTCCGTTGTCATGGAAGACATGGATGATGAAAATCAGGCGGAAAATGAAAAATATATTTATCTGCCTTACGAAAAAGTCACAAGTGAGAACGCCGAAGACTTCCTGAATCAGGAAAAGACAGAAGAATCTGTTTCGGAGTAAGGAAAGGAAAATAAATTTTTTTGCCCCATAAGAAGTGCGCTTTGGCGCACACTTGCGCCGAGCGCGATTGCCGTCAGGCAATAACCACCTTTCGTGCGAGTGCGCATCCATAGCGGAGCGGTTTTTTATGCTGCAAGAAAGAAATTTTCTTGCAGCATAAAAAAAGAGATACCGGCGTTTGGGAGGTGCCGATATCTCTTTTTATTTACCATAGAAAATAGATTTTTTATTGCATCAAAACAAGATTTACTCTTGTCAATCGCGGCAATAAAAAGTTCCTCTTGGATATTTTTATTACCGGGTCCGGGCAGCTTTGAAATTGTGGAGAGTAGGAGAAGTAAGCAGCTCCGGACAATGATTGAGGGTGAATTACAACACCGCAGGCTGCGGCAAAAATAGGGGGTGTAAGCAGGCAGCACTGCGTATTGTGAAAAGCCAGCAGCAGGGGATGAGGAGTCCCATACGTTGCTGACAAGGAGCCTGTATAGAAGATATGCTGTTCCGCACTGTTTCGAAAGCATAGAAAACTCTTATCACGAGTATGAAACAGAATACAGGATTGGCAGCGGAACAGATATATAATTCCTACCTGGCATATGGGAATGATAACAGACAAATCCTATTATGTCAATAGGAAAATGAAAATATACTGATAAAAACGGTCTTCTTTTGCTTCAACTTCAGTCGGCGGCAATTTTCTGTTTTAATAAATCTTCCAGAGTCACACTTTCCAGATATTCATCAATCATGGTATCCAGATGTTTCCAGATAGGAAGTGTCAGACAGGAATCCGCTTTTTCACAGATACTCTGTCCGCATTCAATGCAGGATACCGGGGAGAGACTGCCTTCCGTCAGTTTCAGGATAGAGCCTATCGTGTAGGAAGAAGCCGGGCGGCTCAAACAATATCCGCCTTCTTTGCCGCGCATGCTTCTTACGTAAGAGGCTTTTGTCAAAGTGGAGACAATACTCTCCAGATATTTCATGGAAATATTCTGTCGCTCTGCGATGGATTTTAAAGAAATGTAGCCTTCGTTTTCATATCTGGCCAGTTCCAGCATAACGCGCAGGGCGTAACGGCCTTTTGTTGAGACGATCATAATAGCAATTCTCCTTTATAACAATACTCTTTTTGCGAAAGATTCTTTTTCCCTATTATGCCATAGGAAATGAGCTTCTGCAACGTTCTGTTAAAGAGTGTGGGAAAGATGATAAAGTGAGCGGGAAAGAAAGGCGATAAAGAGAAGGGGCAGCGATCCTGTGTTTGCTATAGGAATCCTGCGGAGAATGGGGTATAATAAAAAAAAATTTCCGAAGGAGAGGAGAAAGAAGATTTGAAACTGAATTACAAAAGAACTTTTTTTATTGGACTTGCCTTTTTATCTATAAGCGCGTTTTGGCAGATGTACGATAATCTGATCCCGTTGATTCTCCAGAATACGTTTCATTTAAATGAAACACTGACAGGGGGCATTATGGCTATGGACAATGTGCTGGCTGTGTTTTTGCTGCCTTTATTCGGCGCATTTTCCGATAAAGTGGACACCAGGATCGGAAAGCGGACGCCTTTTATTGTTCTGGGAACAATTCTGGCGGTTTGCCTGCTGATGGTACTTCCTTTTGCAGACCGGACCGAGAATTTGGTGCTGTTTGTGGCAGCTTTAGGAGCACTGCTTTTGTCTATGGGATTGTATCGCTCCCCTGCGGTTGCACTTATGCCGGATTTAACACCCAAGCCTCTTCGCTCCAAAGCCAACGCAGTCATCAATTTGATGGGTGCTGTGGGAGGAATCTATTCCCTGATTCTGATCAGCCTTCTGGTGGGAGAGGGCGACAGGCCGGATTACACCCCTGTCTTTGCGGGGGTAGCTATTTTGATGGCAGCGGCTGTGATTCTTCTCGTACTTACGGTGCGGGAGAAAAAAATTTCCGCTCAGATGGAGAAAGAATTTGAGGAAGAGGAAAAAGAACTTCATGTGGGGAAGGATGGAAAGCTTCCCGGTGAGATGAAAAAGAGCCTTGCTTTCATTCTGGTATCTATCTTCTTATGGTTTACCGCCTATAACGCAGTAACTACCGCTTTTTCACGCTATGCCACTACCGTGTGGCAGATGGAGGGCGGCGGTTTTGCAAACTGTCTGATGGTGGCTACGGCCGGAGCCATTGTAAGCTACATTCCCATCGGTATGATCGCTGCCTGGATAGGTAGGAAGAAAACCATTCTTCTGGGGCTTTTGATGATGCTTATCAGTTATTTCTGTGCGGCGGTATTTTTTACGCAGTATCATCCGGTGATCAACGTATTTTTTGTGCTGATCGGTTTTGGATGGGCCTCTGTAAGTGTGAATTCCCTTCCTATGGTCGTGGAAATGTGTAAAGGAAGCGATGTGGGAAAATATACCGGTCTGTATTATACGTTTTCCATGTCTGCTCAGATTTTTACCCCGATTTTTTCCGGTTTTCTTCTTCAGTATGTGTCTTACCGCACCCTGTTTCCCTACGCCTGCGTGTTTACCGTCCTGGCGATGATAACCATGACACAGGTAAAACACGGAGACAGCCGTCCGGAGAAAAAGGCAGCAGTACTTGAAAATTTTGACGTGGAAGATTAAGACAGCAAAGGAGAACAAAAATGAACAGGATTTTAAAAACAGGTCTGATAACCACAGGAGCATGGCTTCTGGCAGTAATGCCCAGAATGCTCGGACGCCCGGAGAGGATGCCCGGCGTTTATTATGCTCACAGAGGGCTTCATCGAAACGGCACGGATGCGCCGGAAAACACCATGCCTGCCTTTAAGCTGGCGGTGGAGGCCGGTTATGGAATAGAACTTGACGTGCAGCTGACAAAGGACGGACAGGTGGTGGTAGTCCATGACTTTGATTTGAAGCGTGCCTGCGGAATCGAGAAAAATGTGGATGATTTCACCTACGAAGAACTCTGTTCCATGCCTGTGTTCGGTTCCAGAGAGATGATCCCGCTTCTGACGGATGTGCTGAAGCTGGTAGATGGAAAGGTACCGCTGATCATAGAAATTAAATATAAGGGAAAAGCGGACATTCTTTGCGGCAGAGTAGATGCCATTTTGTCACAGTATAAAGGGCGCTACTGCATTGAATCTTTTCATCCCCAGGTGCTTTTATGGTATCGAAAAAACAGGCCGGAGATATGCAGAGGGCAGCTTTCCATGAATTATCACAGAGATGGCAGCCGGAAGGCTATCTGGTATTATATCCCCCGTCATCTTCTGTGCAATTTCCTGACTGCACCGGACTTTATCGCCTATGACTGCAAGGCAAAAAGGGCAGTGTCCAAAAACATCTGCCGTCTGCTGTTTGGCTGTCCGTCCGTGGCGTGGACCGTGAAGAGCCGGGAAGAGTTGGAGGCTTGCCGCATTTACTATGATTATTTTATTTTTGAAGGCTTCCTGCCGAAACAGGCGGAAAAACAGAATCAAAGAAGGACAGAAGCAGAATAAGAAAGAAAAGAGGAGACGATCATGCATAATCAGCTGACGGAAAAAGATATCCAGAAGATGCAGGAAGAAATCGAATATCGGAAACTGGTAGTGAGAAAAGAAGCCCTGGAGGATGTAAAGGAAGCCAGAGCTCAGGGAGATTTAAGCGAAAACTTTGAATATTACGCAGCAAAGAAATTTAAAAATAAAAACGAAGGACGCATTCGTTATCTGGAAAGAATGATCAAAACAGCAGAAATTGTTTCAGATGAATCTGCCGAGGACGAAGTTGGACTGAACAACACAGTTACGGTGCTGTTTGAGGAGGACGGCGAAGTGGAAACCTACAAGATTGTCACAACAGTCCGCGGGGATTCCTTAAACGGACTTGTCAGCAACGAATCTCCCATAGGAAAAGCACTTCTAGGCCATAAAGTGGGAGACAGAGTTTACGTGGAAGTAAACAGCAGCTATGGTTATTATGTGGTCATTCAGTCTCTGGAGAAAACCGTGGATGACGGAAGTGACAAGCTGCGCAGCTTTTAGTCTGGCAGGAACTGCTGCCGGAGCTAAAAGCTGGAGGCACTGACACGCTGCAAGCGGGAATTTTCTGACTTTCCTCAGCATGTTTTACTTTCTAACGAAACTTCCGGCAGACTTCCAGGAAGGCCTCGCCGTATTTTTTGTATTTTACCTGGCCGACGCCGGGAACGGTGAGCATTTCCGCCTCATCTTGTGGAAGAATGAGAGCCATGGATGTGAGCGTTTTGTCAGAGAAAATAAGGTAGGGAGGAATATGCTCCTCTCTTGCAAGACGCATTCGAAGAGAGCGCAGGGCTTCGAAAATATTGCTGTCTGCGTTCGAAATTTTCTGCGTCTTTTTCAGCCGGGATTCCGGAATATCCCGTTTTTGTTCCTTGGGAACTTTCATTTTCAAAGCGGCAGGCTGCGTGTCTGTCGCTTTTTCCTGTTCGCTTTGGTTTAAAAACTGTTCGTACCAGTCCAGTCCTTTTTCGCGGATGCGCAGGATAGGATATTGATCGTCGGTGATGAAAAGATAATCTTCCAGTACAAGGAAATTGACGATCTGGCGCAGCATGATCAGGCTGTATTCCCGGCAGGAACCGTAATATCTGTTTTCATCCAGGTTAAAGCGGCGTATTTTTTCCGTGTTGGCTCCTCGCAGAGCATCCAGAATGGAAGTCATCCCAAAACGCATTCCGCTTGTGAGGATGCAGCCGATGATATTGCCCGCTGCAGCGGTGATATCTGTCTCTTCAAATTCATTCAGACAGTTGCTGCAGTTGCCGCAGTAGTTGGGACCGTATTCTCCGAAATAGCGGAGGATGTAATGGCGCAGACAGTCGTGAGTATGGCAGTAAAAAGTCATTTTTTTCAGTCTCTCCCGGTCCCGCTCCCGGATGACTTCCAGCTCTTCTTCTCCCAGCTCCTCATTTTCTCTGTCGCGCTCGATAAAAAACTGGTTGGTGATCACGTCCTGACCGCCGTAGAGGAGGATGCATTCCGCTTTTTCACCGTCTCTGCCGGCGCGTCCAGCCTCCTGATAGTAGCTTTCCATATTTTTCGGCATATTGTAGTGAAGGACAAAGCGCACATTGGATTTGTCGATTCCCATGCCAAAGGCATTGGTGGCAACCATGATGGGCGCTTCGTCGTAGGTGAAAGCTTCCTGGTTGGCAAGCCTTTCTCTGTCACTGAGGCCGGCGTGGTATCTGGTAGCCCGAAAACCGTCGGCTAAAAGCCGGTCGCACACTTCCTCCACGTTTTTTCTGGTGGCACAGTAGATAACGCCAGACTGTCCGGCGTGGGCGATAAGATAATTGACCACGTCCTTGTATTTATCTTTGGGATGGCGCACCTCAAAATACAGATTTTTACGGTCAAAACCGGTTACCGTACAAGCCGGGTCTGAAAGGCCAAGCATACAGATGATATCATCCCGGACTTCTTTGGTGGCTGTGGCGGTAAAGGCGCTGACAACAGGGCGCTTGGGCAATTTTGCAACAAACTCTGCAATTTTTAAGTAACTGGGACGGAAATCCTGCCCCCACTGCGAGACACAGTGGGCCTCGTCGATGCTGACCATATCCAGGGGTGCCTGCATGGCAAAGTCTAAAAATTCCTCGGTCAGCAGCCTCTCCGGCGCTATATAGATAATACTGTACCGCCCGGTTTTGGCAAGCTCCAAAGCCTTGCGATACTGGTTATAGGTAAGAGAACTGTTCAGGTAAGCGGCATGCACACCCATCTGGTTCAGCGCGCTTACCTGATCTTTCATCAGGGAGATCAGCGGTGAAATCACAAGGGTGATGTGTCCCATTACAAGGGCTGGCACCTGATAGCAGATGGATTTTCCGGCGCCGGTGGGCATGATACCCAGCACGTCTCTGCCTTTTAAAATCTCATCAATCAGATATTCCTGCCCGTCTCTGAAAGAATCGTATCCATAATATTGTTTTAAAACCTCTTCTTTGGTCATGAAATTTTGTATTCCTTTCCGTACGTTCAAGTCGGTACAATGCGGTAAAACAGGTCTTTCCCCGGCACCTGCATTGAAATGATAAATGATCTGTCAAACAGAACACAGTATAACACAAATAAATAAGGTTTGATAGAGCGGCGTCACATTATATATGGAAGGAAAAGAAAACTCCGGTTGTACCGTGTGCGGAAAGGAAGTATAATGAAAATAACATTCAAGTGTTGCGTGCATGACAGAAAACGGTCTGCAGAAACAAAAAGAAAATGCTTTGTCAGCTTTTGGGAAAGGTGTGAGAGGGAAGATGAAACCATTGTTTTCGCCTGGAGATAAAATAGGAATAACGGCATGCTCCAACGGGATACGGCAGCAGGACAGACCTCAGATAGAAAAATTGTGCATGGTGCTTCGGGGGATGGGACTCATTCCGGAAGTCAGCTCCTGTTTTTATGCGGGAAGCACTGCCTACAACGGAAGCGCCAAGGACAGAGCGGATGCCCTGATGCGCTTTTATACCAGGGATTCGGTAAAAGCTATTTTTGATGTGTCAGGAGGAGACCTGGCCAATGAAATCCTTCCTTTTTTAAAGTTCGGCGTGATAAAGGAAAACCCCAAGCCTATGTTCGGATACAGCGATCTGACTTCTGTGCTGAATGGAATCGGAAACAGAACGGGAATCACCAATTACCTTTTTCAGCTCAGAACGCTGGTGTGGGGAAACGCGCAGGAACAGCAGGAACGGTTTCAAAACACTTTTTTAAAAGGGCAAAATGATTTGTTTGAATGCAGCTGGGAGTTTTGGCAGGGAGAAACTGTGGAGGGAACCGTGGCAGGCGGCAATATCCGTTGTCTTTTGAAGCTGGCGGGAACCCCCTATTTTCCTGACCTTAAGGATAAAGTATTGTTTCTGGAATCTCTTTCCGGAGACGAAGCCCGCATTGCCGCGTATTTTGCCCAGCTGGCTCAGATGGATGTATTCCGTCAGGTGAAGGGATTGCTGCTTGGAACTTTCTCAGAGCTGGAGAGAGAAAACGGCATGGATGCCTTGAAAAGAATCGTCACAGAGCAGCTGGAAGGACTGGAGATTCCTATTGCTATTACAAAACAGATTGGGCATGGAGCCGACAGCCGCTGTTTAGGCCTGGGGCTGCCGGTGAACATCAGCAGAGCCGAGGAAGAAAGGGAATTCCTGCGCCGGAAAGAGGAGCAGGAGAGAAAAGAACAGGAATCAGTTTCTAAAGAAGTCAGCCATAAAGAAACAGATGAAAAACAGGCACAGGAAACAGAAAAAGAGGAAAAGCAGATAAGCAAGGAAGCGGCCGAAGACGAGACTTTTGAACAATTTGTCACCAGAAATACTCTGACTGAAGCAGAAATCTGCGACGATTCACTGGCTGATCAGATGGGAGAAATGGAGAAACTTTTAGAACAGCAAAGCCAGTCTCCCGCTGGTGCGGAGACATTAGTTAGTGCAGATACGGAGACGGAAGCTTCCCCAAAAGAAGACATAGAAGGAAAGCACACAGAAAAAGAACCGGAAGAGATTACAGACTGGGATTCGGCCAAAGCGGTGCAGATAGAGATGGCAGAATTTCTGGAGCCGGTATGGAAGCAGAAGCTGGAGCAGATCGATAAGGAACTGGAAAAATCCCAGAAAAGCATGTCCATTCATCTTGGGGAAAACAGTGAACGTTAGAAGGCTCGAAAATGCGGTGCATTTCCTCGCTTTACGGCTGTCGCCGTAAACCCCAAAAAAACAGCCCCCTGTCTGAAAAATAAATTTTTCATCCTGGATAGGAATAGGTTAATGGCACAGGCGAGCCATGGAAGGCTCGAAAATGCGGTGCATTTCCTCCCTTTACGGCTGTCGCCGTAAACCCAAAAAAAGCAGAACCCTGTCTGAAAAATGAATTTTTCATCCGAGGGGGCTGCTTTTTTGGATTCCATGGCTCGTAGCAAAGAAATGTGGTACAAAATTGATGAAAAAGGAGATAGGATAAAAGGAGATTATCTGGTATAATCAGGGCAGAGCGGAGTCCGGAAAAATCGGTGTGAAATGAAGAAAGCAGCACCGGGGATGATGAAGGCGGGCTCTGTATGTTTTAAGCTAATCCAAGGAGGCAGAAATGGACATATTTTTGACAGAAGCGAAGCTGCAGAACAGAATCGCAGAGGTGAGCGGATATCGTTACCGTGATGTGACGGATTTGCACTCACTGGCAGTGATGGAAGAAAATTCAGGATTGCCCAATCCGGAGCTTCCAAAAGACAGAAAAGGATTTACTTCCATCAATTTGGGGGATACCTGGAAAGGCTGGGATAAATATCTCTGGCTGTCCGGAAAAGCGATGATTCCGGAAGAATGGAGAGGCCGCAGAGCGGTGGCGTTATTTGACTTCGGTAAGACCGGAGACGGCACCAATTCCGGCTTTGAATCTATGTTGTATCTGGATGGAAAGCCCTATCAGGGAGTGGATTCCAACCATAAGGAAGTGTTTTTAAAAGAAGATAAGATCGGAAAAGAAGTGGAATTCTTCTTCCGTCTCTGGTCCGGAATGGAGGGAGGCGGACAGCCGAGAGTGCAGGAGCATAAATTCAGCCAGGCGGCGATTGCATGGCTGGATGAGGCGACAGACGATCTTTACTATATGGCAAAGACCGTTCTTGACACGGTAAAAGTGCTTCCGGAAGAAAATCCGGACAGACAGGAACTGCTGAGCTTATTAAACCGTTCCATGAATCTTTTGGACTGGTCTGTGCCCGGAAGCAGCGCTTTCTATGAAAGCGTGAAAGAGGCAGACGAGGCCTTGAATAAAGGCATCGAAAAGATGGAAAAACACAGCAAGGTTACAGTAAACTGTGTGGGACATACGCACATTGACGTGGCATGGCTGTGGAGACTGAAACACACAAGGGAAAAAGGTTCCCGCTCCTTCTCAACAGTAATGCGTCTGATGGAACTTTTCCCGGAATATATTTTCCTGCAGACACAGCCTCAGATTTATCAGTATATTAAGGAGGATTTCCCGGAGCTTTACGAGGAAATCAAAGAGAGAGTAAAAGAAGGCCGCTGGGAAGTGGACGGAGCCATGTGGGTGGAAGCTGACTGCAACCTGACAAGCGGAGAATCTCTCACAAGACAGATTTTGCTGGGCAGCAAATTTATGAAGGAAGAATTCGGAAAAGAGCCCGAATATCTGTGGCTTCCGGATGTGTTCGGTTATTCCTGGGCCCTGCCTCAGATTTTGAAAAAATCCGGAATCGACATGTTTATGACCACAAAGATCAGCTGGAATCAGTATAACCGCATGCCTCACGATACTTTCTGGTGGAAAGGCATCGACGGCAGCGAAGTACTGACCCACTTTATCACAACGCCGGAACCGGGCAAACCGGAAGACAGCTGGTTTTATACCTACAACGGACAGCTTCTGGCAGAGACCGTGCAGGGTGTCTGGAAAGGATACCGGGATAAGGAAGTAAACCGTGACATGCTGATTTCCTACGGATACGGAGACGGCGGCGGCGGTGTAAACCGCGATATGCTGGAATCCCGCAGAAGACTGGACAAGGTGCCGGGACTTCCTCATGTAAAAACATCCACAGCAGGAGAGTATTTCCGCAGACTGAAAGAGACGGTAAAGAACACGGATTCCTATGTGCATACCTGGGACGGCGAGCTTTATCTGGAGTTTCACAGAGGAACCTACACAAGCCAGGCGTACAATAAACGCATGAACCGCAGAATGGAAATGCTTTACCGCCAGGCGGAATGGCTGACCGTTATGGGCGCCATCTGGGCAAATGACCTGACACTGGCTAAGCAGGATAAACTGAACAAAGGCTGGGAGATGATTCTGACACACCAGTTCCATGACATTATCCCCGGTTCTTCCATCAGACAGGTATACGAAGATTCCGTGGTAAATTATGGAAAGATGGAAAAAATCGGTGAAGAAGTAAAAGAAGACTTTGCCGCATCCTTTATGGAGAAAGAGGATGATATTTATACGGTATTTAACGACGGAGGCTGGGAGAGAGACACCCTTATCAGCCTGCCGTTTGCAGGAGGCCATTTTGAAGATTCTCAGGGAAATGTACTTCCCATGCAGACAGAAAAAGATTATGCTTACGTGCGTGTAGGAAATCTTCCAGCGGCAGGATGGAAGCAGATTCTTGTAAAAAGCGGAGACGTTTCCGTGAAAGAGTCCTCTATTTTCTCCATCGAAGACAGAAAAATAGAGACGCCGTTTTACGTGGCAGTGTTTAACGAAGCCGGCCAGTTTACAAGACTTTTCGATAAAACCTATGGCAGAGAAGTACTGGCAGCAGGAGAGAGAGGAAACGTTCTGGAAGTATTCGAGGACAAGCCCAATGCCTGCGATGCCTGGGATATTGATATTTTTTATCAGCAGAAACGCAAAGAGATCACGAAGATCAAAGTGATGGAATGGACACAGAAAGGACCGCTGCGCGCCTGCCTGAGACTGGTATATGAATATGGTTCTTCCACAGTAGAGCAGAACGTGATCTTCTATGCGGATGACCGCCGCATTGACTTTGAGACAAAAGTGGATTTCCATGAACAGCACCAGCTGATCAAGGCTGCATTTCCGGTAGACATCCGCTCTACCTATGCAACCTATGACGTGCAGTACGGAAACGTAAGACGTCCCAACCACTGGAATACCAGCTGGGAGATGGCAAGATTTGAGAGCGTTGCTCACCGTTTTGTGGATCTGTCGGAGAGAAACTATGGTGTCAGCCTGTTAAACGATTGCAAGTACGGACATGATGTTTACGGAAATACGCTTCGTCTGACGCTGTTAAAGGGAGCTACTTACCCGGACTACGCGGCAGATCAGGGCGAGCATGTGTTTACGTACTCTCTGCTTCCTCACGGCGGTGACTTTGTGGATGCCAAAGTAGTGCCCGCGGCCTTTGATCTGAACCAGCCGGCTGCCGTTTTTGCAGGAGCTGTGACAGGAGAGAGAGAAGAAGGCAGTTTCCTCACCTTTGATAACGGACAGGTAGAGCTGGATGCCATCAAGAAATCCGAAGACGGCAAATACCTGATCGTGCGTTTCCATGAGTTTGCAGGAAGCCATCAGCAGGTGGAAGTAAAACCTTCCTTTGGATTCAAAAAATGGATGGAATGCGACTTGAGAGAGCGCCCGATCACACAGGAAAGTACAGAAGCTGTAAAACTGACATTGACGCCTTACGAGATAAAGACTGTGATGTTTGAAATTTAAAAATCACCCGGCCGCAGGGTTAATGCGGTGAAAGGAGATAAAAATGGAAAAGAAAATCACACCTTCCATGCAGAAAATGATTGACCTTGTGTCAGAAAAATTCAAAGATGACCCGAAAATGGTACAGCTGTTTATCAACTGCTTTACCAACACACTGGACAAGACAGTGGAACGCCTTGAGGACGGCGGAACCTATATCATTACCGGAGATATTCCGGCTATGTGGTTGAGAGACTCTGTGGCACAGGTGCGTCCTTACCTGACACTGGCAGCGGAAGACCAGGAAATTTCCGATATGCTGGCAGGACTGGTAAAACGTCAGTTCTTCTGCATCAATCTGGATCCTTACGCAAACGCTTTTAACCGTGAGGAAAACGGAAACTGCTGGGAAAAAGACGAGACAGAGATGAGCGACTGGATCTGGGAGCGTAAATATGAGCTGGATTCCCTCTGCTATCCGGTACAGATGGCTTATCTGCTCTGGAAAAATACAGGCAGAACCGATCACTTTGACGAAGATTTCGTAAAAGGTGTCAGAACCATTCTGCATGTATTCCGCACCGAGCAGCACCATGAGGAGAAATCCCCTTACCGCTTCGTGCGCAGAAACTGCTATTACACAGATACCCTGTCAAGAGACGGCAAAGGCTCTCTGGTAAAAGATGGTATCGGACTGATCTGGTCAGGTTTCCGTCCCAGCGATGACGCCTGCGAATACGGCTATCTGATTCCTTCCAACATGTTTGCCGTTGTAATCCTTGGCTATCTGGAAGAAATCATGACCAATATTTTAAACGAGCCTGAAATCGCAAAAGAGGCAGCTGCGATCCGCAGGGAAGTAAAAGAAGCCATTGACAGCATTGCCATCGTAAACAACGAATACTACGGAAAACTCTATGCTTACGAGATGGACGGTCTGGGACGTTACAACCTGATGGACGACGCTAACGTACCGAGTCTTCTGGCTATGAGCTATTTAGGCTATGAGCCGGCAGATCCGGAAGTTGCGAAAAATACAAGAAACTTTGTATTGAGTGAAGGAAATCCTCATTATTATAAAGGAACAGCGGCAGCCGGTGTGAGCAGCCCTCACGTTCCGCCCTGCTATATCTGGCATATCGGCCTGGCAATCCAGGGACTGACAGAAGACAGTATGGAAGAGAAAAAACGTATCCTGGAAATGATGCGCGACACAGACGGCGGCACAGGAATGATGCACGAAGGCTTCCATGTGGATGATCCCACCAAATATACAAGAGAATGGTTCTCCTGGGCTAACGCAATGTTCTGCGAACTGATGATGGACTACTGCGGCGTGCGTGTAAAGAGATAAAAAAGACAGAAAAGGAAAAGACAGAGAAGGAAAAGGAGAGTACAGACATGTATCTGATACCGAAACCGTTAAAATGGGAAGAAAAAGAGGGAAAATACGCAGTGCGCTACGACAGCTATATTGTTGTAGATAAAGGCTGCGGAGAGAGAACAGGCAGACAGGCACAGCTGTTTCAGAAAGAACTGGAAAAAAGACTGGGATTTGCTCCGGCGGTGACAAGAGGCTGTGCAAGAAAACAGGATATACAGCTGATGCAGGATGATTCCTTCAAAAAAGAGGAGTACAGACTGGAGATTAAAGAGGACGGCGTCATCCTGACCGGAAGCGAGAGCGGCATCTGGTATGGTATGCAGACGCTTCTGCAGATGGTTTCACAGGCCGGCGCGCTTTTGCCTGCCTGTGTGATCGAGGATAGTCCTGTGATTGAAAACCGTGGATTTTATCACGACATTACAAGGGGAAGGATTCCTACCCTTGCTTATCTGAAAAAAATGGCGGACCGCATGGCTTACTATAAACTCAATCAGCTGCAGCTTTATATTGAGCACAGTTTTCTGTTCCGTGATGTGAGCGAACTGTGGAGAGACAGCACACCGCTTTTGCCGGAAGAGATTATGGAATTGGATGACTACTGCGCGGAACGGGGAATTGAACTGGTTCCTTCCCTCAGCAGCTTTGGTCACCTTTACCATCTGCTTTCCTCCAAAAAGTATTCTCATCTTTGCGAACTGGAAAATTCCGAGAAGCAGCCGTTCTCCCTGGTTGGACGCATGAAGCACCATACAATAGATGTGACCAATCCGGAAAGCCTTCAGGTAGTCAAAGAACTGATTTCCGAATTTTTACCGCTGTTTCGTTCTTCACAGTTTAATATCTGTGCAGATGAAACCTTTGACCTTGGAAAAGGCAAGAGCAGGGAGGCGGCAGAGCGGCTGACCGTGGACAGAATCTACATAGATTATGTAAAAGAACTTTGCAATTTCCTTGTGGAAAAAGGCAAACGCCCTATGTTCTGGGGGGATGTTATCTGTGGTTTTCCGGAAATGATAAAAGAGCTTCCGGAGCAGACGATCTGCCTAAACTGGGGTTATGCGGCAGACGTGACAGAGGACAGCAGCCGCAGCCTGGCCGAAGCTGGTGCAGTGCAGTATTCCTGTCCCGGAGTGGCAGGCTGGAACCGGTTTGTCAACAACATTCGCACCAGTTACGAAAATATCACCAGAATGTGCAGCTATGCCATGAAGTATCATTCCATTGGTCTTCTGAATACAGACTGGGGCGATTACGGCCACATGAATCATCCGGAGTTCAGCCTGCCCGGCATGATTTACGGCGCAGCTTTTTCCTGGAATCCCCAGATAATTCCGTTTGAGGAGATCAATCGTCAGATTTCCGTTCTGGCTTACGGGGACGACACGGAACATATGATGGAACTGATGACTGCCATCAGCGAGCAGACGGTATTCTCCTGGGATATGGCAGTTCGTTTCCGGGAAATGGCTTACGTGGAAGAAGATTACAAGGAAAGCGACGAATATCTCAGAAAAAATCTGGAGGAGTTTGCAAAGGCTCCCCAGAAGAATGAGACTTTGGAGGCACTGAAAAAAGAACTCTGCGCTCTCAGCGTCAAACTGGGCGAAGAGGGAAAGAAAGATGTGAGAGCGCTTCTGGTATCAGCAGACGGAATGCAGATCTTTAACGAGTTCGGCCAGCTTGTTGCCAGCCGTTTCTACAAACAGCCGTCCGCGGTTTGTCCGGATGCATGGAAGCTTGCGGAGAAACTGGAAAACTGGCTGTATCATTTCAAAGAAGAATGGCGTAAAGTCAGCCGTGAATCCGAATTGTACCGGATTCAGGATGTGGTAATCTGGATGGCAGACTACGCCAGAGAAAAATAGGACTTGTGCCAATGCCTTCCTGTTTTGACAGCAGAAAACTAAAAAAACAGAGAGGGCATGAAAAAGCTTAAAGGCCGTCCTGACCATATTATATTTGATGAGCAACATTGTATATTCGTAAAATATAGTATGGCAGGACGGCTCTTTTGCGAAAGAAAAGAAAGAATCGGTGAATAGGCGTGGGTTTTTTGGTTCATCGATACTTACAGCGGAGAAGATTATGAAAGAGAAAAAAGAGAAGAAAATTATTTCGGAAGAGGGGTTGGAGCGTTTTGACGAATACCTCAACACCTATGTGAAAAACCGGGAACATCCGGTGAAAATTATTGCTAGTTTTTATAAGGGAAAGGGACGTTCTCTGCTTTGGGCCTCCATCTGTCTGGTGGCGCAAAGATCCCCTGTGTGGGTGATTCCCCTTGTGACCGCCAATATTATCGACACGGCCACCAATCCGGGAGAAGATGCCGGAATGCGCATTCTTTTCAACGTAATCATTGCGCTTTTATTTATTGTACAGAATGTGGGAAGCAATTACCTGGCGACGCAGCAGTTTGCGAAGGTAAACAGAAGTATTGAGGGTTCCCTGCGGAACGCCATGGTCAGAAAGCTTCAGCAGCTTTCCATCATGTTTCACAAGGAAGTACAGTCGGGCCGTCTCCAGTCCAAGATCATGCGTGACGTGGAGCAGGTGCAGGAACTTTTAAACCAGATCTTCCGCACGTTGTTTTTCTTTGTGCTGGACTTTGCCATTGCAGTAGCCATCACTTTCCAGAAAAGCCCAACCGTTTTCCTGTTTTTCCTGATCGTAGTGCCGGTTTCTGTTCTGACCATCTACGCTTTTAGAAAACCCATTTCGGATAAAAACCGGGAGTTCAGAGATCAGATGGAGCACACCCAGGGAGCTGTTGCGGAAATGCTGGAGATGATTCCGGTCACAAGAGCTCACGGACTTCAGGAAGTGGAGATTCAGAAGATGAACCGCAGCCTGACAAAAATCGTAAACCGGGGTTACAGTCTGGATCTGGTCAATGCTTTATTCGGTTCTGTAAGCTGGGTGGTTTTCCAGAGTTTCCAGATTTTGTGTCTGGCATTCACCGGTTACCTTGCCTGCAGAGGAGCCATCAGCGTAGGTGAAGTCGTGCTGTTCCAGACCTACTTTACGCAGATTGTAGGACAGATTTCCACTCTGATCAATATTTATCCCCAGGTGTGCAAAGGCCTGGAATCCGTTCGCTCGATCGGCGATATCATGGCGGAGACAAAAGTGGAAACCGACAACTCTATTGTTCCCCTGGGAGAATTAAAGGGCGGCGTGGAATTTTGCAACATTGACTTTAAATACCCGGACAGCGAGCGCTATATCCTGAAAGACTTTTCTCTGAAGGTAGCTCCCGGGGAGAGCATCGCCTTCGTAGGAGAATCCGGTGCAGGAAAGTCTACGATCTTAAACCTTCTGATCGGCTTTATTCCGCCTACCGGAGGAAAGATCCTTATTGACAGGGTTAACATGGTAAACCTGGATATGAAGGAGTACCGCAGTCAGATTGCGGTGGTTCCGCAGAATACGATTCTTTTTTCAGGAACCATAAGAGACAATATCACCTATGGCTTAACCGGTGTGAAGGAAGAAGAGATCAAAAGAGTCATTGAAGAAGTGGGGCTTCAGGATCTGCTTGCCAAAATGCCGGACGGACTGGATACACAGCTTGGCGAGCACGGGGACAAGCTGTCCGGAGGACAGAGGCAGAGAATTTCCATTGCCAGAGCTTTGATCCGCAAGCCGAAGATTATTATTTTCGACGAGGCCACCAGCGCCCTGGATTCCGCTTCCGAAAAGAAAGTGCAGGAAGCGACCAACGCCATGATGAAAAACTGCACCACATTCCTTGTGGCTCACAGACTGTCCACCATTAAAAACGCCGACAGAATTGTCTTTATGAAAAACGGTACTATCGCGGAGATGGGAAGTTACGACGAGCTGATGGCGAAAAAGGGAGAATTTTATAACCTGAAGAAAATGCAGGAATAAAAGGATAAATTGTAAAAAGGGGTAACAAAGGAAAGGAGTATAGCAAACGATGAAAAAGCAGGCAAAATGGATTTATCCAAAATGGGAGAAGGAAGACGTATGTCCGGTATTTATTCGGGATTTTTCACTGGAAGAGACGCCTAAGAGGGCGGTTCTTACCATCACCGCTCACGGTGTCTATGAAGCGTGCATCAACGGGGAAAAAGTGGGAGACGCCGTGCTGATGCCGGGTTTTACTTCTTATCAGACAAGACTCCAGTATCAGGAGTACGACGTGACGCCGCTTCTGGCAGAAGAGAACCGTCTGGAAGTGACGGTGGGACCCGGCTGGTACAGCAGCCCTATGCCGGGGTGGATCGACAAAGAAGAAAGAGAAAAGAAAAAGAAAGAGCCGAAAGCCCTTTACATAAGCCTTCACCTGTGGTGGAACGACGGAAGAGAGCAGGTGATCGAAAGCGATGAATCTTTCCGGGTAAAAGAAAGCAAAGTGCGTTTCAGCGAAATTTATGACGGGGAGACTTATGACGCCTCCTTTGAAAGCGATGAGACCTGGGAAGTGGAAACACCTGAGTGGGGAACGGACAACTTGATTCCTCAGCAGGGGGAATGGATCAAGGAACAGGAAAGAGTACAGGCAAAAAGCATATTTGTCACACCCAAAGGGGAGACTGTAGTAGATTTCGGACAGGAAGTGACAGGCTATGTGTCCTTTACGCTGTCTGCGCAAAAAGGGGACAGAGTGGAGATTTCCCACGGGGAAGTTCTTGACAGAAACGGAAACTTCTATACGGAAAATTACAGAGGCGCCAAAGCAAAGATCTGCTACATTTGCCGTGACGGAGAACAGACCTACCATCCGAAGCTGACCTTTTTCGGTTTCCGCTACATTCGCCTGGATGTGTTTCCCGGTCAGCCAAAGGCGGAACAGTTCGAGGCCGTTCCCGTACATTCTGATATGAAGCGCACCGGTTGGATACGCACATCCGATTCTCTTTTAAATCAGCTGTTTTCCAATATTATATGGGGACAGAAAGGCAATTTCCTGGATGTGCCCACAGACTGTCCTCAGAGAGATGAGAGACTGGGCTGGACAGGGGATGCGGAAGTTTTCTGCAAGACCGCTTCCTATAACTTTGACGCGGAGCGTTTCTTTGAAAAGTGGCTGGCCGATATGAGCGCAGACCAGAGACCGGACGGCTCCATTCCTCACGTGATCCCGGATATGCCTCAGATAAACAGCGGCAGCGCAGCCTGGGATGATGCGGCGGCGATCTGTCCGTGGCAGATGTACCTTACATACGGAAACAAGGAGATTTTGAGAAACCAGTTCTCCTGTATGAAAAAGTACATCGATTACATCGGAAATTCCACAGAAACTCCGGGGCTTTGGACCGGCGGCACTCATTACGGCGACTGGCTGGGACTGGATGCGCCGGAAGGAAGCTACAGAGGCTCTTCCAACGAAGATTTCATCGCCTCCGCTCACTATGCTCATTCGGTGCAGCTTTTTGTAAAAGCAGGAAAAGTGCTGGGAGAGGATATGACGGAGTACGAGAAACTGTATGAAACAATCCGTCAGACTTTCCGGGAACATTTTCCGGTTTACCATACGCAGACAGAACATGTGCTGGCGGTATGGTTTGAACTTGCCGAAAATCTTCAGGAAACGGCGGATGCGCTGGCGGAAATGATTCAGAAATGCGGCGTGAAACTTCAGACAGGTTTTGTGGGAACGCCATACCTGCTTCACGTTTTAAGCCGTTATGGACACAGCGACCTGGCTTACCGTCTGCTGCTGCGAAGAGAATACCCTTCCTGGCTTTACCCGGTAGAAAAAGGCGCTACCACCATCTGGGAGCACTGGGACGGCATTATGCAGGACGGCGGCTTCTGGAGTGCAGATATGAATTCTTTCAACCATTACGCTTACGGCGCTGTGGCAGACTGGATTTATGAGGAGGCGGCAGGTATCCATACTGTTGAGGAAGCTCCCGGTTTTGAGAAGATCAGGATTGAACCTCATCCGGATACATCCCTTGACTGGCTGGAAGCTTCTATCGACACCAGAAGAGGAAGAGTATCCTCCAAATGGGAGCACCGGGACGGCGGAATCCGCTACGAGATTACAGTACCTTCAGACGCAGTGATCGTTATCGATAAAAAAGAGCGGACGGTAAAGAAAGGAAGCTATCTGTTCTTTGGCAAACAATAAGCGCCGGGGCTGAAGTTAGAACTTTTTGGAAGAGACAGTGAGTGGAAGGAGAACGAAGATGGGAAAAACAGAGATAAGGCAGCAGCCGCAGAACAGCAGTAAAAACAGGGAAGGTGCGGGGCAGGAACGGCCTGCAGTGTTTGATATCAGTGTAAAGTCGTTTCTCAGTGCCATTATCATGTTGGTTCTTTTGATGGTGCTCACCTACGGGCTGACGTTTGTCATTCCCTCCGGCAGCTTTGAAAGAATAACGGCAGACGGCGGCGAACAGATCGTGCCTGGGACGTTTGCTTTGACGGAGGGAGGAATTCCTTTCTGGAAATGGCTCCTTTCACCGATTCTTGTGCTGGGTGCGGAAGGCGGAGGCACGATTGTGGCCATTATCGTATTTCTGTTTGTGGTGGGAGGAATTTTTCACTGCCTGGATAAAAGCGGTCTGATGGTATACATGCTGGATGCCATCGGCCACCGCTACCGGGAGAAAAAATATCAGCTTTTATGGCTTGTCTGTCTGTTTTTTATGTGTATGGGTTCTTTTGTAGGCTCCTTTGAGGAAAGCGTGCCGCTGGTCCCTCTGGCTGTGGCCCTGGCTGTCTCCTTGGGATGGGATGCTCTGGTAGGGCTTGGCATGAGCCTTCTGGCTATCGGCTGCGGCTTTGCCACAGGAATCTGCAACCCCTTTACCGTGGGAGTTGCCCAGCAGCTTGCCGGCCTTCCCATGTTCTCCGGAAGCTTTTACCGAATTCTTTCTTTCGCAGTCATTTATCTTGCGCTGGGACTTTTTCTCACATCCTATGCGAAAAAAATTGAAAGAAATCCTGAGAAATCCCTTCTTTATGGGAAAAAGGGTGCAGACGTGAGAGGCTGGCAGGAGGCGGAAGAAATAAGCTTTGTCAAAGATGAGGCAAAGGAAAAAGGCCTGAAAAGATTTGTCCTGATTTTGGGCTGTGGCATTTTGCTTATTTTTTCCTCCGGATTTTTCACCTTTTTACAGCCGTTTCTCATGCCTATGATTGCCGTTTTATTTCTGGCGGCAGGTCTGGCGGCTTTGAAGGCGTGCCGCATGGACGGCGTACAGACTGCAAAATATATGAAAGACGGAGCTGTCAGTCTTTTGCCCGCAGTACTTCTGATCCTCATGGCCAGCAGCATCCGCTACACCCTGGAGGAAGCAAAGATTCTGGATACGATTCTTTACCAGATTACCCAGTGGATGGAGGGAATGCCAAAGGGAGAAGCCATCCTGTTTTTATATCTGACTGTGCTGGTGATGAACTTTTTCATCTCTTCCGGTTCGGCGAAAGCCTTTTTGCTGATCCCCTTGCTGATGCCGGTGGCTGATCTTTGCGGTATCGACAGACAGTCGGGAATCCTGGCCTTTGCTTTCGGCGACGGCTTCAGCAACGTGTTCTATTTCACCAATCCGGTTCTTCTCATAAGCCTGGGACTGGCCGGTGTGGGATACGGCGTGTGGGCCAGATGGAGCGTAAAATTTCAGTTTTTGATTCTGGCACTCTCCAGCGGAATCCTTCTTTTATCGGTTCTGTGACTTTATCACTTGTGCGGTGTAGGCAAAGAGATTATACTGTAAAAAACAGAGGACGGCGGCAGAAAATCAGAAAAGATAAAAGCAGAAGCAGAGATAGGGGAAGCCGTCAAAGAAGGAAAACAGCCGGAAGAATGACCGGAATAGAGAAAAAGTTTTCCGGAAAAAATGAAAGTGATAAAAGAGCATACGAAAAGGCGACAGGAAAGGATGGAAGAATATGTACGATTTGGTGATCATCGGTTCAGGTCCTGCGGGACTTGGGGCCGCAGTTTATGGAAGAAGAGCAGGATTTAAAACTTTGGTGTTAGAGCAGAACCCCATGAGCGGAGGACAGGTGTTAAATACTTATGAAGTGGATAATTACCTGGGACTGCCCGGCATCAATGGTTTTGACATGGGAATGAAATTCAGAGAGCACGCCGACAAAATGGGCGCAGAGTTTCGGGAAGCCATGGTTCTGGGCCTGGAAGATCAGGGCGACAGAAAACTCATCAAAACAGAAAAAGAGGACATTGAAGCGGCCGCTGTCATCATCGCAACCGGCGCTTCCCACAGAAAACTGGGCGCTCCCGGAGAGGAAGAACTTTCCGGAATGGGAGTTTCCTACTGCGCTACCTGCGATGGAGCCTTTTTCCGCGGCATGGATGTAGCCGTGATCGGCGGCGGAGATGTGGCAGTGGAAGACGCTGTTTTTCTGGCGAGAACAAGCCGGAAAGTCTATGTGGTGCATCGCCGTGACAGCTTAAGAGCTGCAAAGGTGCTGCAGGACCGTCTGTTTGAGCTTCCAAACGTGGAGATGTGCTGGGACAGTCAGGTGACAGAAATCAAAGGGGACAATCAGGTAGAATCCCTGATCCTGGAAAACAAAAAGGACGGAAGCAAAAAAGAACTTTCCGTGCAGGGTGTTTTCGTGGCAGTGGGTATCGCTCCCAATTCGGAAGTCTTCCGGGGAGTACTTGACATGGATGAGGCAGGCTACATCCGTGCGGGAGAGGACTGCAAAACAAGCATGCCCGGCGTATTCGCCGTAGGGGATGTGCGCACCAAAAAACTCAGACAGATCGTGACAGCAGTAGCAGACGGCGCCAATGCGGTAACCTCTGTGGAAGAATATTTCCTTCACACAAGCCACTAAAATCTGTCTCGGATGAGAGAATTTAATGAGCCAAGGGACAAATGGACATAAAATACATGCTTGCATGTATTTTTATGTCTATGGGTCCCGAAAAACATAAGCAAGCAGCCATTTTTCGAAGAAAAATGAGCGAATTGTGAATGTTTTTGTCGATTTTGGGAGTGCGCAGCACAGAAAAATCGACATCAGGTTCATTTGTCGGGCAACTCATTTAATTAAAAAAAGAACAACAGCGACGGTGTACAGGACTGAGGCGGATTGTCCCCCTGTACACCGGCACTGACATAGAGCAATAAAAACAGAACGTTCCAGAAGACGGGACGTTCTGTTTTTATTGCTCTTCATTTCATGACTTTTGACACACCATTTGTCAAAAGCAATTGTGTCCAAAGAGTGAACAAATTGTGAAAAAGCCGATAGTACAACAAAAGAAGAAGGATTTACATTGACAAAACAGAAGTCGGATGCTATAGTTAAACACGGATGTAATAAATTTGTAACAAATGTAACATATACATAATGATAAAGTTTGGAGGAACGTATGAAATATACGGGAATGAAGCTGACGGTATGCGCAGTAGCAGCCACAGCCGTGATTTCTGGTGCATCCTTACAGGCTAAGGCGGCAAGCCTTTCTGATATTCTTCCCGCAGCAGGCGTAGGTCTGGTCATGGAAGAAGGAACCTCTATTTCCAAAGTAAGAGAAGAGGTAAAGCAGAAGAAAGAAACCAAGGCCAAGAAAGAGGAAGTAACAAGTAGCACAGAAAGCAAGACCGCTTCTCAGATGTTGGATGATCTGGCAGGTGCAGGAGCTGCTTCACTGGATAGAGAGACAGAAGAAAGTGCTTCTGAGACAGCAGCAGAAGAGGCAGCTGAAGAACAGGAAACAGAAATTGTTGAGGCAGTTTCCTTAAAGGAACGTCTGGAAGAAGTTGCTGCGGTAGATGAAGCCGTTGCACAGAGCGAAAAAGAGGGTGACCTCATTATCGCCCAGGTAGACGATTACGTAAACATCCGTGAGAATCCCAGTACAGACAGCTCTGTTGTGGGAGTACTGTACAATAATTCAGTGGGAACACTGATTGATGAAAAGGACGGCTGGATTGAAGTTCAGTCCGGAAACGTAAAAGGCTATGTAAAATCAGAATATTTCGTAACCGGCGACAAGGCAGAACAGATTGCCAATGAAGTCGGCGATAAGATAGCAGAGGTAAATACGACTACCCTGAAGGTAAGAACAGAACCCGGTCTGGATGCAGAAGTTTTAGGACTGATTCCGGAAGGAGAAATTCTTACTGTTCTGGATGAACAGGACGGATGGGTAAAGGTAAGTATTGAAGAAGGAGACGGTTATGTTTCCACCGATTATGTGAACCTTTCCACGGTTTATGTAACTGCAAAATCAAACGAAGAACTGTCAGAGAGCGAAGCAGCAGAGGAGAAGGCAAAAGAAGAAGCAAGCAAAGCTGCACAGCTGGCAGAACAGAAGATTCGCGAAGAAGAAGAGAAGAAACGCAAGGAAGAGGAAGCAAAAGCCAGCGAGGAAGCTTCCAAAGCAGCGGAAGAGTCCAAAGAGGCAGAAGAATCCAGCAAGGCAGAGGAGGAATCCAAAGCGGAAGAATCCAGCCAGGAAGAAAACTCTGACGTAAGTGGAAACGGAACCACGGAGGAAAGCTCATCTGAGACAGAAAGCCAGCCGGCAGAGACAGAGAGCGAAGAGTCCAGCGAAACTTCTTCCGAGACAGAAACTGAAACAGCTTCCGAAACTGAGACAGAAACAGAAACTCAGTCATCATCTTCCTCATCTTCTTCAGGAAGTATCAATGTAGGACAGGCAGTTGCTGATTATGCACTGCAGTTTGTAGGTAACCCTTATGTGTACGGCGGAACCAGCCTGACAAACGGTGCGGATTGCTCCGGATTTGTCATGAGCGTATACAAGAATTTCGGAGTTTCTCTCCCTCATTCTTCTTCCGCAGACCGCACGGTAGGATATGATGTAGGAAGCCTTGCAAATGCACAGCCCGGCGATATTGTATGTTACTCCGGACATGTGGCGCTCTACATCGGCAACAATCAGATTGTACATGCATCCACACCTGCAACTGGAATTAAAGTTTCCAACGCGGATTACCGTCAGGTATTGGCAGTACGCAGAGTTATCTGATCAAATTCATACCGGTAAGGCAGCTTAGGTAACATACCTTTGGCCTTTGGTACCATAATAAAAAAGATAAGATGAAACAGAAGCGGAGTTTTCCGGAAACGGAGAACTTCGCTTTTTTTATACAATAGAAAATTTCATTTTCTATTGTATAAAAAAGACGCTCCGCTGTGGATGCGCACTTCAACGCTCAGGCAATCAGAGATTACCCGGAAAATGGTTGCTGATGCAACCGCGCTCCGGCGCCAGTGTGCGCTAGGGCGCACACTTTTTTCCTCCCAAAGCGGCGGTCTGTGTGGAAAGGAATATGGCAATCCGGGGACTTTTTCAGTATAATGAAAGCAGGGCAAAATCATTATTTGCCCGGGAAAAAGGCATGCAAAAACGATGCCGTGGAAAGGAGAAGGAATATGAAAAAACTGGAAGGAAAAATTGCCATTATCACAGGGGCATCCAAGGGAATCGGGGAAGGAATCGCAAAAACATTTGTCAAATATGGCGCGAAAGTCGTGCTGGCTGCCCGGGGAGAAAAGGTTTTGGAGCTGGCGGAAACACTGCGGGCACAGGGCTATGAGGCTATCGGTGTGCAGACGGACGTGTCGGATGAAAAAAGTGTGGAAAACCTGGTACAGACCGCTGTGTCTGCCTATGGTACGGTAGATATTCTGGTAAATAATGCGGGAATCTGTACACTGGAGGATTTTGACGCACCCTCCAACGAGATTCGTGACCGCCATATCGATATCAATATTAAAGGTGTTTGGAATGCCACCAAGGCTGTGCTCCCTTATATGAAGGAAAAGAAGGACGGAAAGATTGTGGTGATGAGTTCCGTCACCGGCTATATGGTGGCAGATCCAGGGGAAGCTGCCTATGCCATGACCAAAGCCGCTCTGATCGGATTTACCCGCGCTATGGCAAGGGAAGTGGCGGACTACAATATTCGTGTCAATGCTATCTGCCCGGGATATGTTCGCACTCCTCTTGTGGAAGGCATGGCAAAACAGTCGGATCCGGAGTGTCCGGAACGGGCAATCCAGGCCATTGCGGACGCAGTTCCTTTAAAACGACTGGCAAGACCGGAGGAAGTGGGCGAACTGGCTGCCTTTCTGGCAAGCGACGAGTCCAGCTATATTACAGGAACGCAGATTGTCATCGACGGAGGAAGCACACTGCCAGAGACATCTTCCATGGGACAGTAGTCACGAACAATCTGTTCACTGACGGCTGTAAAAAAATCTTTGAATTTGTCAGAAATTAAAAAAATTGTCCGTTAATTGCAGGACAGAAAACGACTGTGATAATGCACAATTTTTTGTCGAAGGCCTGTCGAACGCCGCGGGATTTTGTGGAATCCTTGTGGAAACGGTGTGGAAAAGTTATCCACACCAAAATGGCTTAAAAATCGGAAAAATGGAGTTATACACGAAGTTATGCACATTATCCACATTTTTCTGGTGGAAAAAGGAAAGTGGATAAAAAAAGAAAAAAGAACGCCTGTTTTGTGAAATTGTGTTAAAACTCCTGTAAAATATGCGAAAAAAGCTCCAAAATAAATTGACAGAAATATTGTGAGAATATTCTGAAAAATTCTGAAAATATTGATGGAAAAGGTACGATATGATATAATAATCACAGGAGTTAACTCCGAGTTTTGGAACAGAAGGGATGATTGTTTATGAAGATTACCATCAGCGGAAGAAATATCGATGTTACACCTGGATTAAAGAGTGCGATTGAATCCAAGCTGGGCAAACTGGAGAAATATTTTACAGCAGATACGCCGATGAACGTAACATTGAGTGTGGAAAAGGACAGACAGAAGATAGAAGTAACAATCCCTGTAAAAGGCAGTATTATCCGATCCGAACAGACCAGCAACGATATGTATGTTTCCATTGATCTTGTAGAGGAGATCATTGAAAGACAGCTCAAGAAATATAAGAGCAAAATTATTGCGCAGCATCAGTCAGGCGGAAATTTCCAGCAGGAATTTATGGACAAGGAGTATATGGAGGAAGAAGAAGTTAAGATTGCCAAGGTAAAACACTTTGACATCAAACCCATGTATCCGGAAGATGCCTGTGTACAGATGGAACTTTTAGGCCACAGCTTTTATGTATTCTGCAACGCAGAGACCGACGAAGTAAACGTTGTTTACAAACGCAAAGGCGGCACCTACGGTATTATCGAACCGGAGCGTTAACAGACACATCATCGGGCTGCGGGCAAGGAAATTACCATAGAAAGATTACCATAGGAAAATAATCATAAGAAGATAAGCAAATGTAAAAACGGAAAACTTAAGAAAGCAAATGCGAAAAGATGAGGTATCCTGTCAGGCTATGCCTCATCTTTTTTGTGCGATAGGAAACTTCATTTCCTATCGCACAAAAAAAGACGCTCCGCTGTGGATGCGCACTTCAACGCTCAGGCAATCAGAGATTACCCGGAAAATGGCTGCTGACGCAACCGCGCTCGGCGCAAGTGTGTGTCAGGCACACACTTTTTTGACACCAGGCATTCTTTTCGACGGGATTTTGGCATATGTTTATCCAAAAGGGGCAAGGAAGACTGCGCGTGGATAAAAGAAAAAAATGCAGATGGTTCGGAATGATTGCTGTGGAGATTTTGCTTCTTCTGATCGTGGTTTCCGGAAGATATGTGGACGAACAGGAGAGAGCGGCCTCTTCGCTGGGGATAGAGATTCAAAAGGAGGAAGGAAAGGATTTTATCCGCTGGGTGGAATTTAATGCAGACTGTGAATCCATGGAGCTCGCCCTGGAATATGACATACAGGCACACGAACAGGGGAAGGAGCTTAGCTGGATAAAACTTTTGGCCTATGCGGCGGCAAAGAACGGAGGAGAGTTCGGAAAATCCGCCCAGAAAGATATCCGGAAAATGGGAGAGAAAGTTTTGAAAAGTAAAGCGGATCTGGATAAAGAGGGGGAAGAGCTGAAGTATTATCCCTATTTCTGCGAAGCTTACCAGGCCATTCTTGGCGGTATGGTTGGAGAATATCAGATAGAAGAGACGGATGAAAAAGGAAACCGCGTGTGGAAAAAATGCTACGGTCTGAAAGCATTTTCGCCTATCGCAAAAGGTTTTCCGTATTCCGACTATGACGATTTTGGCGCCAGCAGAAGCTACGGATACAATCGTCCTCACTTAGGCCATGACATGGCAGGCAGCGTTGGTACACCCATAATCGCCATTGAGTCCGGTTATGTGGAGGCGCTTGGATGGAACCAATACGGAGGCTGGAGAATCGGAATCCGCTCTTTTGACAAAAAAAGGTATTATTACTATGCCCACTTGCGCCAGAATTACCCTTACGCCACAGGTCTTAAGGAGGGGGACATTGTCACAGCCGGTCAGGTCATCGGCTACATGGGCCACACAGGTTATTCGGAGATCGAAAACGTCAATAATATAGAAACCGTTCATCTTCACTGGGGCATGGAACTGATTTTTGACGAATCTCAAAAAGAGTCTGACAATGAAATCTGGATCGACTGCTACGAACTGACCCGCTTCCTTTACCGTAATCGTTCCGAGACAAGAAAAGTGGAAGGAACCAAAGACTGGGAGCGGGTGACGCAGATGAAAGACCCGGCAGTTACAGATTACCAAAAGCGGCGTCATAACTTGACAGCATGATAAGCGTTTGCTATATTCAGATTGCTTATAAATCAAAGAAAGATTGAGTAAAAGAATAGAAGTGGAGCGAAAGATATGGGGATACGTATTATTTGTGATTCGACCTGTGATCTGACAGGAAAAGAAGCAGAGAAACTTGGGGTTACTTTAGTGCCGTTAAAGGTACTGTTTGGAGAGGAAGAATATTTGGACGGCGTTACCATTGCGCCGGGTGAATTTTATGCAAAATTAAAAGAAGCGAAAGAGCTTCCCAAAACAAGCCAGCCTTCGCCGGACAGCTTTTTGGAGCTGTTTCGGCAGGCAAAAGAAGAAGGAGACGAAGTGCTCTGTATTCTGCTTGCCTCAAATTTAAGCGGTACTTTCCAGAGCGCCTGCCTGGCAAAGGACATGGCTGATTATGATAAAATTTATGTGCTGGACAGCGAGACGGCAACCCTTGGCTGTCAGCTTCTGATTCAGCTGGCGGTAAAGCTTGTAAAAGAGGGACTGAGCGCAGCGGAAATTTTTGACATTCTGGAAAAAAAGAAAAAACAGGTGAGAATTTTCATGGTGGTGGACACCCTGGAATATTTAAAGAAAGGCGGCAGGCTTTCCACCGCCGGTATGATTGCCGGAAAAGTGCTGAACTTAAAACCGGTCATTTCCGTTTATGACGGAACGCCCCATGTGACCAGCGTGGCCAGAGGGAAAAAGAGCGCCTGGGAAAAAATATTTAAAATAATCCACGACGAGCAGGCAGACCTGGCCAAAGGCTACTATATCGGCTATACGGGAGAGACGGACAACTCGGAGGAATTTGCCGGGCTGGTGAGAGAAAAATACGCCGAAAAGGAAAGAGGCGTGGTGACGGTAGGCTCCGTCATAGGAGTTCATGTGGGACCCGGAGCCAACGGCATTGCCGTTTTTGTGAAAGGACATGCATAAAGGACATGCATAAAGGAAGAAATCTCGATTTTTGAAAACATAAAGCATGTCCGAAAGCCTCGGCGGGACGACAAAGAGGAAAACGCTGGAAAAACAGCGGAATCTGTCGTAAAAATTAAGGCTTTGGCCGAAAATTGCTTGCCAGAAAAACAGCCCTATGATATAATAATTCCAAACGCAATGATAAAAAATTAACAATCATTGCAATGCCTGTAAACAGGTATTTTTTTAAAGTATATGGAGGAAAAAACATGGCAAAGAAAGTAGTATTAGCTGGCGCATGCCGTACACCGATCGGTTCCATGGGCGGCGCACTCAGCACAACACCGGCAGCAGACCTTGGTGCAATCGTTATCAAAGCAGCATTAGAGAGAGCAGGAGTTGCTCCGGAAGCAGTTGATCAGGTATATATGGGATGTGTTATCCAGGCTGGTCTGGGACAGAACGTAGCACGTCAGGCTTCCATCAAAGCAGGTTTACCGGTTGAAGTGCCTGCAGTTACCATGAACGTAGTGTGCGGTTCCGGTCTGAACTGTGTAAACCAGGCTGCTCAGATGATTCTGGCAGGAGATGCGGATATCGTAGTAGCCGGCGGTATGGAAAACATGTCCATGGCTCCTTACGCAATTCCTCAGGGACGTTACGGATACAGAATGGGCAACGCTACTATGGTTGATACAATGATCAACGACGCTCTTTGGGATGCTTTCAATCAGTATCACATGGGTATCACAGCAGAAAACATTGCTGAGCAGTGGAATCTGTCAAGAGAAGAACTGGACAAGTTCGCAGCATGGAGCCAGCAGAAAGCAGTAGCAGCTCAGGAAGCAGGCAAATTCGATGACGAAATCGTTCCGGTTGAAGTAAAGAAGAAAAAAGAAACTATCCTGGTTACAAAAGACGAAGGTCCTCGTCCGGGAACAACAGCAGAAGGCATCGCTAAATTACGTCCGGCATTCAAGAAAGACGGCGTAGTAACAGCAGCTAACGCTTCTTCCATCAACGACGGTGCAGCAGCAGTTGTTGTTATGAGCGAAGAAAAAGCAAAAGAGCTGGGCGTTACACCTATGGCTACATGGGTTGGCGGAGCTCTCGGCGGTGTAGATCCCTCCATCATGGGTATCGGACCGGTTGCAGCTACCAAGAAAGTTATGGCTAAAACAGGCCTTACAGTAGCAGATATGGATCTGATCGAAGCAAACGAAGCTTTCGCTTCCCAGTCTATGGCAGTAGCTCACGACTTAAACTTCGATATGGACAAAGTAAACGTAAACGGCGGTGCGATCGCACTGGGACATCCGGTTGGAGCAAGCGGATGCCGTATCCTGGTTACTCTGCTTCATGAGATGCAGAAGAGAGATGCTAAGAAAGGTCTGGCAACTCTGTGCATCGGCGGCGGTATGGGATGCGCTACTATCGTTGAAAGAGACTGATAGGAAAGCGGCTTTTGCTGCCTGACATATTTTTCAGAATAATCCGACAGCGGCAGGACGGGAGGCTTTCTGTTCTGCGCGCTGTTCACAAGAAAGAAGGAAACGTAGCATGGAATTCATTTTATATGAACAGAAAGGTGCTTACGGCATTATCACCATCAACCGTGAAAAAGCGCTGAACGCACTGAACTCCACAGTTCTTGATGAACTGGACAAAACACTGGATGCTGTAAATCTGGAAGAAGTAAGATGTCTGATCTTAACAGGAGCAGGACAGAAATCCTTCGTAGCAGGCGCAGACATCGGAGAGATGAGCAGCCTTACAAAAGCGGAAGGCGAAGCATTCGGCAAAAAAGGAAATGATGTATTCCGCAAACTGGAAACATTCCCGATTCCGGTTATCGCAGCAGTAAACGGCTTCGCACTGGGCGGCGGCTGTGAGATCTCCATGAGCTGTGATATCAGAATCTGCTCTGACAACGCTGTATTCGGACAGCCTGAAGTAGGTCTTGGAATCACACCTGGATTCGGCGGAACACAGAGACTGGCACGTCTTGTCGGCGCAGGCATGGCAAAACAGCTGATCTACACTGCACGCAACATCAAAGCAGACGAAGCATACAGAATCGGCCTGGTAAACGCTGTTTACACACAGGAAGAACTGATGCCTGCAGCAGAAAAAATGGCTGCAACCATCGCAAAGAATGCACCGATCGCAGTTCGCAACTGCAAGAAAGCAATCAACGAAGGCCTTGATGTGGATATGGATCAGGCAATCGTGATCGAAGAGAAACTCTTCGGAGACTGCTTCGAATCTTACGACCAGAAAGAAGGCATGGCTGCTTTCCTGGAAAAACGTAAAGTAGAAAAATTCTTAAACAAATAAGAAATAGTGAAGTTAGTTATACACGGAAAGGCAGGTTCTTCAGGCTTTTCCGTGTTATAAGGATACGCGTTTTCCATACGGATGATGCGAATTTATGAAAAATAAATATAAGAGGAGGACTTACCAATGAAAGTAGGTATTATTGGCGCTGGTACAATGGGTTCCGGTATTGCACAGGCATTTGCTCAGACAGAAGGATATGAAGTATTCCTTTGCGATATCAATGAAGAATTTGCAGCAAACGGAAAGAAAAAAATTGCAAAAGGTTTTGAAAAACGTATTGCAAAAGGAAAAATGGATCAGGCAGCAGCTGATGCAATTCTGGCTAAAATCACAACAGGTGTGAAAACAATCTGCACAGACTGTGATCTGGTTGTAGAAGCAGCTCTGGAAAACATGGAAATCAAAAAACAGACATTCAAAGAACTGTCTGAAATCTGCAAACCGGAATGTATCTTCGCTACAAATACATCTTCCTTATCTATTACAGAAATCGGTGCAGGACTTGACAGACCTGTAATCGGTATGCACTTCTTCAACCCGGCTCCGGTTATGAAGCTGGTAGAAGTAATTGCAGGACTGAACACTCCGGATGAAGTTGTTGAGAAAATCAAAGCAATCTCCGAAGAAATCGGAAAAACTCCGGTTCAGGTTAACGAAGCAGCAGGATTCGTAGTAAACAGAATTCTGGTTCCTATGATCAACGAAGCAATCGGCATCTACGCAGAAGGCGTTGCATCTGTAGAAGGTATCGACGCAGCTATGAAACTGGGCGCTAACCATCCGATGGGACCTCTGGCTTTAGGCGATCTGATCGGTCTGGACATCGTTTTAGCTATCATGGAAGTTCTGCAGGCAGAAACAGGCGACAGCAAATATCGTCCTCATCCGCTTCTTAGAAAAATGGTTCGCGGCGGACAGCTGGGACAGAAAACCGGAAAAGGTTTCTACGATTACACAAAATAAATATTAGAACAAAAATTCATCATGGAGGAATAAAATCATGGATTTTATGTTAGACAAGAAACATGAAATGGCGAGACAGCTCTTCAAAGAGTTCGCTGAAAAAGAAGCAAAACCTCTGGCTCAGGAAGTGGACGAAACAGAACAGTTCCCTGCTGAGACAGTTGCGAAAATGAAAAAAGCAGGATTCCTGGGAATTCCGGTTCCGAAGGAATACGGCGGACAGGGCTGCGATCCTTTAACTTATGCTATGTGCGTGGAAGAACTTTCCAAAGTTTGCGCTACTACAGGCGTTATCGTTTCCGCACACACATCTCTTTGCTGTGACCCGATCATGACATTCGGTACAGAAGAGCAGAAACAGAAATACCTGGTTCCGCTGGCAAAAGGCGAGAAACTGGGCGCATTCGGTCTGACAGAGCCCGGCGCTGGTACAGATGCTCAGGGACAGCAGACAAAAGCTGTTCTGGATGGAGATGAATGGGTTGTTAACGGATCTAAATGCTTCATCACAAACGGTAAAGAAGCAGATGTTTACGTTATCTTCGCTGTAACAGGCACTGTTGAAAAACGCGGCAAAAAGATGAAAGAAATCTCCGCATTCATCGTAGAAAAAGGAACATCCGGATTCACATTCGGAACAAAAGAAAAGAAAATGGGTATCCGTGGTTCATCCACATACGAACTTATCTTCACAGACTGCAGAATTCCGAAGGAAAATCTGTTAGGAAAACAGGGACAGGGCTTCAAGATCGCTATGCATACTCTGGACGGCGGACGTATCGGTATCGCTTCTCAGGCTCTGGGTATCGCTGAAGGCGCTCTGGAAAGAACTATCGAATATGTAAAAGAAAGAAAACAGTTCGGCAGAGCAATCGGCGCATTCCAGAACACACAGTTCCAGCTGGCAGACATGGCTACCAAAGTAGAAGCTGCTAAATTACTGGTTTACAAAGCTGCTATGGCTAAAGCTACACAGAAAACTTACTCTGTAGAAGCTGCTATGGCTAAACTGTATGCTGCAGAAGTTGCTATGGAAGTAACAACTAAGGCAGTTCAGCTCCACGGCGGATACGGCTACACAAGAGAATACGAAGTAGAACGTATGATGCGTGACGCTAAGATTACAGAAATCTACGAAGGTACAAGTGAAGTTCAGCGTATGGTTATCTCCGCAAACCTGCTGAAATAATTGAGGCTGGCAAGAACACTGGAAAAAATAATTAAGGAGTGAATAATACAATGAAAATCGTTGTTTGTATTAAACAGGTACCGGATACCAAAGGCGGCGTAAAATTCAATCCCGACGGTACTCTGGACAGAGCAGCAATGCTCACAATCATGAATCCGGATGACAAAGCAGGTCTGGAAGCAGCACTGAGACTGAAAGATCAGTACGGTGCAGAAGTTACAGCTATCACAATGGGTCTTCCCAAAGCTGAAGAAGTTCTGCGTGAAGCAATGGCTATGGGCGCAGACAAAGGTATCCTGGTAACTGACAGAGTACTGGGCGGTGCTGATACATGGGCTACATCCCAGACACTGGCTGGCGCAATCCGCAACCTGGATTACGATCTGATCATCACAGGACGTCAGGCTATCGACGGTGATACCGCTCAGGTAGGTCCTCAGATTTCCGAACATCTGGACATTCCGGTAATCAGCTATGCACAGAACATCAAAGTAGAAGGCGACAGCGTTATCGTAGAACGTCAGTATGACGACAGATATCATGTTGTAAAAGCTCAGATGCCTTGTCTGATCACAGCTCTGGCTGAATTAAATGAGCCCCGCTATATGACACCGGGCGGAATCTTCGACGCATACGATGCAGAAATCACAGTATGGGGAAGAGCTAACCTGATCGATGTAGAAGACTCTAACCTGGGTCTGAAAGGATCTCCGACACAGATCGCAAAAGCATCTGACAAAGTTCGTAAAGGTGCAGGCGAGAAAGTAACTCTGGATCCTACAGAATCCGTAGATTATATCATGGACAAATTAGTTACAAGACATGTAATTTAATCAAATAAGAGAAAAGCGTGGTGAATGAGATGAATTTAGCAGAATATAAAGGAGTATTTGTCTTTGCACAGCAGGTTGATAACAAATTAAGCGGAATCGCTTTAGAGCTGGTTGGCAAAGGAAAAGATCTTGCAAAAGATTTAGGAACAGAAGTAACAGCAGTATTAGTCGGAAGCGGTGTTGCTGATCTGGCAAACGAACTGGCTGAATACGGCGCAGACAGAATCATTCTGGTAGATGATCCGGAACTGAAAGAGTACAGAACAGAGCCTTACGCTCACGCTCTGGCAGAAGTAATCAAAAAATACAAACCGGAAATCTTCCTGGTAGGCGCTACAGCAATCGGCCGTGACCTTGGTCCTCGCGTTTCCGCAAGAATCCACACAGGTCTGACAGCTGACTGTACACAGCTTGAAATCGGTGATTTCCCGATCAACCCGGTTCCGGGAAAAGAACAGCTTCATAACCAGCTGTTAATGACTCGTCCGGCATTCGGCGGAAACACAATCGCAACAATTGCTTGCCCGGACTTCCGTCCTCAGATGGCAACGGTTCGTCCCGGCGTTATGCAGAAAGCTCCCAGAGTAGAAGGCGCTAAAGCAAACGTAGAAGAATTCAATCCTGGATTTATCCCGAACAACAAATACGTTGAAATCCTGGAAGTTGTTAAATCTGTTGTTGAAACAGCAGACATTATGGACGCTAAGATTCTGGTATCCGGCGGCCGTGGTGTAGGCAGCGCAGAAAACTTCAAACTGTTAGACGACCTTGCAGACGCTATCGGCGGTACTGTAAGCTGCTCCCGTGCAGTTGTAGATTCCGGCTGGAAATCCAAAGACCTGCAGGTTGGACAGACTGGTAAAACAGTTCGTCCTCAGGTTTACTTCGCAATCGGTATCTCCGGCGCAATCCAGCACCTGGCTGGTATGGAAGAATCCGATATCATCATCGCTATCAACAAAGATGAGACAGCACCTATCTTTGATGTAGCTGATTACGGTATCGTAGGCGACCTGAACAAGATTGTTCCTATGCTGACAGAAAAAATCAGAGCAGCAAAAGCTGAGAAATAATAGTTCGAAACGAACTCATAACGAAAAAGCTCTCCGGGCAGCCGGGGAGCTTTTTTGCTGCAGAAAAGATTCCGGTGAATGGTAACGCTGTAAACAGAAACAAAGGAAAACGTTACAAACAAGTGAAAAATATAGAAAATAGCAAAAAAATGTAATAAAAATACACCGGACAGCCTTGCGTTTAATCAAAAAGAGGGGTATGATAACTATAGAAGTAAAACAAAAAAGCAAAAAACCAAAACAAAGAAAAAGGGGGAATAAAATGAATCCGACAGCATTATTTAAACTTTCTTATGGGGTATATGTGGTTTCTTCCATGGATGGAGACAGGCCTACAGGCTGCACAGCCAACAGCGCTATGCAGATCACATCCAGCCCGGCTACCATTGCCATCAGCATCAACCACAACAACTTCACCAACCAGTGCATTGAGAAAACCGGGAAATTTGCCGTATCTGTACTCTCCGAGAAGAGCAATCCGCAGATTATCGGAACCTTTGGTTTCCAGTCCGGCAGGGAAGTAAATAAGTTTGACAGTGTGGCTTATGAATGGAAAGAGGACATGCCCGTTGTCAAAGACGCCTGTGCTTACATGGTGTGCAAAGTGATCAACAAGATGGAAACAGATACCCATACCATCTTTTTAGGCGAGGTGCTGGATGCAGACCATCTGGAAAAAGAAGAACCCATGACTTACGCTTATTACCATAAAGTGATCAAGGGTAAGAGCCCTAAGAACGCGCCCACATACATTCCGGATGAAATACTGGAAAAAGAAGGGAAGAAATCTGGGGAGGAAAAAACAGTAAAATACGTATGCGGCATTTGCGGATATGTGTACGATGGAGAGACGCCTTTTGAAGAGCTTCCGGATGATTTCAAGTGTCCTATCTGCAAACAGCCGAAATCTGTTTTCGTGAAAAAGGAGAGTTAAGTTCAGATTCATAGTTCAAAGTTTAAAATAATTTTCGCTTACATTCGGCTTATAGGTCTGTGAGACAGGCTTATGAGCCGAATTGCCGTTGGAATACAAAATCCCATGGCTGAAGGTAATCTCAAATAGATTTTTGCAAGTTATCGGAACGGAGTGCGCAGTCCCCCTGTACGTCGATGTTAAGTGCATACATAGAGACTACCTTGATTTTTTGTTCCTGAGTATAATAATATCAAATCACGATTAGACAAATCACGATTAGATATTTGGGTGCTCAAACATCGCCGGAGCTCTCGTCTTTTGCTGTCTTTTATGTTATACTGAGATTGCCCGGCGGGAGCGTATGGTTCCCGCACAGCATCGGCGCGCGGGCAGACTGCATTGTCTTTCTGTACCTTAACGCGGCCGGTGTCGCAGATTTTTACAGGAGAAATCCCAACTTATGAGCAAAACAAAAGAGACAAAAACAAACGCCATGCGCATTCTGGACCGTTTAAAAATTCCCTATGAGCATTATACTTATGATTGCGAGGAATTTTTAGACGGCGTGCATGTGGCCAACCTGCTTGGACTGCCTTTGGAAAAGGTATATAAGACCCTTGTGACAGAAAGCAGTAAAAAGGAATACTTCGTATTTGTCATACCGGTGGCAGCCGAGCTGGATTTAAAGAAAGCGGCCAGAGCGGTGGGACAGAAGTCCATAGCCATGCTGCCGGTAAAAGAAATCACCGCAGTGACCGGCTATATCCGCGGAGGATGCACGGCTGTGGGTATGAAAAAGCAGTACCGCACAGTGATTGACAGCAGTGCGCAGAAGCTGGAACGTATGATTGTCAGCGGAGGAAAAAGAGGTTCTCAGATTGAACTGAAACCGGAAGACCTTCAGAAAGCCTCTCAGGCACAGTTTGAGGATGTGCTGGCATAGACAGCCAAACAGAAAAGACCAGAAAAGCCGCTGTGCTGGCATAGACAGCCAACAGAAAAGATTAGACGAGCTGCTGTGTTAGCCTAGACAGTCAAACAGAAAAAAACAGAAGAGCCGCTGTGCATAAGCACAGAGGGCGGAAAGAGGAGACAATGGAAGAAAAGAAAAACATTTTAAGTTATGAAACCGTGGCGCTTGACGATAAGGAAAGCGCGGTAGTGATTATTGATCAGACCAAATTGCCGGGAACAACAGAGATCATTCAGTTAAAGACAGCCCAGGAAATATGGGATGCTATTTATTTGCTGAAAGTCCGCGGCGCTCCGGCTATCGGCGTGGCCGCAGCCTTTGGTATTTATGTTCTGGCAAAACACATCGACGCAAAAGATTATGAAACTTTCATGGAAGAATTCCGGAAACAGAAAGAGTATCTGAACTCTGCAAGACCTACAGCGGTAAACCTTTCCTGGGCTTTAAACCGTATGGAAGCTCTCTGTGAGGCAAATAAGGACAAGAGCGTGGAGGAGATCAAAGCTCTGCTGAAAGCGGAGGCAGAAGAAATCAAAGAGGAAGATATCCGTGTCTGCCGCAAAATCGGAGAATACGGCCTTTCTTTGGTAAAACCCGGAGACGGCATTCTGACTCACTGCAACGCAGGACAGCTTGCAACCTGCAAATACGGAACAGCTACGGCGCCCATCTATCTGGGACAGGAACAGGGCTACAATTTCCGCGTCTTTGCGGATGAGACAAGACCTCTCTTGCAGGGAGCGAGACTTACCGCTTACGAACTGCATTCTGCAGGGGTTGACGTAACCTTGATCTGCGACAATATGTCAGCCACCGTGATGAAAAACGGCTGGGTAAACGCGGTCTTTGTAGGCTGCGACCGAGTGGCGGCAAACGGCGATGCGGCAAATAAGATCGGAACCTCCGTGGTAGCGGCTGTGGCAAATCGTTACCATGTTCCGGTATATATCTGCGCGCCCACATCCACTATCGACATGAACACTCCTACCGGAAATGAAATCCACATTGAACAGCGTCCGGCTGAGGAAGTGACAGAAATGTGGTACAAAGAGCGCATGGCTCCCGAGGGAGTGAAGGTGTTCAACCCTGCCTTCGACGTGACAGACAACGACCTGATTGCCGGAATCGTCACAGAATACGGCGTGGCGAGAGCGCCTTACACAGAATCTTTGAAAGAAATTTTCCGTCGGAAAGAAGAAGCGGCAGGAAAAGTAGAATAAAAGCAGAATAATTTCATAAAGGCATAGAAAAACAGGATGCTGCAATCTGAAAACGCAGCATCCTGTTTTTTTGAGTAAGTTTGCATAATTTATTCTTATAGACCAAGCACTTCCTGGATAATCTCTACAGCGTCGTCAATGCAGCCGGGGCAACTTCTCAAAGGAGTTCCGCTGTCGATACCCTTTAATTCACGGCAGATGCAGGAGCCGTTTCTCTCGGTGAATTTTTCCACAATCTCTCTGGAAAGTTTATAAGTATCGACCTTTGTCCCGGGGCTGTCCAGATTGCCGTCGCTGTTTTTAAATCCGGCAAGCAGCACAGCGGCTGAGATAGTGCCGCAGACGGAGTTCATACCGCCCATGCCCAGACCGAAACCTTCCGCAGCACGAAACAGCGTAGGTACGTCTACGCCTATTTCCTGTGCAAAGGCGCAGGCAACGGACTGACAGCAGTTAAATTTGCGCTGGTGAAGGGCGTGCGCCAGTTCCTTTTTTTCCATATCTATGATCCTCTCTTTCGTAATTTCTGATTAAGAGTCTACCATACTTTACCATAAGTTAAAAGGGGAAGCGGCTTTTCCCACGGCTATTTTCCCCAAATACGGCAAAAGTATTCGTTCCATGAGGCATAAACTCCCGGAAAAAGAGACAGAAAGCAAGTAAAATCTGTTTTTGTGACTGCTCTGTGACGGATTGCGATTATAATGGTACTAGCGTTTAGAAGAATGTTAGTTTATAATCTTTTTAGAGTACAAAGAAAGATTTTTAACAGTAAAAGTCTTTCTGCATATAGATACAGAAACAAAAAAGGCGAAGGAAGCAGAATTGAGGAGATAAGTTGTGAGGAAGAAAACAGTAGTGGTTTTGGCGGCAGGAGTCCTGGCAGTGTCAGCGGCAGCCATCGGCGGCACGGCAGCCTATCAGGTATCCGGAGGAAATGTGACACAGGCGATTACAACACAGTCACTGAATGTAGCGCTTACAGGTGACGGTGTAAACGACGCAAGTCAGGTAAATGTGGAGTTTAAGGGTATGCCGGGGGCTACGCTTGAGAAGGAAGTCAAGGTGGAGTCCACAGGAGATATTCCCCTTTATGCCAGAGTGACCATCGATAAATTCTGGCTGGATGAGGAAGGAGAGAAAATCCCTCTGGAAAACGGCGATATGATCCAAATCGAGGCTGTTGATAACAGCGGCTGGATTATCAAAGAAAACAATGCAGAGCAGGTGACGATGTATTACACGAAACCTCTTGAAAAAGATGAAAAATCCTCCAACGTGATGGAACATATCAAGTTAAGCCCTGAGATGGGAAATGAATTTGCAGATAAAACATTCCAGCTGGATATCCGTGTGGACGCAGTGCAGACAGCGGGCGCAGAGGCGGCTATCCTGTCCGAGTGGGGTGTTGCGGCAGAGTTTAGCGGAGAAAACATCACAGGCATTACAGAATAACAGCTTGCAGGAGTTGAGCAAAGAAATCAATCCCCTTCCTATTTTACATACAGGGGAAAAGACGGGAGAAGTGAAAAGAAAATGAAATTTCGAAAATTGATAGCGGCAGGCTGCGCTCTTGCTATGCTGCTGGGAATGACTCTGACGTCCTATGCAGAAGAAAACGAGACGGAACCTGAAACCGGATTAAAAGTAGTTTTTGATGGCAGCAAGTCTTTGAAATATGAGGGTGGAGATCCGGAAAGTTTTGGAGAGGCTTTTCAGAACATTCTGCCCGGTGAGGTAAAGACCGAGACCATCGAACTGGAAAACAGGGCACAGCAGGCGGCAGAATTTTATCTGTCATCCCAGACGGTAAAAGATCTGCTCGGCGAGGGAGCTGCGGCTTATGATGTAAAACTGGAGCTGGTTAAAGGAGAAGCGGAACCCAGAGTTTTATATGAAGTTTCCGTGGGCGGTAGCGAAAGCAAAGGTCTGGAAGAACTTACCGGCAAAAACGGAAACATGTATCTGGAAACCTTAAATCCCCAGGAAAACGCAAGCTTTTCTCTTACCATCGGATTGGATGGAGAGACCGGCGACAATGCATACATGACAAAAAACGGTTTCTATCAGTTCAACTTTGTGGTTGAGTATGCCGATAAATATGACCATGATAAGACAAGAGAAGTGACCAACGTGCAGACCATCACACAGGTTCTTCCCGAAAAAGTCATCAAACAGCAGATCAGCGATAACGGCGTTGCCGGAGAGCGCGTGGACGACGAGGACAGAGGTGTGCTTGGAGAACGTCAGGGCGCAAGCACTGGCGATGAAACTCCGATTGGCCTTTATGTAGGAATTCTTGCAGCAGTGGTAATTCTGTTGGCAGCAGTTCTTATTATTAAGAAAAAAAGGGAGGAGAAATAACATGAGACGGATGAAAAAATTGCTTGCTTTTCTCCTGGCAGCCATGCTGCTTGTTTCCCTTTCCCTTACGGCGGCAGCAGAAGAAGGGGGTAAATATACCGTAAAGATCAAACCCGGAAGGGTTGCAAGACTGAACAGTGACTTCGGCGGTACCGTTTCTGAAGCTACAGGAACCGTTACGATAGAGGTGAATCCTGGCGACTCCATGCCGGTTAGTTTAGAGGAGCTTAAGGCAAAGGGCGCTATCACTTTAACGGATGAGGCTGGAGAAAAAGCTTATTATGTGACAGGCGTTAAGGAAAGCAGCATCGGATTAGACGAAGACGGCTCCCTTCCTTCACAGGTAAATCAGAACATCGAACTGGTGCTGGATTACGGAGTTCTGATCGATCCCGTGGACTACGTGATCCGCTATGTGGATACCGAAGGAAATCCGCTGGCAGCACAGCTTGATTCGGTGGGCAATGCGGGAGATGTGGTACACTCCAAAGCCAAAGTGATCGAAGGCTATACCGTAGACAGCGAGACAAAATCACTGACACTGTCCGGCGAAGCGGGAGCGGCTAATGAACTCGTTTTCGTATATACCTATATCCCGGGTGAAACCCATGTGATCACAAACACCCAGACAAACATCCAATATGTGGATGGCGGAACAAGAGTAGAGACAGAAATTGTTCCGGGACAGCCGGTGCCTGACACAGAAGGCGAAGACGGTGTACTGGGCGAGCGCCGTGACGAGGAGACAGACGGACAGACTGCAGGCGGCAGCGGAGAGGCTTCCGAAGAAGAAACCGCTGAGACACAGACAGAAACAGCTGCGGAGACAGAGACGGCGTCAGAGGCAGAAACAGAGACAGAAGCGGAATCCGAAGTACAGACACAGCAGCAGGAGACGACCGTCACCGAGGAAGAAGTTCCTCTGGCTGACGCACCGGCAGAGAATACCAATATGTTGGCAGCAGGATTGGGAATTTTAATTCTGCTCGTTGTGATCATCCTGGTCGTTTATATCATGAAGAAGAAAACTGCTGATTCCGGCAAAGAAGAAAAATAAAGCGAAGACAGCAAAGCATACATGACAGGGAGAACAAAACACTTCCTGTCTGTTTGCGTATATACGGATATACCTGCCAATGGCAAAACATTGACAATATGCACAAAGGGGGGATCATATGGCTGAAAAGAAAAAGATAAAAGTCTGTTTTCTGGGAGACTTCCGGCTGGAAACAGAAGACGGATGCCTTACGGAAAAAGAGATTCATTCCGAGAGGATCATGAGACTGCTGGCCTACATCCTTTTATTTCGGAACAAAAAACTTTCGCAGATGGAGCTGGCGGATGTAGTGTGGGAAGACGGAGAGATCGGAAACCCGGCAGGGGCGCTTAAAAATCTCATGTACCGCCTCAGAAACCTTATGAAGGAATATTTAGGGGGAGAAGAATATATCTACAGCGGCAGAGGCTTTTATTATTGGAATCCCGAGTGCGAGGTGGTAATCGATGCAGAACTTCTGGAAGAAAAAGTGGAGAAAAGCACACACGGATATATGCTCGAAGACGTCATCAGAGAACTGGAAGCAAGTATAGAACTTTACAGAGGAGAGTTCCTGGAGACGATCGGAGATACCCGATGGGTATTTCCTTATTCCACGTATTATCATAACCTGATGTTTAAAGGAATCAAAAAACTGATCGAATGCTGCAGACAGAAAGGCGACGATGAAAAGATAGAAAATATCTGTGAAAAACTTCTGCTGAAATACCCGGAGGATGAAGATTTACAGTATGAGATGATCGAATCCCTGCACAGACAGAAGAAATGGAGGGAAGCCACAGAATATACGGAGCAGGCGATCAGACATCTGGAGGAGACTATGAACGTCAATCCCGTTCGGCTGAAAAAACTCCAGGAAACTATTTTGAAGGAAAAAAGTGAGAGGAAAGAAGTTCAGAAAATCGGAGATTTGCAGACGCAGTTCGACGAAGGACAGGTCAAAGGTCCCATGCTTTGCTCCATACCGGTGTTTAAAGATATGTACCACCTGGCGGTCCGAAAAACGGCGGTGGGGTTCCCACGGCCAGGTTATGCTTCTTACTTTAAAGCTGGTTCACGGTATAGGAGGGGTTGCCAACGAGGAACAGGCAAAAAAATTTTTGCTGAAAAAATCCATGAGAAAACTGGAAAATGTACTCTCTGCATCTTTGCGGGCAGACGACATTATCGCCAGATATAGCGAAAGCCAGTATATTGTTTTGCTGAATGAATGCAGCGGAGAATCCGCAAAAATCGTGGCAAAACGTATTTCAGACGCTTTTTACCGGCATTACTCCGGACAAAGAATCCATATAAAATCAGAAGTGCTGGAAATAGGACAGTGGATGTAACCGCTGTTCTTTTTTATTTGATGGAAAATTTCATTTCCCATCAAATAAAAAAGAACAGTAAATCGCACTGCGGCAAAGCGGAAGACGTCGCAGTGCGACCCGCCGCAGGCGACGGCAATCGCGCTCGGCGCCAGTGTGCGTAAAAACGCACACATTTCAGGGGGAGATTCCTGCTCTGGGAAATTCTTTTTTGCCGTTTTGTTACCGATGTGTGACTGTCCGTTGGTATACTTAGAAACGTTAGAATAGATTTACATTCTTTAGCAGAAAGAATATAGATAGGAAGTTAAGGAGGAACCAGGATGAAAGCTGGATTGAGTACCAAAATTCTGGCGCTGGGATTATGTGCGGCACTGGCAGTAAACGGCAATGTATGGAGCTTTGCGGCGGAAGCAGTGGGCATCAGCAAGGAAGCGGATCAAAATGCGCCGGCAACACAAAGCGAAGAAGAAAATGGTGGCGGAGGCTCCACCCAGGAAAGCACAGAGGGAGAGTCTGCCCAGACGGATGACGGCTCCTCCGATTCCGGACAGAATAACGAAAGCTCCGGAAGCGAAAACGGCGGCGATGGAACGCAGACAGACAATGGTTCCGATGAAAACGGCGGAAACGAGACCGGCGACGGCGCAGAAGGAACCGGGGACGGAAATGAAACCGGTGACGGCACAGAGGGAACCGGAGATGGAAGCGAGACCGGCGACGGCACAGAGGGAACCGAAGATGGAAGCCAGACCGGCGATGACACGGAAGGAACCGGGGACGGAAATGAAACCGGTGACGGCACAGAAGGAACCGGGGACGGAAATGAAACCGGCGACGGTACAGAGGGAACCGGAGATGGAAACGAGACTGGCGACGGTTCTGAGGGAGAAGACGGCGCAGTCAGCGATAACGACTCGTCTGACGAAAATCAGGACGAAGATAAAAATGACGGTTCCGACGTCAGCGGCAACGACGGACAGGATGATGAAAAAGAAGACGTCAGCGGCAACGATCCGTCCGCAGACGTTAGCGGAAATGATCCCAGCGGCAATGGGATTAGTGAAAATGGGACATTAGGTGAGAAAAGACCTCGCATGGAGAAAGTGCTGGAAGATGGCACCAGGGTTATTGTTATTTACAGCGAGACAGATGAAGCTTTAAAAGACAGTGAGCTGGAAGTAATCCCGATTACAGAGGGAGAAGACTATGACAAAATTGCAGAGCAGATCGCTGCAGCGGGAAGTGATGCGTCTGAGTTCCGTTCCTATGATATTTACTTTACAAAAGACGGGGAAGAAGTAGAACCGGATGAAGAAGTGGAAGTTACTTTTGAATTTCCTAACGGAGGAATTGAAGTAAGTACGGGAGAGGAAGAGACGGAAGAAACAGAAGGTCTGAGTGTCACAGTTGGGGAAACACAGCCAAAAAGGATGATGGCTGCCAGCATGATGGCAAAGCAGGAAGAGGAAGAGTCTCAGGCAGGAAAAATGAAAGTGTACCATTTTGAAGATGGTATTGACAAGGCTCCGGTTTCTATGGAGAGCGAAATTCAGGAGAGTGATAGTAAGGTTACATCTGTTAGCTTCAATACTGAAAGCTTTTCGATTTATGTAATTGTGAAGAACGAATGGAGCTCAAATGATTTTTCCATAGAAATAAAAGATTTGGATAATAATGATCTTCATCCTGCTATTAACGAAATTAGTTTAACTGAAAACCAAGAAGTTGATTTGACAAAATTGTCAGATGATAAGAGAGGATGGGATCAATTAGCATCTATTAAAGTCGGAGAAGGAGAGAATGAAAAAGTATATACATTTTCTCATGCGACTGTCAAAAATTCTTGGGGGAATGAAACGGAGATTATTGGGATAAAGTACGCATATCAATATAGATGGTATCAAGTACAGTATCAGTATCAGTATACGGATTACTGGGGAGATATACAGACCGAATGGAGTGATTTGGAGTATAAAACCATAACTTTCTATTATGCTGAAAAGCTTGAAACAGTCGAGACAATTGATAATACTGAACATGGTATTACGATGGAGATTTTTGATTATGATGGTATGCGTAATACAGCAAAAGACCAGGATGGTGTGCAACATAATGTAATGGGGGCAATAAATTATGAAGAAGGTGATGGAGAAAATAAAGGTAGAGTAGCGATAGATATGCTTTCCCATACTTTTGGCGAGGACGGGTTCCCTCAAGTAATATATAACGATAATAGCGATAATGATCCGCCATTCAGCAGATTATTTAAGGAAAATTATGATAGTAATGGAAACGGCAAACATGACGATATTGGCGATGTAGAAAAATGGGATGCAAACCATTTGCTTCAGTTTGACCCTGTTACAGGGTATTATTCTTACAGTAGTTTTGAAAATTATGCATACTTTGATAAAACAACAGGTGATTTCAAGGTATACAAAGATGCGCTAGGAACACCTAGTGAGGAAAATGCGTATTTTTATCAAAGAGGTAATTTCTTGCCATTTAATGACATAAAGCCAGGAAGATTTTCTAAGAATAAGAATCTATACGATAAGTATGGTGCAGAATTAGTGGACTCTGATTGGGGTAAGAAGTTGTATAAACCCACCGGAGAGATAGATTATAACTTCGGAATGCATGTGGGAGCGAAATTCAGTCAGCCTAAAAATGGATTAGTTAATGAAATGGCTATGACTTATGAATTCACAGGTGATGATGATCTGTGGATTTATATTGATGGAGTTCTGGTACTTGATATGGGTGGGGTTCATGACGCAAGAAATGGAAGCATAAACTTTGCTACGGGTGAAATTAAAATTGATAAAATCAAAAATGCAGATGAGAGTTATTATAGGAAAAACCCAGATGGTTCTTATACTACTACGATAAAGAAAATGTTTGAGAAGGCTGAAAAGAGTACAGAGGGATTTGAAGGAAATACGTTTAAAAATTTTACCAATCATACATTTGATATGTTCTATATGGAACGTGGCGCAGGTGCATCCAATCTGGAAATGAAGTTTAATCTTCCGATTATTCCGGCTGATACGGTTATCGTAGAAAAACAGCTTGAGGAGACAGATAAAGATAAATATGCAAATGTAGAATTTGAATTTCAGTTGTATGTACAAGAGCATGTACCGGACAGCGATGATGAATTTGTAGAAGGTAAATATATACTGTACACGGAGGGAATGGCCAAAGAAAATGGTGTAAAACATATTTTGGCTAATGATACTGAAGATCCTAAAGGCCTTCAGTGGCGAAAAAACGATAAAGGAGAAGATGTATTTGTCTTAAAATGCGATGAGGAGGCTCATTTTCAGAATTTATTGGCCAACAGAGAATATAAAGTTGTGGAATGCGGTGTAAAGACGGACGAATATGACACAATAGAAATTACGGACACAGAGACTATTGATTGGGGTGAAGGTGGAGCCATTGGTGGAACGAAAAATGCAGAGTCTTCCATCATGACTGTAGATGAGAGAGGAAGAATTGTATTTGTTAACCACTGTTCGGCTGCAAATAGCAGAGAATTATGGATTGAAAAGAAAATGGCAGAAGGGCAAGATTCGAACGGTGAAACATTTAAGATTCATTTGGATTTAGAGTCAACAAATGGAGAGCTAGTGCCATATGTTGGCAACTATTATATCGTTGATGGAGAACCGATATGGACGGATGATGGAACAATTACGCTGAAGGAAGGAGAGACAGCTAAGATTACCCAGATCCTTTCTGGAACAGAATTTCAAGTTTACGAGGTGATTGATTCGTCTTCCCAATTCAGTAGTGACTATAAAATTGAATTTTTTGAAGGGACTATTGATTCAGAAGAGTTTAAAAGCTATAACACACGTATAGATGAAGTTCCTAATGGATTTGATAAAGCTATAGGCGAAATCCTTTTAGGTAATAATTCCAAAGTTATAGTCACTAACAGCAGAAAAGGCGGCGAATTAGCAATTACCAAAGCGATTGATGGATTTGAAGCAGAAGAGGACAAAGATACTCGCCAATTTTATTTCAAAATTACTCCGTTAACTGTTACGGATGGTTCAACAGAAATAACCTTAAATGAGAAGGAATATACGCAAGTTGTTGGAGAATATGGGGATTCAGATGCTACACCGTATAACAAATCTATAATTTTTGATGCTAATATGCAGCCAAATACTCAATATTATGTTCCAATGACTGAAGACGATAGCAGTGTTGCAACAGAGAAAAATATTTTTCAAAAGATAGCCTCCTTCTTTACCTCTGAAAAACAAGCATTGGACGAAGCCAAGAATACTGCTGCACCACAGGAAGCTTCTTACCTGCAGCTCCCGGAGGGATTTTATTTGGTGGAAGAAGTTCTTCCGGACGATTCATATGTTTGTCATTTAGGTGATGCAGGTAGCGATGAGAAGTACTGGAAAGTTGTTGAAATGAAAGCAGGAGAGGAACCAAAGCAGGTTGATTTCTTCAATGAACTGCAAAAAAATGATGGTCAGTTAAAAATCACTAAACATGTGGATAAGGTAGATGCTGTACATGGTGATGCGGTGTTCCAGTTTAAAATCACAAATACGGAGACTCAGCAGGTGTGGTATAGGACTATAAGTTTCTCGGAAGATATAGTTAATGGTGCCACTAAGTCAGCGGAGCTTTTGACTGGTTTGCCGTATGGAACTTATGAGGTTGAAGAACTCGATACGTTGAGGTATACATGCAAGGGTGAAGTAAAGCGAAAAATTGAAATAGATTCTTCTGAGTTAAAAGATGTTAGATTCGAAAACGAGAAGACCTTCGACAACAATTTCTCTCATGCAGATGTGATGGAAAACAGTTTTACGGTAAATGATGATGGCAGCTTAAGTATTGAACAGAAACTTGCACCTGGCGAGACAGTAACAGAGTAAGAGGAAGGAGTGTTAACGATGAGCAAAGGAAAAAAACAACAGACAAAAGCAATTCTTCTTCTGGCAACATCTGCAGTACTGGTACTGCTTCTGGCAGGCGTGACGTTTGCCTATCTTCACAGAGAGACAGGGGCCTTGGTCAATACCTTTTCTGTAGGAAATGTTACTACAGAAATAGATGAAGAGACGCCGGTTCCAAATGGATCTGATTTGACGAAAGAACCTTATGTAGAAAATATTGGTGAAAATGACTGTATTGTCAGAGTCAGAGTATCGGTATCACCGGTTGAGCTTTTTGATACGAATGGACCTTTGAAGTTGGCTGGTGTATCAGGTAATCCTTTAGACTATCCTTTTGAGAATGGTAATGCACTTAATGATTGGGAATATTATGATGGCTATTTCTATTACCAGGGTGTCTTGCCAACTGGAACTAAGACCCAAACACCTGTTTTCAATAGGGTAACCGGAGTTTTTGGCGAAGATGATAAAACAGTGGTCGAAGCAGTAAAAGAAGCAGGAAATTTCCAGGTAACGGTGTACCAGGAAGCTGTGCAGTCAGTTGTACATACGGATGATGGAACGTTTAATGCAATAGTTAATGGAAAATATAACCAAACAGAGGCAGAGAAAATTTGGGAATTTTATGAAAATGGTGGTGTGACCACAGGCAGCGAAGGATAAGGACAGAAAATATGAAAGTTTTCCAGAAAATATGCAGTATTCTTTCAGGCATTATATTATTGTTTCTGGCAGTAGTGGCAGCGATTATGGTTGTCCCACATTTAATGGGATACCAGACTATGGCGGTACTTTCCGGCAGTATGGAGCCGGAAATACCGGTAGGCTCTGTAGTCTATGTAAAAGAAACCAATCCGCAGGAGCTGGAGATAGGTGATATCATTACCTACCAGCTCAGCGGTGATACGGTAGTTACACACAGAATTGTGGAAATTGATGATAGCAAACAGGAAATTATTACAAAAGGAGATGCCAATAATGCAAATGACGCCTCTCCGGTAGTATTTTCCAGTGTTGTCGGAAGAGCAGATTTCCATCTTCCATACATAGGCTATATCAGCATCTACGCGAAAACACCTATCGGTATAGGTGTGATATGCGGGATACTTGTTCTGATTTTGCTGCTTACCTTTTTACCGGAAATTTTAATGCCGGAGGAAGAAAAAACCGCAAACAAAAAGAAACGAAATAAAAAATAAATTGCTCATTATATGACCATTATATGACCGTCGGATGGTAAAGTGGTTATATTGAGAAATAAAAATTAATTTTTTTAAAGGAGAAGAACTATGAAAAGAAAAAGTTTATTAACATTGGCTTTGTCATTATCACTGGTGGCAGTGGTAAGTGTAGGATCTACACTGGCGTATTTGTCTACTAAAACAGATGTAGTAACAAATACTTTTACGGTAGGAAAGTATGAGCAAAATGCTTTAGTGCTGAATGAAGCCCCTGTAAATTATATAGATGGTGATTGGAAGGAAAAAGAGGGTGAACGTGTTACAATTTTGACGTATGACAAATTACTTCCTGGTTCTGAAGTGTTTAAGGATCCGACTGTTCAGTTGACTGAGGGAATTGATAGTTATGTATTTGTTCACATTGTAGGGGTAGATGATTTAGAACAAGAAGGAATGAATCTTGACAGAAAGACAGATTCCTTGGGTGGCAATTGGATAAAATTAAAAGAAGATGGTACTCGTGATACTGAGTGGAACAAGGATAAGGGTTTGATAGATGGATATTATGTGTATAAGAACGTTGTATCAAAGCTTACCTTGAGCAATCCGGAAGATGATTCGTTATCTGGTCAGTTATTTAGAGGATTAAAAGTAAAGCATACGTTAACTGAAACCGATATGAATGATATAAATGGTAAGACAATTAAAATTAAAGCAGCAGCGGTTCAGGCAGATGGTATTGAAGAAACTAATGAAAAGAAGGCTGAGCAAATAGCATTTGAAACTGCAAAAAGTGGACTTAATATTCAGTAAAATTAATCTATGCTTTTCATAGAAAAGGAGTACATAAATTATGAATAAGAAGAAATTAGCAGTTTTGCTTACTACAGTGTCTTTGTTAGGTGTAGTAGGAATCGGAAGTACTTTGGCTTACTTTACAGATAAAACTGATGTGAATAATACAGTTACTATGGGAAATGTAAATATTTCACTCACAGAGCCAGAATTTGATAAGTTAACGAACGGTAGTAAAAAAATTACTGATGTTTTGCCCGGACAGGTGATTGAAAAGGATCCCACAATAAGTCTGGAAGGTTCTTCTGCGGATGCATATGTTCGTGTTAAGCTGGGCATATTTGTTGACGGAAAAGAGGCAGATGCCAATGTCAGGAATGAAGTTCTTGCTGGAATCACACATGAGGGTGTAGTTTTTGCATCAGAATCAGATGATTGGACGCTCGGAACAGAAGGATATTATTATTACAACGTTGAACTCTCACAGGATGATAAAGATGTGTTGATGTTCGACCATGTAAAGATTCCCACTACATGGACAAATACGATGGCAGATGCTGATTTGGAAATTAAAATTCAGGCAGAAGCAATTCAGGCAGATTATCTTGAAGGTGTTATCGGAACAAACGATGCTGGAAAGATTGATAGCTGGAATTTGACTCAGGAAATTTCGCCTTATGAGACAACTCCTGAATCAGAGGCGCAGGATGCTCAGGAGTAGAGTTGCTTATTGCCAAGTCCTGAAAATCAATAAAGAAACAAAATAATATCTGTGTCAAGTGTTGGAGCGGTGTTCTTAGGATGCCGCTCCAATATTGTATTTCAAGAATTTTAGGAATAATCAGGATAACCAAAGTTTTTGCAGGTAAACGTTAAATCATGAGTACAAGTGCATTTATTTTTTCGCGGCAGGCACTGAAAGTGCGCCTGAATGATGAGGCAGTTACACTGGACAACAACGTAACAGAAGGAGCGCTCTGCAGTTTTTGCCTGCATAAGCTGCAGGGAAGCTGATAGACAGTATCGATGGCGGGAAATCCAGCGCGATCATCTACAGCACAGAAAAATCGATACCAGGCTCATTAGTTGGGCAATTCATGGAATAGTAAAAAGATTATATGTGAAGGGTTTTATGTCAGGAATGGATAGTTTGATTGAACACCAGGGCTTCTATGATTATTTGAATCATTTTATTTCTGGTTCCGTATTGGTAATTGGAAGTGAAATAATCGCAAAAAAAATGGGTTTTAGTGTGATACAGAGCGCATATAAATATATTGGACTTTTACCCGTTTCTGAAGAAATGAATGAATTTCTCTGGAATGTGTGTATCATATCTTTGTTTGGTGTGATCACATTTTTGTTAGGTGTTGCTGTCCAGGAATTGTACGGAATAATGTATAATGGTAAAGACAATATTTTCAGGGAACAAGCCCGGGAGGGGGAAGAAATTGAGGATAGTGACGATGCGCAAAATAGCCGTGCAGTACAAAGGGACATTTCAAAAAATCTTAAGAACATCTTTTTAAAAGGTGCAGTGCGATTATTTCGGAAAACAACTCTGCAAAGTTGCATGAGGAATATATTCACGGACGATGGTCCGATTACAAATGTTTATAAAAGGGAATGGTATCGGAAGCTTGCGAAAGACTTTATAAATCAAACATCAACAATCTCAGGGGATGCCGATGTTCTTATGGAACGTTATGACGTGGCATCTTATTTTTATGCGTATTGTGTCTATTATATTCAAATAAGAAATCAGAATAGGAAAACTGAAAAATTGAGAGATATCACAGGTCTCTCTGAGGCTCTTTCCCTAGTGTTTTTAATTCTGGCTGTTTTTTCATTTATCGTGACGTTAATTAGCTGCTTTCAAATAGTATTAAATTTGCAGAATATTCTGGGAGAGCCCCTTTCTTTGACGATCATTTGTCTTGTATGTGCATTTTTTTCAGTTCTAATGGACTATAGAACTGAAAAAAGTATCAATAATCGAATTCGCATGACACTGGCAATATATGATGTTGAGAAACGTCACGAGCAAGAAGCTCTTTCATCATCCTGCGCTGGAGAGGAGGCACTACGCCATTCAAGTCATCAATGATTGGATCCTTTGTGGCTTTAAGGTCAGGGGCAATGACTTTCTGCTCATACATTTCCTGGTATTTTGCCTCGTCAAAGAGTTTCCAGGTAAGGAGATATTCCAGAATACTCACGTATTGCCTTCTTTCTGTCGCATCGGAAGCAGGAAGTATAAGTAACAGCATAAATAAATTCAATATACCGGGGAAGACGTTGAAAGCGTTGAATCCCGGTTTTGACAGATTACAGGTACTTTCCGAAAAAGGACAAAATAGTAGTAGAAACCTTGCTATTTATCATCTGTCACGTTATAATAAGATTGCACAATAATTTGAATTATATTTGATTTTTGAAATAAAAACCATCATATCGTGTGGATGTAAGACACATATTTGATGATTTGCGCTCATGAAGGCAGAATTGCCGGTAAGAAACACAAATGAATAGAAACCGTCATATATTGACGATGATGCAGGGAATCCTTCAAAAAGCTCACGTGCTTTAGGCGGCATAGTCCCCTGTAAAAAGGCTGGAGAAAGAACACACAAAAAAGAGAAAGAGCTTCAACCAGCTAGATACAGGAGGAAAATGAACCGAAAATATCATACAGATACAATTTTAAAAGAATTCTGGCGAGACAACCGCCGCTTTGCCGCTTTGTTTAACACGGTAGTTTTTGAAGGTGTTCAGGTGTTAAAGCCGGATGAACTGCAGGAAGCAGACGCGAAGTCTCTGGGACGATAGAAGGCAAAGATTTTATAGAGAACCTGACAAGAACAAGAGACGTGATCAAGCGAACCGCTCTGGGTGCGGAATTTATTCTTGTCGGCATAGAAAACCAGAAAAATATCCATTACGCCATGCCTTTAAGAAACCTGCTTTATGACGGCATGGGTTATTTAAAAGAATACCGGGAAATCTCCGGGAAGAGAAAAAAGCGGAGAAAAAGGCGTAGAAGCACTCGAAACGTACATGATGTTTACAGCAGAGAAAGAGGGCCAGAAGAAAAGGGGCTGGCAGAAACCGAAGAAAACTCTGCCAGTCTTTGGAGTGAGAGCAGAGAAGAATTCCTTTCCGGCTTTGGAAAAAACGACAGGCTCCATCCAATCATCACCATCGTGGTTTATTACGGGGAGAAACCATGGGATGGTCCGAAAAGCCTGAAAGACATGTTCATCCCTATGCCCAAGGAGATAAGCGCCGTCGTATCGGACTACAGCATGAACTTTTTACAATTAAGGGACAGCGGGAAGTTCCACTTTGAAAATGCAGACGTGGAGATGGTCTTCGAAATCTCCCGTGAAATCTTTCAGAAGAGCTTTACATCCTTGAACCGCAAATACCAGGACATAAACATCCCGTCAGAACTGGCGAAAGTAATAGGAGCCATCACCGAATCGGAAATGATCACAGAGCAGGAGCAGAAAGGGGAGAACTGGAATATGTGTAAAGCGTTGGAAGAGTATTGGGAAAGTGGAATTGAAATAGGGATAGAAAGAGGAATAGAGAAAGGAATAGAAAAAGGCAGAGAATTGGAGCGCCGTGAAGGCAGAGAATTGAGGCGCTTGGAAGTTTTTCAGGAACTGATAACAAAAGGATTTCTGACAATCGAGCAGGCTGCAGAGGCATTGAATATTTCCGTGGAAGAGTGGAATCGGAAAGTTGAAAAAATGAAAGTCTGAGCAGTATACTGGAATCAAAAAAGAGAAAGTCCGACATTACAGATAACCTGTGAGGACTTTCTCTTTTCTTTATAAGGCTATTTTAATACTTACCAATCTTAATATACCTTAGCGTCTTCTTCGCCGTTCATCACGCGCAGACCGCCCTGTACCAGAGCAAGCAGTTCATCCTCGCCGGGATATACTACAAAGTCAGCGATGAAGCCCAGTTTCTGCTGAAGGATTTTCTGAGTATACGGGTTGTAAGCAACACCGCCTGTTAAAAGGATCTTGTCAACCTTTCCTTCCAGTACGGCAGCCATAGCGCCGGCATCTTTTGCAATCTGGTAATAGAAAGCATCTAAAACGCCTTTCGCTTCTTCGTTTCCTTCTTCAACCATCTTGAATACGTCGCGAACATCGTTGGTTCCAAGGTAAGCAGTGATGCCGCCCTTGCCGCAGATTTTCTTGTAGATTTCCTGCTGTGTGTATTTGCCGGAGAAGCACATTTTAACAAGATCGCCGGCAGGTACGGTTCCTGCGCGTTCCGGAGAGAAAGCGCCTTCGCCGTCTAAGATATTGTTTACGTCAACGATTTTGCCGTTTTTGTGAGCGCCTACGGAAACGCCGCCGCCGATGTGGATAACGATCAGGTTCAGGTTTTCGTAAGGGATACCGCTTTCTTTTGCGTATCTTTTAGCAACAGCCTTCTGATTGAGGGCGTGGAAGATACTTCTTCTGGGAAGCTCCGGCATTCCGGAATATCTTGCCACAGGCTCTAATTCGTCTACAACAACCGGGTCAACGATAAAGGAGGGAACGCCCAGCTCATCGCCGATTTCTCTTGCCAGAATACCGCCTAAGTTGGAAGCGTGCTGTCCCTGTACACCGGTTTTCAGATCAGCAAGCAGTTCGTCGCTGACTCTGTAAGTACCGCCCGGAATGGGTTTTAACAGACCGCCGCGTCCTACGATAAAGTCCAGAGATTTGATATCAAAGTTCTGTTCTTTTAAGAAGCTTGTGATGATGTCCTTGCGGAAATCTTTCTGGTCGATAATGGAAGCATATTTGGAGATTTCTTCCGTGGGATGTCTTAAAGTCTGATCAAACAGTAAAGTTTCGTCTTCAAATACACCGATTTTGGTGGATGTGGAGCCGGGATTGATGATTAAGCTTTTCATACCTTGTCTCTCCTTATATTAGTTTACATGTTTTAAGCCTTCTGCTACCACAGCAGCAAGAGCGATGGAATTTACCTTTGTCTCGAAAGTATCGGAACGGCTTGTCAGGATAGCAGGTACTTTGGTACCGGTCATGATGCAGCCGTTTTTCACGTTTGCAGTGTGTACTAAAGTTTTGTATACCAGGTTTCCTGCATGGATGTCAGGGAACAGAAGGATATCTGCGTCGCCTGCGATCTTGCGGCTGTTTGCACCCTTGTGGGAAGCAGCTTCCGGATCGATAGCGATATCCATGGAAAGAGGGCCGTCTACGATGCAGCCGGTGATTTTTCCTTCTTCGTTCATCTTTGTCAGCTCAGCAGCATCCACGGTGCAGGGCATTTTCGGATTTACAACTTCAACGGCAGCCAGAGGAGCTACTTTCGGGCATTCGATGCCGCATGCGTGAGCAACTTTTACAGTGTTTTCGATAATATGTACCTTATCTTCTAAGGAAGGATAAGTGATAAAAGCAACGTCTGTTAAGAATAACAGCTGTTTTACGCCTTCTACTTCAAATACGCATACATGAGACAGCGGGTTGCCGGTACGAAGTCCAACTTCTTTGTCCAGAATGCTCTTTAAGAAGGATTTGGTATCCATCAGACCTTTCATATACATATCAGCTTCGCCGTCATGAGCCAGCTTTACAGCGGTCAGGGCAGCCTGCCAGTTGTCAGGCTCGTTGATGATGCGGAAATCGTCCATGTTCATATTTAAGGAAGCGCCGATTTCTCTGATCTTAGCTTCGTCGCCAACCAGGATGGCATTTGCAATACCGCGTTCTTTAGCCGCCTGAACAGCCTCTAATACGGCGTCATCTTCAGCAACTGCAACGGCTACTGTTTTCATTTCTACTTCTTTGACTTTGGAAATCAATCCATCGAATCCCATGTTCATTACGTACACCTCATTTTCATCATTTTGATGTTTAATTTGTTTACTTAAGTGTCAGGCAAAAAAGCCCGAGGACACTCATTGTTAAAATTATAACACTGGGTGCAGGCAAGGTCAAGCATCCGCCCCTGAAAAGTTGCAGGAAAAAAAGTTGAATATGCCCTTGTTTTCTGCTAAAATAAGAAAGATTTAGTGTCATACATTTCAATACAAAAGGAAACAGACAAGAAAAAGAAACAATTTGTATCATTGAATGGAGTAAAAAGATGAATGTAGTAGAAAAAGTGTTTGGTACCCACAGTGAGAGGGAATTAAAACGCATCGAGCCGCTGGTAAAGAAAATCGAATCTCTGCGGGATACGATGATGAGCTTAAGCGACGAGCAGCTGCGTGAAAAGACCCAGGAGTACAAAAAGAGACTGGCTGAAGGCGAGACATTGGATGACCTGCTTCCGGAGGCGTTTGCCACTGCCAGAGAGGGAGCGCGCCGTGTGCTCAATACGGAGCACTACCGTGTACAGCTGATGGGCGGCATTATTCTTCACCAGGGACGTCTGGCAGAGATGAGAACCGGTGAAGGTAAAACACAGACAGCCATTCTTCCTGCTTATTTAAATGCGCTGGAAGGCAAAGGTGTGCACATCGTAACCGTAAACGATTATCTGGCAGCCCGTGACGCGGAGTGGATGGGAAGCGTACATCGTTTCCTGGGCCTGACGGTAGGCGTTGTTTTAAACGATATGAAGCCGGAGGAGAGAAGAGCGGCTTACGCCTGCGACATCACATATGTGACCAACAACGAGCTGGGATTTGATTATCTGAGAGACAATATGGTCATCTACAAGGAACAGCTTGTTCTGCGTGACCTGCACTACGCTATCATCGACGAGGTGGACTCGGTTCTCATCGACGAGGCCCGTACCCCTCTGATCATTTCCGGCCAAAGCGGAAAATCGACAAAGCTTTATGAGGCCTGTGACATTCTGGCAAGACAGCTGGTGCGCGGCGAGGATATGGAAGATCTTTCCAAGATGGACGCTATCATGGGTCTGGAGAAAGAGGAGAGCGGAGACTTTAACGTCAACGAAAAGGACAAGGTAGTCAGCCTTACCGCTCAGGGTATCGCCAAAGTAGAGCGTTTCTTCCAGATTGAAAACCTGGCAGATCCGGAAAATCTGGAAATTCAGAATAATATCATTCTGGCGCTGCGTGCTCATAACCTGATGTTCCGCGACAAAGACTATGTGGTAAAGGACGATCAGGTTCTCATCGTTGACGAATTTACTGGACGTATCATGCCCGGACGCCGTTACTCCGACGGTCTGCATCAGGCCATCGAGGCAAAAGAGCATGTAAAGGTAAAAAGAGAAAGCAAGACGCTGGCAACGATCACCTTCCAGAACTTCTTCAATAAATTTGAGAAAAAAGCTGGCATGACCGGTACGGCTCTCACCGAAGAGAAAGAGTTCCGTGATATTTACGGCATGGACGTTGTTTCCATTCCTACGAACAAACCGGTAGCACGTGTGGATCATCACGATGCGGTTTACAAGACAAGAAAAGAAAAACTGAAAGCAATCTGCGATGCGGTGGAAGAGGCTCACAGCAAAGGACAGCCGGTTCTGGTTGGTACGATTACCATCGAAGCATCTGAGGAACTGAGCGGTATGTTAAGACGCCGCGGCATCCAGCACAAAGTGCTCAATGCCAAGTTCCACGAGCTGGAGGCTGAAATCGTAGCAGATGCAGGTATCCATGGAGCGGTTACCATCGCAACCAACATGGCCGGCCGTGGTACCGATATCAAGCTGGACGAGGAGGCGAGAGCAGCCGGCGGTCTGAAGATCATCGGTACAGAGCGTCATGAGTCCAGACGTATCGACAACCAGCTGCGCGGTCGTGCAGGACGTCAGGGTGACCCGGGTGAATCCAAGTTTTATATTTCCCTGGAAGACGACCTGATGCGTCTGTTCGGTTCTGAAAAGATGATCAATATGTTCAATGCCCTCGGTATTCCGGAAGGACAGGAAATTGAGCATAAGATGTTGAATAAAGCCATTGAAAACGCCCAGAAGAAGATTGAGAGCAACAACTTCGGAATTCGTAAGAATCTGCTTGAGTACGATGAGGTTATGAACGAACAGCGTGAGATCATCTACGGAGAGCGCCGCAGAGTTCTGGACGGAGAAAGCATGCGCGACGTGATCTACAAGATGATCACCGACATTGTGGAAAGCACAGTGGATATGGTGATCGGCGAGGATGCGGATATCGACGACTGGGATTTCAGAGAGCTCAACAGCCTGCTGCTTCCTATCATTCCGTTGGAGCCGGTGAAAAAAGAGCGTGTGTCCAAACCTAAGAAAAACAGCCTGAAACAGCAGCTGAAAGAAGAAGCCGTGAAGCTGTATGAGGCAAAAGAGGCAGAATTCCCCGAAGCAGAGACGATTCGTGAGATCGAGCGCGTGATCCTGTTAAAGGTAATTGATAAAAAATGGATGGATCACATCGACGATATGGATCAGCTGCGTCAGGGCATCGGTCTGATGGCATATGGTCAGAGAAACCCTCTGGTAGAATACAAGATGAGCGGTTATGATATGTTTGATTCCATGACAAACAGCATCCGCGAAGATACCATAAAGATGCTCTTCCGTGTGAAGATAGAGCAGAAAGTGGAAAGAGAGCAGGTTGCCAAGGTAACGGGAACCAACAAGGACGACAGCGGCCCGAAAAAGCCGGTAAAACGTGACGGAGACAAAGTATATCCCAACGATCCCTGTCCTTGCGGAAGCGGTAAAAAATATAAAAATTGCTGCGGAAAAAATGCATAGGCAGACGCAGAATCAGATGATTTTTAATGAATGAAAGGCGGTGAACGCAATGGTTGAATTAGATCAGATGAAGTCTGAGCTTCAGACTTACAAAACTCCATTAGCGGAAGTGAGGGATTCACTTTGACCTGGCTAACAAGTCAAAGCGAATCGAAGAACTGGAAATGGAGATGGAGGCTCCCGGTTTCTGGGACGATCCTGACAGCTCCAACAAAAAAATGAAAGAATTGAAAAACCTCAAGGACACCGTAGAGCTTTATGACAAGCTCGCGGGTCAGTTTGAGGATATCGAGACCCTGATCGAGATGGCTTACGAGGAGGAAGATCCGGAGATGGCGGAGGAGATTCGTCAGGAACTGGATGCTTTCTCCACGGAACTGGAAGAGCTGCGCATCAGCACGCTTTTATCCGGCGAATACGATAAGAACAACGCGATCCTGAAGCTGAATGCAGGAGCAGGCGGTACAGAAAGCTGTGACTGGTGCAGCATGCTTTACCGTATGTACACCCGTTGGGCGGAGCGCAAAGGCTATCAGATTGAAGTTCTGGATTATCTGGACGGAGAAGAGGCAGGCATCAAATCTGTAACCTTCCAGGTTAACGGCATCAATGCCTACGGCTATCTGAAAGCGGAAAAAGGAGTTCACCGTCTGGTGCGTATTTCTCCTTTTAACGCTCAGGGAAAACGTCAGACATCCTTTGTATCTCTGGATGTTATGCCGGAGATTGACGACGATATCGAAATCGAGATCAATCCCGATGACCTGAGAATCGATACCTATCGAAGCAGCGGCGCGGGCGGACAGCACATCAACAAAACGTCCTCCGCAATCCGTATTACCCATATCCCTACAGGAACCGTGGTACAGTGTCAGAATGAACGTTCCCAGTTCCAGAACAAGGATAAGGCGATGCAGATGCTGAAAGCAAAGCTGTATATGCTGCAGCAGGAAGCCAATGCTGAGAAACTTTCCGATATCCGCGGTGAAGTGAAGGAAATCGGCTGGGGAAACCAGATCCGTTCCTATGTAATGCAGCCCTACAAGCTGGTGAAAGACCTTCGTACCGGAGAAGAAAGCGGAAATGTGGATGCCGTTATGGACGGTGCCCTGGATCCCTTTATCAACGCTTACCTGAAATGGATCACAACCAGAAAAGACGACCAGGAATAAGACTGGAATCGAATTGGAATAAAACAGGAATAAAAAAGAAGCCCGCCGGATGACGGACTTCTTTTTTATTCCTTTCCTGCGCCGCCTTTTTGCTGCACAAGGTCCAGATAAAAGTTGGTGTAGGAAGCGTACATGTAAGGGCTTAAGAAAAGATAGCCGATACAGCAGCTTAACAAAGCTAAAAGCTCAAGAGGAAGAAAGCTTAATTCCATATAGAAGCGGCGTCCCTTGCTGCCTTTCATCAGCCTGCGGCTTGCGGCAAGGCACTCTTTGGCGCTTAATTCCGGAAAATCCCAGAGAATGTAATAGGCCTGAGAATACATCAGATGGAAAATGATGCACACCGGAAGCGCAGCCAGAAGAAAAAGCAGGCTTCCAAGCAAATAGGTTAAATTTCCGGTCAGGGAAAAGATGATCAGGCAGAGAATACCGGGCAGATACCAGATCTTGCTTGTCAGATTGATGACCAGCGAGAGAACGAGGGTTTTCCCTGCAGAACCGTAAAAAGCATGAAAGACGTCAAACATACGGGGGGGCTGTCCGCTGGCAAGCAGCAGGTACTGGTAGGTGAGACCGCAGATTAAAAGCCCGGCAAAGACTGTGGCCAGAAAATCCAGCACAATCTGGAAAAACATACTGTATATTCCCGCAGCAAGTGTAAAATTGGATAAAGCCATAGAGACTGCTATGACAAAAAATTCTGCCGTCAGAAAAGAACCAATCACAGTAGAATAGTGGCCGGAGAGCTGTTCTCTTGCCCTGGCCTTTAACTGTGCGCTGGTTGCGTATTTTTTCATAAATAAAACTCCTTACACGTAAAATTGGCTGTTATTGCATCTGCTCAAGCATTTCATCAAAAGTCATCCCGTAGAGAACCTGGGATGTGGCATTGAGCTGGTCGTGAAACGCCTGGGAAAAGGATGGAACCGCAAACAGAAGATACAAAAAGCTGCAAAGCAGAGCGATATTGATCGTAAGTCCTGCGATGGCCGTGATAAAGCCGGCCTTGGCGTATCCTGCCAGTTTCCTTCCGGCGCCCTTTGAGAGAACAGCCAGAATAATTGCCAGTGCACCAAGGGCAAAAGGCGGATAAAAAGTACCCATCACAGCGGTCAGGATACTTAAAAGTCCAAGAATTAAAGATGCCGTGGCAAAGCGGTTGGGCTTGGGATAACCGGTATTCGGCGGAGTTTCTGAGTAGGGGGAAGAATTGCCGCCCGATTGCCAGGGCACTTTCCCGTTATGATAATCGTCCATAAATACCTCCAATCGGCCGCAAAATGCGGCAATCTGTGTTTATCTGGTATATTGTATCATTTTTCCTTTTCAGTGACAAGGCGGTCCGGTTTTGCTTGCCAGAAAAATGCACATGACTTATAATTTGAATAGCGTTGTGTACCGGGGCAAAACGCCCGGACCGTGTGACTTTGCAAGATGGCAGGAAAGGAAAAGAAAAATGGATATTTTAAATAAACTCAAAGAGGAACTGGGTGTAGAACGTTGGCAGGTGGAAGCGGCGGTCAAGCTCATTGATGAGGGAAACACCATTCCTTTTATCTCCCGTTACCGAAAAGAAGCTACCGGCGCGCTGAACGATGAAGTGCTGCGAAATCTTCACGAACGGCTTTCTTATCTGAGAAATCTGGAAGAGAAAAAGGAATCCGTGCTGGCTTCCATTTCCGAACAGGGACAGCTTACCGAAGAACTGAAAGAAAAAATTCTGGCGGCAGAAACTCTGGTGGTGGTAGAAGATTTATACAGACCCTATCGTCCCAAGAGAAAGACGAGAGCCAGTGTGGCTAAGGAAAAAGGTCTGGGACCTCTGGCGGATTTCATCATGGAGCAAAAGACCGAAGCGCCCCTTGAGACGGAGGCGGCGCGCTATGTCAGCGAAGAAAAAGGCGTGGCAGACGAGAAGGAAGCTCTGGCAGGAGCCGCTGACATTTTGGCGGAAGCTATTTCCGACGAGGCAGACTACCGTATTTTTATCCGTGACCTGACCAGAAAAGAAGGAAAGCTTTTAAGCAGTGCCAAAGATGAGAAGACTGCCAGTGTATATGAAATGTACTACAATTACGAGGAACCCATAAACCGTGTGGCAGGGCATCGCGTTCTGGCGTTAAACCGCGGAGAAAAGGAAAAGATTCTGACTGTGAAAGTGGAGGTTCCCGTGGAGCATATTTACCAGTATCTGGAGAAAAAAGTTATCACGGCGGAAAATCCTTTCACAACCCCTCTTTTAAAAGAAGTGAGCCGGGACAGCTATGACAGACTGATCGGGCCCGCCATTGAAAGAGAGATCAGAAACGAGCTGACGGAATCCGCAGAGGACGGAGCAATTTCTGTTTTCGGAAAAAATCTGGAACAGCTTTTGATGCAGCCTCCTATTGCAGGAAAAGTAGTTCTTGGCTGGGACCCGGCTTTCCGTACCGGCTGCAAGCTGGCCGTGGTGGATGAAACCGGAAAAGTTCTGGATACGAAAGTAATCTATCCTACAGCGCCTCAGAATAAGGTGGAGGAATCCAAAAAAGAACTGAAAAAACTGATCGAAAAGTATAACGTTTCCCTGATTTCCGTAGGAAACGGTACCGCGTCCAGAGAATCTGAGCAGGTAATCGTAGAGCTGTTAAAAGAGCTGGACAGACCGGTTCAGTATGTGATCGTAAACGAAGCCGGCGCCAGTGTATATTCTGCCAGCAAGCTGGCTACGGAAGAATTCCCTAATTTTGATGTGGGACAAAGAAGTGCGGCATCCATTGCCAGAAGACTGCAGGATCCGTTGGCAGAACTTGTAAAGATTGATCCCAAATCCATCGGTGTGGGACAGTACCAGCACGACATGAATCAGAAAAAACTGGGCGAAGCCTTAAATGGCGTGGTGGAAGACAGCGTAAACAAGGTAGGCGTGGACTTGAATACGGCATCTGCTTCCCTTCTGGAATACATTTCCGGTATCAGCAAAACCGTGGCGAAAAATATCGTGGAATACCGGGAGGCAAACGGACGGTTCACCGACCGCCGCCAGCTTCTGAAAGTTTCCAAGCTGGGACCCAAAGCCTTTGAACAGTGTGCCGGATTTATGAGGATTATGGATGGAGACAATCCGCTGGATGCCACCAGCGTTCACCCGGAATCCTACGAGGCTACCAGAAAACTTCTGGAAAAACTGGATCTCACCATGGAAGACATTAAAAAAATCCAGGCGGAGGCAGCAAAGAAAAAGCCTGCGGGAAGCGTAAAAGAAGCAGGTGAGAACAGACGGCAGGATAAAAAGGCGGCGAAGAAGCCTATGGTGATCCGAAACACCAATACAGCCATGGGAAAAGCGCTGGCAGCAGCTATGGGCTCCATGGTTCTGGAAGAAGATAACAAAAAAGGCAAAAAGGCGGAAGAAAGTCAGCAGGCGGCATCCAAAACAGCGGTGAGCACCCTGGAAAGCCGTGTGAAGAACAAAGCAAAACTGGCCGAAGAGCTGGGAATCGGTGAGATAACACTGACCGATATTTTAAAAGAGCTGGAAAAACCCGCCCGTGACCCCAGAGAAGATATGCCGGCTCCTATTTTAAGAAGCGATGTGTTGGATATGAAAGACTTAAAGCCGGGCATGATTTTAAAAGGAACCGTCAGAAACGTCATCGACTTTGGCGTATTTGTGGACATCGGCGTTCACCAGGACGGTCTTGTTCATATCAGCCAGATCACAGATCGTTTCATCAAACATCCGCTGGAGGCAGTCAGCGTAGGCGATGTGGTGGATGTGAAAGTACTGGATGTGGATCTTTCCAAAAAGAGAATCTCTTTGACCATGCGTCTTAACGAAAAACCTGTTTCCAATAAAAAATAGATAAGGTTCTTGCATTTTTATCGCTCTGTGTTTATAATAACAGAGTAAAAAGAAAGAAAAATTCTTCGGGGTTGGGTGAAATTCCCTACTGGCGGTGATGCTTTCTGCAGGTTTTCCGAAAGGAATCCGGCAGGAAAAGATAAGTCCGCGACCCGCTTTGGCGGCTGATGCCGGTGAGAAACCGGAACCAACAGTAAAGTCTGGATGAAAGAAGAAGCATAGCAAAAACAGGCAGGCGCCGCTTGTTTGTGCATCGTTTTTTGACTGTGTATGGCAGTGAAAGAGACAGAGAATGCTGTAATCCCGGAATATTTTTATTCCGGGATTTTTTATGTGATGGGAAAGGAACTTTCTTATCGTATAAGGATAGCAAATCACACTGTATCAGTCATTCTTTTTTGGAGAATTTTCCTTTCGGAAAAAGAAAGGGAGAGAAATTATGAACTCATTTTTACAGGCAGTAGCGGATAACGCACTATTTTTTATTCAATTCATGGCTCTGGTAGTCCTCATGTTCCTGATTGCTTATGGGATGGAAAAAGCAGCAAGAAAGAAACAGGATCAGAAAGGCAGGATTCTTTCCACAAGAACGCTGGCCCTGGTGGGTATGTTTTCAGCGATAGCTACCATCTTGCATGTCCTGGATTTCCCGGTTCCTTTTGCACCGCCTTTTTACAAGCTGGACTTCAGTGAACTTCCGGTTTTGATCGCCACCTTTGCCTTCGGACCAGTGGCCGGTGTGATGACGGAATTCTGCAAGATTATTTTGAAACTTTTATTTAAAGGAACGGATACCGCTTTCGTAGGAGATCTGGCGAATTTCCTGATCGGATGCAGTCTCCTTCTTCCCGCTTCCGCCCTTTATATGCACAAAAAAACAAGAAAGAACGCCATTGCAGGGGCGGCTCTCGGAACTTTGGTGATGACGGTGTTCGGCACGGCTTTTAATGCTATTTATCTGATACCCAAATTTTCCGAACTTTACGGAATGCCCATAGATTCCATTGTGGCTATGGGAACAGCAATTCACCCGTCCATCGACAGCGTATGGCCTCTTGCCATTCTGTGCGTGGCCCCGCTGAATCTGGTAAAAGGTGCGGTCATTTCGCTTTTGACCGTTCTCATATACAAAAAAATCAGCCCTATTATTAAATACGAACACAAATCCTGAGAGATCAGGGCAAAAGGAGGATTTCGTAATCCTCCTTTTTTATACGGTAGGAAACTTCATTTCCTACCGTATAAAAAAGGACGCTCCGCTGTAGATGCGCACTCGCGCGAAAGGTAACCATTGCCTGACGGCATCGCGCTCGGCGCGAGTGTGCGCTGTAGCGCACACTTATTTATACAGCAGGAAAGTCCCTTTCCTGCTGTATAAAAAAACGCTCCTCAGTGGATGCTGTTTAAAATATAGAATAGTGTAAGAAGAGGCGAGAATTGTTTCTTGCACCGGGTATAAAAAAAGTGTATAGTGCAGTCAGAATAAAAAAAGTGATACAGGAAACGGAGGATGCTTTATGGGCATGGAAAAATACAGAGTGAAAGCAAATCCCCGGTGCTGCGAGGAATCGGTGGTGCAGGGAGAATGTTACAGGATCAGTGTGCTGACGCCCAGCCTTCTGCGTCTGGAGTATGCGCCGGACGGAATCTTTGAAGACAGAGCCACACAGATGGTATATAACCGTGATTTTCCGCCGGCAAAATTCAGAACACTGGAGCGGAACGGGGAACTGGAGCTGTTTACGGAAAGGCTGCATCTGACCTACAATAAAAAAGAATTTTCTCCAAACGGATTAAAGATCAGCGTGGCAGGAGGAAAAGGCTGGGGAGCAAACTGGAATTACGGGGATACCCTTTGCGATTTGCTTGGAACAGCAAGAACCCTGGACGAGGCGGACGGTCCCGTGCCGTTGGAGCATGGGATTTTATCCAGAGCCGGTTTTTCCGTGGTAGATGACAGTAACACTATGGTATTGACAGAAGACGGCTTTGTTGCGCCCAGAGACGGCGGAAAAAAGGACCTTTACTTTTTTGGCTATGGCCATGATTATGCTCAGTGTATGAGGGATTTTTATAAATTATGCGGAAAAACCCCTCTTTTGCCAAGATACGCATTGGGAAACTGGTGGAGCCGTTATCATAAGTATACGGAAGAAGAGTACAAAGAGCTCATGGAGCGGTTTGAAAAAGAAAAACTGCCTTTTTCCGTGGCAGTTATCGATATAGACTGGCACCTGGTGGAGATTGATCCAAAGTATGGAACCGGATGGACCGGGTATACCTGGAACCGCGATTTCTTTCCGGATCCGAAAGAATTTCTGGATTGGCTGCATGAACAGAATCTGAAGGTAACTTTGAATGTACACCCGGCAGACGGCATCCGGGGCCATGAGGAGGCTTACGAAGCGGTGGCGCAGGCTATGGGAATCGACCCGAAAACAGAGGAACCGGTGCAGTTTGACCCGGCCAATCCCCGCTTTCTGGAAGTTTATTTTGACAAAGTGCATCATCCCCTGGAAGACGAAGGCGTGGATTTCTGGTGGGTGGACTGGCAGCAGGGAAACACCACCAAAATTCCGGGTCTGGATCCTTTGTGGATGTTAAACCACTATCACTATATGGACAGCCGGAGAGACGGAAAAAGGGGACTGACCTTTTCCCGTTATGCTGGAGTGGGAAGTCATCGTTATCCGGTGGGATTTTCCGGAGACAGCTATATCACATGGGAATCTCTTGATTTTCAGCCCTATTTTACAGCCAATGCCAGCAATGTGGGATACGGCTGGTGGAGTCATGACATCGGCGGACATATGGGAGGAAGCCGGGACGATGAACTGGCGGCAAGATGGGTGCAGTTTGGAGTCTTTTCGCCCATTAACCGTCTGCACAGCTCCAACAACGATTTTAATTCCAAAGAACCCTGGAGATTCGGGCGCAATGCCAGAATTACCATGGAAAAATTCCTGCGTCTGCGCCACGAGATGATTCCCTACCTGTACACCATGAACCGGTATGCCAGCCGGGACGCTCAGCCGCTGGTGCGCCCGCTTTACTGGGAGGAGCCGGAAAATGACATCTGCTATGAGCTGAAAAATGAATACTATTTCGGAACCCAGATGCTCGTTTCCCCCATTACCCGGCCTGAGGACAGAGAGGCCTGCGTGGCGGAGACCCCAGTCTGGCTTCCCAAAGGAATCTGGTTTGACTTCTTTACAGGAACGGTTTACACCGGAGGACGCCGGATAAAAATGTACCGTAGCCTGGAGGATATGCCGGTGCTTGTCAAAGCAGGAGGAATCGTACCTTTTGCCGTAAACGGAGAAAATGTGAACGATACATCCAATCCGGAACATTTAAAAATTATGGTCTTTCCGGAAGCAGAAGGCAGTTTTTCTCTGTGGGAAGACAATGACGCTGCCGAGGATCTGGATGAAAACTGGGCAGAAACTTACATGGAACTTAAAAATGAGGAGGACAGGAGTGAGTTTGTGATTCACCCTGCAAAAGGAAATCTTTCCATCATCCCTGGAGAAAGAAAATTTACGGTATGCTTTCGCTGCGTCAAGGAAGCATCTGTGTATGTAGAAGGGGCAAAAGCCGCTGTCTCTTATGACAGGAAGGAAAGGACGCTGACCGTAGAGCTAGAGACAACGCCGGTATCCGGAGAAATCCGCATAATCGCAGAAAATGGATTCCTGACGGCGCCCAACCCTATGGAAGAAAAAATCTATGACCTTCTCAACAATGCCCAGATATCCTATGATCTGAAAGCAAAAGCTTATGATGCGGTAAAACAGCAGAAAGAAGCGGCTGTGGCAACGATTCTTTCCCTAGGCCTGAACCGTACCCTGGAAGGAGCCATTGTGGAAATTTTAAATGCCTCTGTGGGGGAGGTGCTGTAGCCCACAGACCCAAAAATCCCAAGGCATCCCGGGAGCAAAGGCTTTTGAATCGAGCATCATAAAATTACAATAAAATCGGAATAAACTTAGAGTCAAAGAAAGAGGACGTTCGGAAATCCCCTTACGGTTGTCTGTCCTGCATTTTAGAAAGATGATTTTTTCTAAAATGTGGGTACATAGACAACTGCAGGTGCTTTCCGGACGTTTTTTATATAATGGTCTGCAAATAAAAATTCAATAGGAAAAAGTTGACATTATACAGGGGGGGTAAAATAAGTAAAACTGAGAAGGAGAAAGTGAAGAAATGATGATGTCATTTTTAAAGAAATTGTTTGAAAATAACGATTGTGACGGAAGGGATGAGCAGACTCTTGACTGGGTAGTATCTGTTCTCAAAAGGATTGAAGAAGCAAATACAGAACTAAGATTTTTTTCATGTAGTGTTCAGGTCGCATATGGAAATAACGTAGTAATTAGTTTGATGGAAAATTATGATGGGATGCTTTCTAAATATGGAGTGAAGTATGGGCTGGACAAATCTTTTATTCTTGGAGAGCTGGATATATATACTTCCAGACTTAAACCACATATAGTGGGAAATAGAAGGCAATTTCTCAATCGATTGGAACGATTATTAAAAGAAAATCAAATAATGGGGTATAAGCGTATTGACAAGTATGACGTATTGGAGAAACATTTCGATAACTGATTTGAAGAAAATGTTAGATGAGGAATAAAAAAATGGGAGATTACGTAGAAAAGTATAAGTGTGGCTCGTGTAGATATTTTGAATATGCCGGTCGTTATGAAAAGGGATATTGTTCTTGGTATCGTACTTATTATCATGCAGATGAGGAATGCAATCATTGGGAGCAGAAAGAAAATATGGAATCGTCAGGAGGCTGCTTTTTCACATCGGCTTGCTGTACATATAAGGGATTGCCAGATGATTGCGAAGAGTTGACAATAATGCGAAATTTTAGAGATACAAAACTTCAGAAAACGGAATGGGGGAAGAAATGTATTGAACTGTATTATCGAGAAGCTCCTTTGATTTTGCAGAGGATTGAAAGGCACTCCCAGAGGGAGCAGATTTTTGAGAAAATTTATTCAGAAATCAGGCAGATTGTGAAATTGGTAAAGACAGAAATGGATCAGGAGGCGGTTATTCGGTATTTGCTTATGGTAATGGAAGCGGATATAAATTCTAGAGAAAATACCATACAAAAATGAATAAAATTGTATATGAGTAAACGAAAAATCCTTTTCGGAAGAATTCCCATGTGGATTGTCCGAAAGGGATTTTTTATGGACAGCATGCAAAATCTGTTCAGAAAGAGTATAAAATAAGCCGTTTTATGGCATCATATTATATTGCGCATTATGATGCCAATCCTTGTCAAAAATTTCTTGTAGCACAGTCTTTGCTTCACTCCTTGTATCGTAGTCAATCAGCATTACTGTCAAGGTTTAAATACATTATTGTCAGAAGCAATGATGACGTACGGCTTCCTTATTAGTCTTCCCAATTGAGCAACCAAGTCTTTCACCATATCTGCTCTAACAATGCGGAGTGTAGTTCCAGTAGTTTTAATTACAGCAAAAAATTAAAAGAGTTTTAAACAGGGAAAATATGTACTAAGAACCAAACCATCGGAAAACGTTAGTTTCGTAGGCAACAGAATGATAGATATTACGATTATTGCGGAAGGGATCCAAATATTCTTTTATCAGTCCGTAGTAAATGCGAAGAAATTTATTTGTTTTCGTGAGTATGTCGTGGACATAGTAAGGATTACTTTGTGTCTGCTTTTTGTTTATAAACAAGTATACAGATTATCCTGAGACTGTGTTTTGACAAGGACACCTCACAAAGTACACTATATACACTGTGACAGGCAATGCGCGCGATGAGAAATGTTTGTAAGAAATTTTCTGCAGTGCTATTTTGAAGAGGGAAAACCACAGCACTGTAAGGCACGTTTAGAAAAAATTAAGAAATCTTTCAGGAACCTTAGAAGGATAAAATATCATAAAAGTAGTACGATGATACCACCAGGGGCAAAAGGTCACGCGTTTCATGCTTGCATAGAAAAGCGGGATGTTTTGCCCCGCAAAACATGAGAAAGGAGCCCGAACAGGGCGGAATTCGAATGTTTTCAGGATTTCGAGAGCACGAAGTGCGGAGAAATCCGTGGTATCTGGTATCAATGAAAGGGCAAAAGGTCACGCGTTTCATGCTTGCATGGAAAAGCGTGACCTTTTGCCCCGCGGTACAGTAAAAAACAAAGATATTTTCAGGTAATTGTTGACAAGTGCCGGGAAAAGTATTACTGTATTAGTTGAATAATACAAAGAGGAGAAAAAAATGGGTGCATTAGTAGAAATCCGGGATATCTGCAAAGTGTACAATCCGGGGGAGAATGAAGTCCGGGCATTGGACCATGTGGATGTTACCATTGACGAAAATGAATTTGTGGCCATTATCGGTCAGTCCGGCTCCGGAAAATCCACGCTGATGAATATGCTGGGATGTCTGGATGTGCCGACCAGCGGAACTTATTACCTTCACGGTCAGGACGTGTCAGGGCTTAGTGATGACGAGCTTTCCGATATTCGAAACAGGGAAATTGGATTTATTTTTCAGGGATTTAATCTGATTCCCAACCTTACCGCACTGGAAAATGTGGAATTGCCCCTGATTTACCGGGGCGTAGGAAAAAGAGAGAGAAAAGACCTGGCGCTGAAGGCTCTTTCCAAGGTAGGTCTGGAACACAGAGTTCATCACAAACCTGCGGAAATGTCCGGCGGTCAGCAGCAGAGAGTGGCGATTGCCAGAGCCATTGCCCAGGCTCCGCCTATCATTCTGGCAGATGAACCTACCGGAAATCTGGATTCCGCATCCAGCCAGGAGATCATGGGGATTTTAAAAAAACTGCATCAGGATGGGAGAACGGTTATTTTGATCACCCATGACAATGGGATTGCTCATCAGGCTGAAAGGATCATCCGCATACGGGACGGCAGGATTGAGGAAGATACGGGAAAATAATCCCCGGGAAAACCTCATAATAACGAGGAAAACGTAAAAATAAGAAAGTGTGCGCCGTGGCGCACACTCGCGCCGGAGCGCGGTTGCGTCAGCAACTACTTTCCTTGGGCGCTGAGTGCGCATCCACAGCGTAGCGTAATTTTTCATACGATAGGCTATCGTATGAAAAATTACAAAACAGAGCCGGAGTATCGTAACCGGCCGATAAAGTCAGCATGGAGGAGAAAACATGAGTGGGACAGATGTAAGAGAAAATGAAGCAATGAAGAATAAGCAAAAAGAAAAGAAAGAGAAAAAACCAGGGAAAAAAATCAAAATAAAGAAACGTTTTGTGGCGCTTGGCATTGTGATCGTGCTGGCTGCAGTCTTTGTCTACGGCAATGTGACAGCCAAAAATACACCGCCTGTAGTGCAGACCGTAACGGCATCCGTTGGTACGGTGGAAGAAACCCTTTCCACCAGCGGTACAGTGGAAAGCGAACAGAGCAAAACTTTCTATGCTCCCGCCGCAGCCAAAATTGCACAGGTAGCTGTGAAAGCAGGTGAAGAGGTAAAAGAGGGAGAAGTTGTTGTTTCCTTTGATATCACAGATTTGGAAAATGAGAAGAAAAAAGCAGATCTGCAGGTTGCTCAGGCCTCAAACAGTTACCAGAGCGCTCTCACACAGAGCAACGATAACCAGAGCGATTACAGCGAAGCTACGATAGGTCTGGATGAATTGAAAGCCATGGCAGAAGCTCAGGAAACTTACGTGCAGGGCTTAAAATACCAGCTGGAGGATGACACTACAGCGGAGAAAAAAAGTACGAAAGACTGGATTGCCAAACTGCAGGAAGAACTGTCTATACAGCAGAGAAAACAGAGTGAAGAAGTGGCAAGAGACGGAAAAGCCAACGATTATACTCTGGACGTTATCGACAGTCTGAACAGACAGATTACGGAGGCACAGAATAAGCTGGAGCTTCTGGGGAATGAGGGAGAACTTTCCGAAAAACAGAGACAGATTGATGCAGAACAGAAAAAACTGGATGACATGAAAGAAGAAATCCAGAAAAGAGAAAGCAAGCAGACCTCCAGTGAAGGCGGAATTCTGGACGAGTATGCAAAACAGGAGAAGGCTGTTTCTGTGGAGACTGCAAAAATTTCGGCGCAGGAAGCAGCAAACAATCTTCAGGCAGCAGGAGAAGGCGTCAAAGCGGAATTTACCGGCATCGTAACAAGCATGACAGCGCAGGAAGGAGCCAGTGTCACAGAAGGGGCAGAACTGTTTAAGCTGGAAAGCAGTGAAGATGTGCAGGTATGCATCGAAGTGAGCAAAAACGATCTGGACAGTCTGAAAGAAGGACAGAAGGCAGATGTGACTGTTGCGGGAAAAACCTATGAAGGTACGGTAAACCGCATCGACCGGGCAGCAACCAAAAACAGCACGGGAAATCCGGTGGTAAAAACCTATATTCACATTGAAAATCCCGATGAAAGTATTTATCTTGGTGTGGATGCCAAGGTTTTAGTACATACGGCACAGGCAGAAAATGTGGTTATCATTCCTTATGCGGCAGTCAATACCGATAAACAGGGAGACTTCTGCTTTGTAGTCAAAAACGGAGTCGTTGCTAAACAGCCGGTAACTACAGGTGTCTCCTCCGATGAAAATGTGGAGATTAAGGAAGGTCTTGCCGAAGGAGACCAGATTGTTTTGGACGGCAGCACCGTGACCGAAGGCATGCAGGTAACTCCGGTAACAGCACAGTAAAGATTCAAACAACGATGAGGAGGAACCATAATGGCACAGGTCCTGGAATATATAAAAATTGCCCTGATGAATATCAGAAGCAATAAAGGGCGTTCCGTTCTGACCATGCTTGGTATTATCATCGGCATTTCTTCCGTTATTATGATTATTTCAGTGGGCAACGGAATCAAAGGCCAGGTAAATGATGAACTGAATGCCATGTCCGGCGGATTGGTAGCAATCTATACGGACAACAGCCATAATGAAGAGCCTGTCAATTTTACCACGGACGATTTTGAGGCGATTCAAAATGAAATAGATCATGTAAAAGGAGTGACTCCAAGCTATTCCGTCTGGGGAACGACAACCACCAGAAAAGGCAGTTTTGATACGATTGTTTCCTGCGGAACCGAAGGGCTGGAGTATTATACCAACACACCGATTATCAAAGGGCGGTATTTTACCGCCAGCGATTATTATGCCGGAAAGAAAGTGTGTGTGATCACAGAATCCACAGCGAAGAAACTGTTTGGAAACACAGATGTGGTAGGCATGACGATCGAAGTGAACCTGGGGACATCACAGGAACTGACGATTGTGGGAATCAGGCAGGACAGCTCCGCCGGACTATTAAATGCGGCAAGCGGAAGTACGCTGACGGTGGAAGCGCCCCTGACTATGCTTGAAAATGCTTACGGATATTATGTGGGAGATTTTCCCCAGTTTTATATTGTAGGTGATTCCAACGAGAATCTGAGCCAGATCGCCAAAGATGCGGTGTCTTTGCTGGAAAGACGGCATGATGTGAGAAACAGCGGCTCCATTCTGGTGCAGAGCTTTAATGATGCGCTGGCACAGGTCAATGCGGTTCTTGGCTATATCACTGCTTTTGTGGTGCTGGTTGCAGCCATTTCCCTTTTAGTAGGCGGAATCGGCGTTATGAATATCATGCTGGTATCTGTTACGGAAAGGACAAGAGAAATCGGTATCCGGAAATCTCTGGGAGCCAGAACACGCTCCATTCTCCTTCAGTTTCTCTCGGAATCAGCCATCATTACGCTGATGGGAGGACTGATAGGAATCCTTCTTGGAATACTGGGGGCAAACGGAATCTGTTCCCTGATAGGATTTTCGGCCAGAGTTCAGGTAAGCACGGTACTCGGAGCCAGCCTGTTTTCTTCCGCAGTAGGTATTTTCTTTGGTATCTACCCGGCAAAGAAGGCGGCAAAGCTGAGTCCCATCGAAGCTTTACGGCACGAATAGAGGTTACTGTTTACTGGCCGCCCGGCGAACAGCAGCGAATGGAGATACATTTTTGGAAAAAAAGCACCTGCTTATTGACGCAGGTGCTTTTTATGGTGTAGTTTTAATAACAGAAATACTGAGCCGGGGCCGTAAAAGAAAAGGCCGGCAGAATGAGAGGTACTATGGAAATCGAATTTGACGTAAAAATAACTGCCAATGTTCTTTATGACTATATGCTGCATCACACCTATAAAAGCTTCGCTGGAGTTTTGGGCACAGCAGTGGGAGTTTTTATGATAGCGGGTTTTGCCATGACTGGTCAGATTCTGTACCTGATCGCGGGATTGGTGGTTCTTCTCTATCAGCCAGGATCCCTGTTTTTAAAGTCCAAACAGCAGGCCCTTTCCAATCCTGCCTTTAAAAACCCTCTTCACTATCGCATAACAGAAGAAGGGGTGGAAGTTTCCCAGGGAGAGGTGAAAGAATTTCAGAAATGGGAAGACATGTACAAAGCCACATCCACAGGCCGCAGCATTATTCTGTATACATCCCGGATCAACGCGTCCATTTTTCCGCGCAAGGACCTGGGAGATCAGCTGCCCGGTGTGATTCAGGCAATCTGTTCCCATATGCCGGCGGGAGCGGTGCATATACGGGGATAGTCATCCGCAGTTGAAAACAAAGTGATAAGACATATGAGGAGTCAAAAGACATGGTGATAGAAACTTACAGCCCCGAGGAAACCTTTGAGTTGGGGAAAAAAATAGGAGAAAACGCTGTCCCCGGGGAAGTGTATACCCTGATCGGAGATCTGGGGGTGGGAAAGACGGTGTTTACTCAGGGGGTGGCAGCAGGACTTGGGATTAAAGAGCCTGTAAACAGCCCCACGTTTACTATAGTACAGATTTATGAGGAGGGCAGAATGCCCTTTTACCATTTTGACGTATACCGCATCGGAGATGTGGAAGAAATGGAAGAGATAGGGTATGAGGACTGCTTTTACGGGGAAGGCCTTTGCCTGATCGAGTGGGCAAACCTGATTGAAGAGATCCTGCCTCCCTTTTATAGGGAAATCCGGATAGAAAAAGATTTGGAAAAAGGGTTTGATTACCGAAAAATAACCATCACGGAAAGGGGAGAGAGAGCATGAAAATAGCAGCGCTGGACAGTTCAGGACTGGTTGCCACAGTGGCGGTGACAGAAAATGGAGTGCTGACAGGAGAATACACAACCAATTACAAAAAGACCCATTCGCAGACACTGCTCCCTATGCTGGATGAGCTGAAACGTATGATAGATCTGGAACTTGAGAGTATAGACGCCATAGCAATTGCCAAGGGGCCGGGTTCCTTTACCGGGCTCAGGATCGGCGCAGCTACAGCCAAAGGGCTGGCGCAGGCTTTGGAAAAGCCCATCATTCCCGTTCCTACTGTGGACGCGCTGGCTTACAATCTCTATGGCACGGATAAACTGATCTGCCCCATTATGGATGCCAGAAGAAGCCAGGTGTATACAGGATTGTATCATTTTGTGAAAAAGGATGCCGGGCAGGAATTTACACTGGAACTTCATACGGAAATGGCACAGTGCGCCATCAGCGTACAGGAGCTGGCGGAAATTTTGAATGTGCGGGGAGAAGAAGTCATATTTTTGGGTGACGGAGTTCCTGTCTATGCGTCTGCCTTGAGAGAACTTTTAAAGGTGCCCTTTACCTTTGCGCCGGCAAGCTGCAATCGCCAGCGGGCAGCCTGTGTGGCAGTGCTTGGAGAAAAGCTTTTTGAAAAAGGAATTTTTCAGACTGCGGCAGAACATGCGCCGGACTATCTGCGTCTTTCTCAGGCGGAGAGAGAACGTATGGAAGCCGACGAGGCTAAAAAAAAACAGCTGAATCAGATGGAAACGGCGAAGAATTAAAGATTACTCTGATGAAGGCGGAAGATGCCGCTGCCATAGCGGCTATGGAGGCGGAAATTTTTTCCTGCCCTTGGTCGGAAAAGTCTTTTCTGGAAGCTGTGAAAGACAAGAATGCCTGCTATCTGAAAGCAGAGCTTGCCGGAAAAGAAGGAAATACGCTGGCGGGATACTGCGGATTCTGGCAATCTTTTGAGGATGCGGATATCATGAATGTAGCAGTAAAAGAGGGCTTGCGAGGCAGGGGCATTGCGAAATCCATGCTGGAAAAACTTATGGAATACGGAAAAGAACGGGGAATCTGCAGCTACACTCTGGAAGTGCGGGAGAGCAACCTGCCCGCCATACACCTTTATGAAAAACTCGGGTTTGTGCAGGAAGGAATACGGAAAAATTTCTATGACAGACCGAAGGAAAATGCTCTGATTTTCTGGAAACGATAAATCCCGGTAAGACAAAGTGGAAATATATTGCCAAAAGTCATATTTTGAGCCCTTTGTTCTGGGAACAATTACCGCTCCCTTTTATAAAAAAAAGATGTATACTGAAAGAAACGGTTTCAAACATCCTTTTTTCAAAAACATTTGGACAAAGACAAAAAGCAGGGAGGAAAAGCCATGAGAGAATATCAGAAAACAGAGGAAACTTTACTTGCAGTTACCTGCAATGCCTGCGGGAAAACTCTGCGGGTGGAAAACGGAATGCTGCTGGAAGAAGCGATAGCTGTTCGGCATCCCTTTGGATATTTCAGTTCTATGGACGGAGAAATCCACAGCTTTGATCTGTGTGAGGACTGCTATCGCAAATGGATTTCCGGTTTTTGCATTCCTGTAAAAATAGAAGAAAATACCGAACTGCTTGTGGATACGGAATGAGAAAAAGCAGATTTTGGTACGGAGGAAAGAATGTTAGAAGTTTGTTTGCTGGGAACAGGAGGGATGATGCCGCTGCCATATCGGTGGCTCACATCCCTTATGGCCCGTTATAATGGAAAAAGTATTTTGATTGACTGCGGCGAGGGAACCCAGATTGCCATGAAAGAAAAGGGCTGGAGTCCCAAACCCATTGATATTATCTGTTTCACCCACTACCATGCCGATCACATCAGCGGCCTTCCCGGCCTTTTGCTTACCATGGGAAATGCGGAGAGAACGGAACCTCTTCTGATGATAGGACCGAAAGGACTTCAGAAAGTGGTGTCTTCTCTGAGAGTGATAGCGCCGGAACTGCCCTTTTCCATCCAGTTTCTGGAGCTTACGGAGACGGAACAGAAAATCCCCTTTGACGGCTTTTATATCGAAGCATTTCGGGTAAATCACAACGTTACCTGCTACGGCTATAATATTGTGGTAGAAAGAGGCGGCAAGTTCCAGCTGGAAAAAGCAGAGGCGCTGGGCATTGAAAAGCGCTACTGGGGAAGGCTCCAAAAAGGAGAAACCATAGAGACGCCGGAAGGAACTTTCACACCGGATATGGTTTTGGGACCTGCCAGAAAAGGAATCAAACTTACCTATTGCACAGACACCAGACCTACGGAAGGAATCGTAAAAAATGCGGCAGGCGCCGATTTGTTTATCTGCGAAGGCATGTATGGAGAACCTGAGAAAAAAGCAAAAGCCAGAGAGTACAAACACATGACCTTCTTGGAGGCGGCAGACATGGCCAAAAGGGCAGGCGTTGCCAAAATGTGGCTGACCCATTTCAGCCCCTCCCTTGTAAAACCGGAAGAATACATGGGCGGCGTCCGCAAGATTTTCCCGGAGGCAGTTGCCGGAAAAGACGGAAAAACTGTGGATCTGATGTTTGAAGATGAAGAAAAATAAGGAAAGAAGACAATGATGGAATCAACGCAGAAGAAAGATATCTACATACTTGCGATTGAAAGCTCCTGTGACGAGACAGCAGCTTCTGTCGTAAAAAACGGACGGGAAGTGCTTTCTAACATCATATCCTCCCAGATTGATCTGCATACCCTGTATGGAGGAGTGGTTCCGGAGATAGCTTCCAGAAAACATATAGAAAAAATCAACCAGGTCATTGAACAGGCTCTTGAGCAGGCAGGAATGACCCTGAAAGAAGTGGATGCCATTGCGGTAACTTACGGTCCCGGACTGGTAGGTGCCCTTTTGGTAGGCGTTTCAGCGGCCAAAGCCCTGGCCTTCGCGGCTCAGAAACCATTGATCGGTGTTCACCATATCGAAGGCCATATCAGCGCCAATTTTATAGAAAACAAAGAGCTGGAACCTCCTTTTGTATGCCTCGTGGTATCGGGAGGACATTCCCATCTTGTGGTGGTAAAAGATTACGGAGAATATGAAATCATAGGCCGGACAAGGGATGACGCGGCAGGAGAAGCCTTTGACAAAGTGGCAAGGGCTATCGGACTTGGCTATCCGGGAGGACCCAAAATCGATAAATTGTCCAAAGAGGGAAATCCTGACGCCATTCACTTTCCCAGAGCGAAAGTGGAGGACAATGCTTATGATTTCAGCTTCAGCGGCCTGAAATCAGCAGTTCTTAATTATTTAAACTCCTGCCAGATGAAGGGGGAGACAGTCAACAGAGCCGATGTGGCAGCTTCTTTCCAGAAAGCGGTGATCGATGTTTTGGTGGAGCATGGGATTCATGCGGTACAGCAGTATGGGCTGAATAAATTTGCCATTGCCGGCGGTGTCGCTTCCAATTCATCTCTTCGCGCAGCTTTTGAAAAGGAATGCACCAAGAGAAACATTGCATTTTATCACCCGTCTCCCATTTTCTGTACGGACAACGCGGCAATGATCGGCGTTGCGGGCTATTATGAATATTTGAAAGGCGTTCGTCACGGCTATGACCTGAATGCAGTGCCCAACCTTCGCCTTGGAGAGCGCATATAAAGAAAAAGCTGTTTGAAACTGCCGGTATGGCAGGAGTGGAAGGATTGAAAATAGATGAAAAAAGAAAAGAGTGCAGCAATCGTTCTGGCAGCAGGCCAGGGAAAACGCATGAACAGCAAAATTCAGAAGCAATACCTTCTTTTAAAAGGGAAACCTGTCCTGTATTATTCTCTGAAAGCCATGGAAGAAAGCTTCATCGATGAAGTGGTTCTCGTGGTGGGCGCAGGAGAAGAAGAATATGTGAAGCAGGAAATCGTACAGCCAGGCGGCTTTCATAAAGTAAAAAAAATCGTGACCGGAGGAAAAGAGAGATATCACTCGGTGGCAAACGGCATCCGCGCTGTGTCCGAAGACACAGATTATCTCTACATTCACGACGGAGCCAGACCCTTTTTGGAAAAAGAGATTCTGGAAAGGGCCAGAACCTGCGTACACCAATACAAAGCCTGCGTAGTAGGCATGCCCGTAAAGGACACGATTAAAATTGCAGACGACGACGGATTCGGAACCCTGACTCCTGATAGAAGCAGAGTCTGGATGATACAGACTCCCCAGGTTTTTGATTTTTCTCTGATTAAAACATGCTATGAAAAACTGACAGCCCAGGAAGAAGAGCTTATAAAACAGGGAATCAAAATTACGGATGACGCCATGGTGGTGGAAACCTTTTCCGCCGTACCTGTAAAATTTACGGAAGGCTCCTATAAAAATATCAAGATTACAACTCCGGAAGATATGAAGATCGCGGAGCTGTTTCTGGATGGCGCCGCCGAAAACTGAATAGTTCTGCACAATTGTATTTACTCGATGTCTTCTCTGGAGTATTTGATTGACTTCTGCACCGCCGTATTTGCTCGACTTCTGATCTGTAGTATTTGCTTGAAGAGCACACAGAAAAAGGGCGCTTGGAACGCTGATGAAAAAAGTTCCAAAAAAGTTGGAAAAAGTTGTTGACATTTCAAGATGGTTTTGCTAGAATACATCTTGCGCTGAGGCACTGCGGAAGACACAGACGCTCAGAGGTAGACCCGGAGAGGTATCGAAGCGGTCATAACGAGGCGGTCTTGAAAACCGTTTGTCCGAAAGGGCGCGTGGGTTCGAATCCCA
>CALWLY010000008.1 GCA_944381635.1 uncultured Lachnospiraceae bacterium
ATAAACCATTAATTTGTTAGCTGAAATATTGAATTTTCAAGGTGCGAAGCCCATTTTAGATATGGGAAGTCTTAGTTCCTAATTATATAAAACCGCTGAATCTGCTTTTACTCTAGCACAGCAAAATTTGCTTGTCAAGGCTAACACCGCATTTTTACATATACTTTTCATCTTCCATTTCGTTTCTATTGTAAACCTATTTCTATTTTAAGTTGACAATATTTTCTGACTTCTGTTATAGTGATTTTATGGCACTGGGATTTCCATTCCCTCTCAAAAAACACAGCCATCACTTTGACACTTCAAAGAAAGGATATCACCTATGACATCTATGACAAAAACCAAAATCAGTACCCATCAACTTGTTTTCGCCGGTCTGTGCGTAGCCCTGACCGCCATCTGCTCCTGGATTTCCATCCCCGCACCTGTTCCCTTTACTCTTCAGACCTTCGCCGTCTTTTTTACCATAGGGGTTTTAGGCGGTAAAGCAGGAACTTTATCCATCATAGCCTACATTCTTTTAGGCGCTGCAGGCGTTCCTGTTTTTACCGGTTTTGCCGGAGGCGTGGGGGTCCTCATGGGAAACACCGGCGGCTACATACTTGGTTTCCTGATTACAGGATTGACCATGTGGGCTTTTGAAAATTTTTTTGGAAAATCAAGCAAAGTATTCCTCATTTCCGCTGTCGTGGGCTTATTTTTCTGTTATTTATTCGGCACCCTCTGGTTTCTTTTTCTGTATACCAGAAACACCGGCACTGTCAGCTTTCTGACCGTTCTGGGCTGGTGTGTCTTTCCTTTTATCCTTCCGGATTTCATTAAAATCGGTTTGGCACTGACTATAAGCCGAAGAGTTTCCGGTGCAGTAAACAGAACTTCTTTTTAATACGAGAGGTGAGTAACTTTCCCTTTGTATTAATTGTATTAAAAAAAACGCTCCGCTGCGGATGCACTCTGGCACGAAAGACATTACCGGAATCCTGCCGAAATTTATCAGACGGCCTTTTCCATTTGCCCTCTGTTTGCAGGTGTTGTTCTGAACAGAATATTTATTTTTTTCTCTCTCAGGAGCGACGCTCTGTACATTGTGCACAGTTTTGTTCGCTCCCTTCCCGTCTTTTCTTTACAACTCTACTTTATCACAATCAATATGGACCATTTTTTCTGTTTGTAGTTTTTTTCTCGCTGTGATACAATGTCTCTGTATTTTTGAAGAATTTCATACTAAAGGATACGGAGGACAACTATGAGCGGATTTTTTGGCGTAGCATCAAAAGAGGATTGTGTATTTGACCTGTTTTTCGGAACAGACTACCATTCTCACCTTGGAACAAGACGTGCCGGAATGGCTGTATACGACAGAGAAGAAGGATTCAACCGTGCAATCCACAATATCGAAAATGCACCATTTCGTACCAAATTTGACAAAGAAGTGGGACGTATGAAGGGAAATATAGGTATCGGATGCATCTCCGATTACGAACCCCAGCCCCTGTTGATTCGTTCTCATCACGGAACTTTTGCCATCATGACAGTAGGTAAAATCAACAACACCGATGAGATTGTAAATCGGATCCTGACCACCACTCCCACACATTTTCTGGAAATGAGCGGCGGAGATATCAATGCAACGGAGCTTGTAGCTACTATTATCAATCAGAAAGAAAATCTGATCGAAGGCATCCAGTACGCGCAGGATATTATCGACGGATCCATGTCCATCATCATCATGACTCCCAAAGGCATCTACGCTGCCCGCGACAAAATGGGACGTACTCCCGTAACAATCGGAAAGAAGGAACATGCACACTGTATTTCCTTTGAATGTTTTGCTTACCTGAACTTAGGCTACACAGATTTGAAAGAACTTGGCCCCGGTGAAATTGTAGTTGTCACACCGGAAGAGGTCCGCACTCTTGTAAAACCCGGTAAAGATATGAAAATCTGTACCTTCCTCTGGGTTTACTACGGTTATCCCTCTTCCTCCTACGAAGGAATCAGCGTGGAAGAAATGCGTTACAACTGCGGCGCCATGCTTGCAAAGCGTGACAATGTACAGCCGGACATTGTAGCCGGTGTCCCGGATTCAGGTACCGCACATGCCATAGGTTATGCCAATGCATCCGGCATTCCGTTCTCCCGACCTTTTATCAAATATACACCTACCTGGCCTCGTTCTTTTATGCCTACGATTCAGAGCCAGCGTAATCTGATCGCAAAAATGAAACTGATTCCGGTTCACGATCTGATTCAGAACCGCAGCATGCTTTTGATCGACGATTCCATCGTCCGCGGCACACAGCTGCGTGAAACTACGGAATTTCTGTATCAGAGCGGTGCAAAAGAAGTTCACATCCGTCCCGCATGTCCTCCACTGCTCTACGGATGTAAATATCTGAATTTCTCCCGCTCTTCCTCTGAGATGGATCTGATCACCAGACGTGTCATCAAGGAAATGGAAGGCGATAATAAATATCCCAACTTAACTGCCTATTCAAATCCGGAAGCTCCTGAATATCAGGAAATGGTACGCCGCATTGGGGAACAGTTAAACTTTACCACACTGCGTTATCATCGTCTGGATGATATGATTGACTCCATAGGCATTGACCGCTCCAAACTGTGCACCTACTGCTGGGACGGAAAAGAATAACAATAACTTATATATTTTTTCATCTACAAGGGCATCGGAAATCTGGTCTTTCCGATGCCCCTTTTGTCCAAACCCAAACGTATTCCTCGGGATTTTATTCTTTTATCCAGTAAGCCGAACCGTCGCTTGTCCTTTCCAGAAATCCATACTCTATCAGGAGTCTTCGCACATAGGGATAGTCCTCACAGACGCGTTTCAGTACCTGATTGATTTCCTTTTCTGTATATTTTTGTCCCGGTTTATAATTTTCAGCTATTTTGCGAAGTACCACCAGTTTTTTCTTTTCTCTGGCGGGAACCGCTTTCAGATATCCTGTGTCGTCAAAACATATTTTCAGTATTTTCTCTCTTTCCTCTTCCGTGACTACATATCTGTCATCCACCATAGAGGCCGTTTTATGCGGTTCTATGAGTCGGTCTTCCTCCGGTTGTTTTTTTCTGGCTGCCCGTCCAGCATCTTTCTCCGAAATCATTTCCATAACCGCCAGAAACAGTCTGGCTTGCCGTTCCTTTTCTCTCATTTTAAATCTGTGGTTTCTCATGGTAGAAACTGCTATTTTATTTTTCTGTGCCGCTTCCTGATCGGAAATGCCTTCTGCCATAACTTTCAATATGGAAAGCTGTACTTCAGACAGACCCAAGGCTGCATTTCCCTTTTCCAGTAAATAAAAAAGCATGCCTCCGTGTTCTTTTTCCACATGCTTTTGAGCCATTTTCACAGAATCATAAAAATGCCCCTCCAAAGGATACACCTCTCCCCGTTCAAAAAATTTCCCGCAAATAATACACTGTTCCCCTTCTTCCAAACTGCAGTATCCCCTTTTTAGTTCTTCTCTATCTGCTTGAGCAAACAGTTCCTGCAGCTGTTCCATTGTCTTTTCTTTCTTTTTCATAACTTCCGTTGTCCTTTCTTTGTGTGTCTCAGCAATTTCAATAACTTTTATCCCGGATAAGACTGCTTCTTTCAGGAAATGCACCGTCCGAAACTTTTTCTTTTCTATCTGGATATTTATATAATATAGTTATTTAATCATTTTGTCTACTATATAGTAAATTTTTGTTATTATTATCTATATTTTTGTTTAATAATATTCTTCACACAAAAAAGATGTTGCAAAACTTTGAGAAACACTCCGATTTTGCAACATCCTTCTCTTACCTGACTGGACGGGGCAAAGGTGCCCCATCAGAATCTATTTTTCATCTTAGCGTCGGTGTACAGGGCTGAGGCGTATTGTCCTCCTGTACACCGACGCTACTCTTTTTTAATAATCTTCAATCTCTTCAATGACAATTTTTTCTTCCAGTTCTTCCACAAGTTCCATAGCCACGCTGCCGCTCTCCATTGTCACAGCATTGGAAGCTGCAACAGCAGCTGCTTTTCGAAGCATTTCTTCGGGAGTTCTTCCCAGCTGAATGGAACGGGCAAAGGAAGCCACTGCGCTGTCGCCGCAGCCTACGGTATTCATCACGTGAATTTTAGGTGCCGGGGCAAAGAGCTTTTTCTCCCTGCTGATCAGATAGAGTCCTTTTTCCCCCACAGACACCGCCACGTAAGTGATTCCTTTTAAAAGCAGGTTTTCTGCAGCCTGTATCAGTTCTTCCCTGGTTTTTAATCTATGACCGGCCAGATATTCCAGTTCCTTGCGGTTTGGCTTTACAAGGTAAGGCCCCGCGGAGATTCCTTCATCCAGCATCTCTCCGCTTGTATCCAGAAGAACTTTTTTATCGTATTCTCCCGCGATAAAAATAAGCTCCCGATAAATATCCGTGGGCAGTCCGGGCGCAATGCTTCCCGACAGCACGATCAGCTCGCTTTTTTCCGCAAGGGAACGGTATTTCTGTAAAAATACCATTTTCTCTTCCGGCTCAATACGCGGACCCGGCTCCAGTATTTCTGTCACATAGCCATTCTCTGCAATGATATTCATGCTGCTGCGCGTCTCACCTGCCACTTCCACAAACTGGCAATCGATTCCCTTTCTGGTCAGTTCGCTGTGAATCCATCTTCCGGTATATCCTCCCAGGAATCCGGTGGCAGTCACCGGGCAGTTGTATTGGCACAAAATCTTGCTGACATTAATGCCTTTGCCTCCCGGAATGTTTGTCATGGTTTTCATCCGGTTAACATGCCCCGGAAACAATTCCTCTGTGGTGTATGTTTTATCTACGGCCGGATTTAATGTTACTGTAAGAATCATAAAATCCCCTCCTTTTGTTTTATGCGTCCCCTTTCAGACCCATTCGGTCCGTTTTTCGGCGTTTTTTATTGATATTGCTGCATCACAAGCTGCAGCTTTGTATTCCCCTGATAACTGTTGATTCCCGGATAATAAGTCACACTCAATGACACTTGACAGTCTTTTCCTTCATAAAGCCGGAACAGCTCCGAGCGTCCGTATTTTGATGTAACGTATTCCTCAAACTGCTCCTTGTTTCCGAAGTACATCATTTCCCATCGTTTTCCCATATCATCCAGCACTGTAAATTTCAGCACATTTCCGTTTTTTCCCAGAGCTCTGGCACTTATAAATTTCAGATCTTTCTGGGCGAAAACCGGTTTGGGATTTCCTGTTCCGAAAGGTTCCAGCAGTTCCAGTTCCTCCACAAAGGAAAAGCTCACATAAGACACGGGCATGGGAACATCGATATGGATTCTCTCCTCCATATCTTCCGGTGTCAGTCGGCATAAGGCATTGATTTCTTTTCGGAAATCTTCCACATCCTCTTCTCTCATGGAAAGGCCGGCTGCCATTTTGTGCCCGCCGTATTTGGTAAAAAACCGGGCGCACCGGGTCATCTCCTCATACATATGATAAGTTTCTATGGAACGGCCGCTTCCCTTTACCCCTTCTTCGCCTCTTGTCAACACGAAGACCGGCTTGTAATAGCGTTCTTTCAGCCTTCCGGCAATGATTCCCGCAATGCTTTCGTGGCAATCCGGCAAAAAGATGACCAGTACCTTCTCATCCTGCCATCCAAAATTTTCCACCTGCTCTATGGCCTTTTTCACATAAATTTCTGTCAGCTCTTTCCTGCTGTCGTTCAACTGTTTCAGCTCAGATGCCATGACAACGGCTTCTCCCCGCTCTTTTGCCTCCAAAAGCTGCAGCGCTCTCGCTGCGGTATCCAGGCGTCCCGATGCATTCAGACACGGTCCCAGCACGAAGCCGATATGAAAAGCACTCAGCTTGTTTTTGTCGATTTCGTTGACTTCCATCAAAGCCCTGAGTCCCGGGTTTTTGCTGTTTTTCATGCAGGAAAGACCATATTTTACGAGAATTCTGTTTTCATCCTGAAGCTGCATGACATCACAGATTGTGGCAAACGCTGCAAACTCCGTCAATTCTTCCAGAACTTCCCGCAGCTCTTCTTTTTTCCCGGAAAATTCAAACAGCTGGCTGATCAGCTTCCATGCCACAAAGGCACCGCATATTTCTTTAAACGGATAGGAACATTCCGGCTGCTTAGGATCGATAACCACATCTGCAGGAGGAAGCAGGAAGTGTCTCTCTCCCTCTGCATTCTCCTCGTAAGGAACCTCGTGATGATCTGTCACGATCACCGTCATCCCGTATTTTTTTGCCTGAGCAATCTGTGATGCGGCCGCTATGCCATTGTCACAGGTTACGATCGTATCGATACCGTCCCGAAAAGCCTCCTCCACCAAATGCTCGTTCAATCCATAGCCGTCTTTCATCCGATGAGGAATCACCGTATCCACCGACGCATTCAGGGAGGAAAGACCTTTTTTCAAAATAAAAGTGGAACAGATGCCGTCTGCGTCATAGTCGCCGATCACTCTTATCCTTTTCCCCTCTTGAATTTTTTCTGCAAGCAGCCTGGTAGCCTCCGCCATTCCTTTTAAAAGCAGCGGACTGTAAAGTTCTTCCATGGTGCCATACAGATATTTTCGAATATCCTCTTCTTCAATCACGTCCCGATTCCTGATAATACGTGCAAGTACCGGACTGATGCCAAATTCTTTCGCTATCTTTTGAAAATCTGCCCTCTTGGCAGCAACAAACCATTTTGCCATTTCTCTTCTGCCTTTTGTTTCTTTTCTTTCGTCAAATCGATTTTCTATCTGTCTTTATTGTATCACAAAAAGACACCCCGAAAAATCCGAAATTAAAATCTTTTTCCGGGATTTTCAGGGTGTCCCTCTGCAATCAGATAACTACCGTCTTTTTATCTGTTTTTCCTGTTTTATTTTTTAGCCGCTTTTACTTTGACCTTGCCTTCGTCCTCTTTCTTCTTCCCTACTTTTGTACGAAGCACATACCAGAGTGCTCCTGTAATACATACGGAAGAATAAGTACCGCACACGATACCTACCATAAGCGGAAGGGCGAATTCACGGATGGATGTAACGCCCAAACAAAAGAGAACCGCAACCATAATAAAGGTTGTCAGAGATGTAAAGATACTTCTTGTCAAAGTCTGGGTAATACTTTCATTTACCAGATTTGCAAGGTCTGCCTTCGGTCCCTGAAGGGCAAGGTTTTCACGCACACGGTCGAAAATAACGATGGTCGCGTTGATGGAATAACCTACAATTGTCAGCATGCAGGCAATAAAGGTACTGCTTACGGAAATTCTGGCAAGCGCATAAAATGCCAGAACCACAAGCACGTCATGCACCAAAGCAGTCACAGCACTTGCTCCGAAACGGATATCCTTGAAGCGGAACCAGATGTAAATCAGCATAAACACTGAGGATACAATCACTGCCAGCACTGCACCGGAGCGCATTTCACTGCTCACCGTAGAGCTGATATTTTCTGCTGTGATCTTTTCTGTATCCACGCCGAACTCTTCCGCCAGTCTGTCGTTTAATTCCTGGCGTTCTTCTACATCCAGAGATCTTGTCTTAAAGATAACCTCATTGGTTCCCTGAACTTTCTGAGTCTGAACGTTTCCGTCCCCTGTAATTTCCTCGATCACGGGAACTACTGTTGCATCCAGCTCCTCAATGCTCATATCTTCATTAAAGGTAACGTTGGTGGAAGTACCTCCCTTAAATTCCAGGCTGTAATTTAAAATATCTCCGGTGGAGGCTTTATTGATTCCCATGCAGACAAATCCGCCGATGATCACCACTGCAGATAAAACGAAGAATACCACCTTTTTGGAAAGGAAATTGATGGGCTTTCCTGCCTTGGCTTTTCCGTAGAATTTCTCGTTTTTGAGTCCGATCGCATAGAATGCGTTGACAAGCACTCTTGTCACAAACAGCGCTGTAAACATGGAAACTACAATACCAAGAGCCAGTGTCTGTGCGAAGCCTTTTACTGTACCGGTTCCCATAAACCAGAGAACTGCAGCTGCGATCAAAGTTGTCACATTTCCGTCGATAATAGCAGACAGTGCTTTCTGGAAGCCGATTTTGATAGATGACTGCACCGTTTTTCCGGAAGCGATCTCTTCACGGATACGGGCAAATATAATAACGTTTGCATCCACAGCCATACCGATGGACAGGATAATACCTGCGATACCGGAAAGCGTCAATGTAACATCAAAGCCGTTTAAGAGCAGAACGGTCATAGCTACGTAAATACACAAAGCCAGAGAAGATGCTACACCGGGAATGCGGTAAACAGCGATCATAAATATAACGACCAGAATCATACCGATCAGACCAGCCAGAAGGCTTGATTCGATTGCCGCAGATCCGAGCTGTGCGCCTACCACATTAGAACGCAGTTCCTGCAGCTCCAGTTTCAATCCGCCGATACGAATGGTGGAAGCCAGAGTTTCCGCTTCCTCATAGGAAGGCATACCGGAAATCACAGCCTGTCCGTCGGTAATTTCCGCAGTTACCGTCGGTGCGCTGATTACCTGATTGTCGTACACGATGTAAATGATATCGTTGTTTTCAACAGCGGCCTTGGTTGCCTCTGCAAATTTTTGGGTACCCTCTTCTGTCATAGTCAAAGCTACGACGGGCTCCTGATTTCCCATGGAATTCTGCTGATAACCTGCCTCAGCATTGGCAACATCTGTACCGGTAAGCACTTCGTTGCCTTCCATATCATAGAAGCTTAAAGAACCGGGTTTTCCCAGCTCTTCCAAAATCGCATTGGCGTCAGATACACCGGGGATTTCAATGTTAATTCGATTCGATCCCTCCTGATATACCTGCGCCTCTGTGGAATAGTTTTCCACACGCTGCTGAAGCTTGAAAATGGTGTCGCTCATGTCTTCGCTGTCAGGTTCTTCGTCGCCAACAACTTCATAAGTGATGCTGACACCTCCGGCCAGATCAAGTCCCTGCTTGATATTGGCCGCGGACCCTGTTTTGCTTGCATCCAGTCCGAAAATGGCAGTATAGCTCATTCCCAGCAGACAGACGATGGCAACAACCAGGGTAATGATCCCTTTTTTCCTGTTCATTGCTGTATCTCCTTATTATTCTTCTTCATCGGCTAAAGCCGCTTTTATCATAATCGCACATTCCACACGCTTTTTCTGAAGTTCACAGCCTAAATCATAAGCGTCGTTGATATTTCCGTGGAAATTGTAGGAGTTTGCCGCACAGCCGCCGCTGCAGTAAAATTTTGCAAAGCATTTGCGGCATTTTTCTTTCGCATAAACATTACAGCATTTGAATTCATCCTGAATATCTTTGCGCAGGATTCCTTCATCCACATTTCCCATAAGGAATTCTTCCTTGCCTACAAACTGATGGCAGGGATAGAAATCTCCCCAGGGAGTTACCGCCAGATATTCTGTACCTGATCCGCAGCCGGAAAGACGTTTCGCCACACAGGGGCCGCCGCTTAAATCTATCATAAAGTGGAAGAAATTTACTCCTTTTCCCTCCTTATGGCGTTTGATCAGCTCCACTGCCAGTTTGTCATATTCCTCCATAAGCGCAGGAAGATCTTCCTCTCTGAGCGCATACGGTTCGGAAGGCTCTGCCACAACCGGCTCTACAGAAATCTGCTTAAATCCCAGATCTGCCAGATGCTTTACATCCTCTGCAAAATCCAGATTGTTTCTGGTAAATGTGCCGCGCACATAGTAATTCATCTGATCACGGCTTTCCGCCACTTTCTGGAATTTGGGAACGATCAGGTCGTAGCTTCCCTGTCCTCCGCGGAAAGGACGCATCTTGTCGTTTACTTCCTTTCGTCCGTCAATACTTAAAACAATATTGCTCATCTCACGGTTGGCAAATTCCAGAATTTCATCGTTCAGCAGTACGCCGTTGGTTGTCAGGGTAAAACGGAATTTCTTATTGTGAGGTTTCTCCAGACTTCTTCCGTAAGCCACCAGGTCTTTTACCACCTGCCAGTTCATCAGCGGTTCCCCGCCAAAGAAATCCACTTCCAGATTTACGCGGTTTCCGGAGTTGGCAACCAGGAAATCCAGCGCCTTTTTTCCTACCTCAAAGCTCATCAGCGCCCTGCGGCCATGGTATTCGCCTTCTTCTGCAAAGCAGTAACGGCAAGCCAGGTTACAGTCGTGTGCGATGTGAAGACACAAAGCCTTGACAACCGTCTGACGCTTTTTAAAATCTCCGATATAATTTTCATAAATATCTTCCGTAAACAGCGCTTCCGCCTCTGCCAGCTCCAGCACTTCCTTTACGGCTTCCAGTATTTCCTCGTGAGGATACTTCAGCTGTTCGCATGCTTCCACTGCCGCACAGATCGTCTCTGCATCTCGGATTCCTTCTGTCACAAGCTTTTCAGCCAGAGGAATCACATCGTATACAACATCATCCACAACGTGAATGCTGCCGCTGTTGACATCCATCACAATATTATAGCCATTATTTTTATACTGGTGTATCACCGGGGTTTCATCCTCTCTTTGTTCACTTCTTTGTTTAGCGTCAGTGTGCAGGGGGACAATACACCTCAGCCCTGTACATTGACGCTACTCTTTCATAAACGTATAATAAGCAGCGATTTTCATCGCTGCTTATAAAAAACTATGTTCTTGTCTCTGCTTATTTTACTTTTTCGCAGCTCTGGTTTCCTACTGTGCAGGATGTTTTGCATGCAGACTGGCAAGAAGTCTGGCATTCGCCGCAGCCGCCTTTTTTCATGGAATCTTTCAGATTTCTTGTTGTTAATGTTTTAATGTGTTTCATAACATAACCTCCTATGTTCCTATGTCTGTCCGAAATCTTATCTTGGGACAGACGGTTTCTTTTCATGAATTTTTTCCAGTATATCATAAAATTTTTCCAAGGAAAAGTATTTTCTCAAAATTTCATTCAAATGATGGGAAATTCCAGCGCATTTACCGTCTTTTCAGCCTGCCGCATCCTGGCTGCCGGCGGCTCAGCTGAGCATACCGCCAAGCATTCCTCCCCCTGCACACAGAAAATAGGTGGTAAAAAAGTGCATGTTGAAGCCTTTGATCCCATGGTTTACCCCCACAGACGCCAGCAGAAGGATGATAAAATAAAGGCTGCCTGCCAGAAGACCCCACAAAAATCTTCTGCTCCCCATCTTCTTGCCGGTCAGAAATCCCGCCAGAAAAGAAGCCAGTATATAAATCACCACGATTGCTCCCGAAACGATTTCTTCTGACAGCTGAAAGCGATATAAAAGAAGAGCCAGAAGAAGCAGAGCGCCTCCGGTGAGAATATAAGCTGCCAGCAGGCATTTTAGAAAAAATAATACGATTCCATTCTTTTTCCAGGTCTGTTCCGCCATATCCTTTTTCCTTTCCTTTTTAACCTTTCGGTATTTTCATTTCTCCTGTTCCAATATATTCTCTTCCCTGAAAAAACATACACGTAACCTTGACAATTCCTGCCTTTTTCTGGTATATTGATTCTATCTATATTTTTACAAAAGGAGATGATTTTTTTTGGATACCACTGGTGTCATACAGCTCCTGTTTCTGCTCCTTTTGATTGGAATGTCCGCATTCTTTTCCTCAGCGGAAACAGCGCTCACAACCGTAAACAAAGTCAGAATCAAAACGTTGGTGGATGAAGGAAACAAAAGCGCCATCATCGTTCAGAAAATTCTGGACAGGCACAGCAAAATGCTCAGTGCGATTCTGATTGGAAATAATATCGTTAATATTTCCGCTTCTTCTCTGGCAACTACCATGACCATCCGTTACATCGGAAACTATGCAGTAGGCATAACGACGGGTCTGATGACATTGCTTGTTCTTCTTTTCGGCGAGATCCTTCCGAAAAATACCGCAATGCTCTTTCCCGAAAAGATTTCTCTCGCCTATGCCCGCATTATTTATTTTCTGATTCGGCTTCTGACTCCCCTTATCTTCCTGGTGGATCAGCTGTCAAAGGGTCTGATGTTTTTACTTCACGTGGATCCGAACAAAAAGGCTAGCCACATGACAGAGACCGAGCTGAAAACCTATGTGGATGTCAGCCATGAAGATGGTGTCATTGAGACAGAAGAAAGGGAAATCATTTACAACGTATTTGAATTTTCCGACGCGGTTGCCAAAGACGTCATGATTCCCCGTATTGACATGAGTACAGTCAGTGTGGACGCTACTTATGACGAGCTTTTTTCGGTATTCAAAGAAAATATGTATACCAGAATTCCTGTATATGAAGGCAGCAATGATAATATCATCGGTCTTGTCAACATCAAGGATTTCATGTTTGTTGCCAACAAGGAAGACTTCAAAATTCAGGATATTCTCAGAGATGCTTATTATACTTACGAATTTAAGAAAACCGCAGATCTGATGATCGAAATGAAGGAAAAACCCTTCAATGTTGCTTTTGTTCTGAACGAATATGGTTCCTGCGTAGGTATGATCACGTTAGAAGACCTTCTGGAAGAGATTGTCGGCGAAATCCGTGACGAATACGATGCAGATGAAGAAGATCTGATCAAAGAAGTGGGTGAACGCCAGTATCTGGTAGAAGGCGGCATGAAATTAGATGACGTAAACGATTCCATCGGAACCGATTTGGAAAGTGAAGATTACGATTCTATCGGCGGTATCATTATTGAAATTTTAGATCGTATGCCTGTCCCGGGTGATGAGGTTACTACACCGGACGGTATTATTTTAAGAGTACAGAATGTGGAACAGAACCGTATTACCAAAGTTCTGCTCACAATTCCGGCAAAAGCTGAGACAGAGGAAGAAAGCACTTCCTCCGGAAAAGACAAAGATTCTTTGGAGGATTAACAGCAAACAGAAAAATCCGCTGACGGAAAATTAGCAGCAAATAAAAAAGTCCGTCAGCGGACTTTTTTTATTTGCCGTCATATGATGTAATAAAAGCATAAGGGAGGCTTTGTCCATGGCAGATTCTTCCATGACACGGATCTTTTTGGACGCCGGGCATGGCGGTTCCGATTTCGGTGCGGTATATGGAGACCGGGCAGAGAAAAACGATGCGTTGGATTTGACAATGGCCGTCGGGGACTATCTCAGTCAATATGGTTTTGAAGTTGTCTACGACCGGATTGACGATGTTTACCACACTCCGTATCAGAAAGCCGAAAATGCAAACAACTCCGGCGCCGATCTTTTCATATCCATCCACAGAAATTCCAGTCCCTATCCCAACCAGTACAATGGTGTCGAAAGTCTGGTTTATAACCGCTACTACCCGGCGGCCGATGTAGCTGCCTCGATCAACCGGCAGCTGGAAATGATTGGCTGGCGAAATGCAGGGGTCAATGAGCGGCCGAATCTGGTTGTTCTGCGGCAGACAAATATGCCTGCCGTCTTAATAGAGGCAGGCTTTATAAATACCGATGAGGATAACGTTCGATTTGATGAAACTTTTGACGAAACAGCACAGGCTATTGCCCGGGGAATCGCAGGCGCAGTCTGGAACGGCGCTCTGGAGTAGTAAAGGTCTATATTCTTTTTTCTGCTCCCGGATTGTAAACCTGAAACCGGAAGTTATCATCAGAAAAAATGCTGCTATCCATGGAGACAACCGTCAGCACATATCCTTCCGGCGCAGGGCATTCTCTCACAGCCGCACAGGTATCCCCTGTCCGGCTGTTTTTTAAAATTCCCATCCGCAAGTTCGTTCTCCGTTTTTTTTCGGATTCCGGCTCCTGTGTTTTTTCCTGTTCTGCTCCGCTATCCGGCCGACTTTCTTTTGGCATGTTACAAAAAGCTACGCTTTGGAAGCCGGCTTTCATCCCCTCTCCGGTCAGTTTCATCCAGCTTTCCTTGCAGGACCAGCAAAAGTGAAAAAATTCGCTTTTTTCCTTCTCCCCCGGAAGTTGTTCATATTGCTCCCATTCCGAAGAAGTTAAGCACCGTCTGACCACATTTTCCCGAAGTCGGCGAATTTCCTGAATATCAATTCCCACAGGAGTTTTGCCCGTGATGCAGGCGGCATAGCTGCCCGAATGAGACAGGCTGAAAAAGAAATCCTGGCATTCCGGACCTCCGTTTTCGTTCCAGCAAACGTCCTCTGCCCGAATTCCGGCTTCTTTCAGCATAACCATTTCCAGATATCCAGCTGCCAGTGAACGGCTCTTTTCTGTCTGGCTTTTACAGCGCTCGATCTTTTCTTGACGGACAGGAGTCATTTTCTGAAACCATTTCTGAAAATTTTCTTCCTCCCGAAAATAGGAAATATCCACAATCCCGGCTTTCACTTTTCTTACTTTCCTTCCTGTTATGGTGTTGTCAGATAATTGGTGACAGCATAAACGGTCTGTCCGTTCCATTCAAGTCTTGACCAGCCTTTATCACTGATTCCCGTGCGGACAAGAACCTCTCCGTTTTTTAATTCTCCCAAAACCGAAGATTCCGCTCCGGTGGTGGGCACATTTCTTAAGTTTGTCACTTCTTTTGCTGTCACCTGATCGTTTACCGCCCTGAAATTCATACCCGCTTCCGGATTTGAAACGGTCGGCGTTTCCTGCGCCTTGTAGTTCATATCGGTGGCAAGATAACTGGAAACCGCATAGACGGTCTGCCCGTTTACGGTCAGCCTTGACCAGCCCGTATCCTTATTGATTCCGGTACGCACCACCGCTTCTCCGTATTTCAGCTGTCCTACCACTTTGGAATCGCTGCCGGTGCCCGGTATATCTCTTAAATTTGTCACTTCTTTCGCGGTAACCGCCTCATTGACCACAGTGAAACTCATTCCCACTCCGTCGTCCGTGCCTGCAGCTTCCCCGGTCTGAGCCTGAGCAGTTTCCGGATTTGTCTGTCCGTCTGCAGTTTGTGTATTGTTTTGACTGCCCTCCGAAACCTCCTGAGAGCCATCTTCCTCACCGGAAACTGGAGACTGGTAATTCATATCTGTCGTAAGATAACTGCTCACTGCGTACAGTTTCTGCCCCTGATAAATCACTCTGGAAAATCCGTTGCTTCCAATTCCTGTCCGCTGTACGGTATCGCCGTTCTTTAATACCGCGATTACTTCACTGCCGTCTGTTGTGGGAAGATTTCTCAAATTTGTCTCTATTTTTGCGGTTACTGTATCATTCACCTCTGTGAAATTCAGTCCAACTTCCGGATTGGCCTCCACAATTTCCGCCGGTGTGGGATCTTTGGGAGCAGCCTCCTGACTGTATCCAAAATATGCCACATTTACATCCACTTTTCCGGAAATTCCTGCCACCTCGCCCTGGCTGGTATACTGCCACATATCATGATTTCCGCTGTAACTTGATTTTGCGGTCTCCGGATAAGGTTTGTCCGGATACTGGGATACCCATACTTTATACTTGCTGCCTAGCATATCCATATCCCACTGAGCGTTTCCCTCCATCTCATTTCGGGAGGCGTAAAACATAGGCGTATATCCGGCTGCCTGCACCGTATCCAGAAATGCCGCCGCAATATTGCTTCGTTCCTCTTTGCTAAGACTGTACTGCCTGCTGTCCGGAGACTGGAAATCTTCACAGTTATAGGCTACCGGATAAGTAATGCTATATTTGGAAATAAACTGATTCACCCAGGAAGCTTCCTCTTTAGCCTCCTGCTCGTTCACCGCTGAAGAGAAAAAGTAGGCTCCTGTTTTGATTCCGGCTTTCTGCGCTTCCTGCAGGTTATAACGGGCTCCGGGATCCTCATAAATCAGTCCTGACACTTTTGTGCGGTATCCCACACGAACCATGGCAAAATCCACACCTGCTTCTTTTACTTTCTGCCAGTCAATGGTTCCCTGATATTTGGAAACATCGATGCCAAGGGTAAGATCCGCAGTTTCTCCCGGGGCTTTCTCTACTGTGCTCACATCCACAGCGGCACCGCTGCCTTCTCCGGTGTTTGTCTTAGTGGAAGTCTGAGGATCTTCCTCATCTTCCATACTCCCCACATCCGCGGCTATTACGGTCCCTTCCTCGAAAGCAGCTTCCACCGAGCTTTCCTGAACTTCTGTTTCCTCTGCAGCCGTACTTTCTTCTGCCGCACTTTCCGTCTCAGCGCTCTCCGTAACCTCTGCACTTTTTGTCTCACCCGCAGCGCCGGTTTCTTCCGAACCATCTGTGCCAAACAGGATCACCGCCAGCACAACGATCAGAATCACTGCCACGGCAACTGCTGCCGCTATCACAGGAAGCTGCAGGTTTCCCCCTCTCCCATGTTTCCTTCTTCTGTTTCTATGCCTTTTCCCACCTTTTCCTGTGGAAGTGTGATGTGTATAACCATTCTCCGATTTCGGATATTCCTGCCGTGCCATACCTTTCTCCCCTTTGAACATTTTCTTTCCGTACTTTTGGTATTCTTTATTCTTACAATTGTAATTGTACGTCTGTAAAAAGATACTTGTCAATTTAATGTTTTCTTAAGAATAAACACGCAAATACAGGCTTTTCCGGCATTTTCGCTGAAAGTGTGCACCTCGCGCACACTCGCGCCGAGCGCGGCTACTGTCAGGCAATGTCTGCTTTCCGAGCGAGTGCGCATCCACAGCGGAACGTCTTTTTTGTACACCAGGAAAGAAACTTTCCTGGTGTACAAAAAGAAAAACCCGGCAGGCACACATCTTCCGGTGCGCCTGTCAGGTTTACTGTCTTGCTTCTCTTTTACAGAATAGGAAATTTTATTTTCTATTCTGTAAAAAAGACGATAAATCGCACTGCGGCAAAGGGAAATTGGATGCTTACGCATCCCGCCGCAGGCGGAGAATCTCGCATTGCGAGATTTTTTCTTATTTTCGAGCTTTTGGCATGGATGAACACAAAGAGACATATGCCTCAGGTGATGCGGCTCCCCTATTATGCTCAAAACAGATTACAGTAAATGAGCTCTCAGCTCTTCTCCGCTCTTTTCAGACAGATAAGCCGGTGCAACATCAAATACTGTCTTGCAGCCGCTCATACCTTCTTTGTTCATGCGATAAGCTGCTCTTGCATATGCCACGATAACGGAAGCAGTGAATTCCGGATTGGAATCCAGATTCAGGCTGTATTCGATTACATGGTTATGCTCCTGATTCCAGCCGGTTTTTCCGGAACGGATCACGCAGCCGCCATGAGGAAGTCCGCTGTGATTTGCTTTCATCTCTTCTTCTGTGATGAAGTGAACTGTGGTGTCATAATCGGAAAAATAGTTGGGCATTGTCTTGATTTCTTCTTCGATTCTTGCCTTATCTGCCCCTTCTTCCGCTACCACGAAGCATTCTCTTGTATGTTTTTCTCTTGTGGAAAGTTCCGGATTTTTACCCGCACGAACTGCTTCCAAAGCCGCAGGCACCGGGATTGTGTACTGTCTTGCATCTTTTACACCTTCAATACGGCGCACTGCATCAGAATGTCCCTGGCTGACACCTTTTCCCCAGAATGTATAGTCGTTGCCTTCTCTTAAGATCACATTCGCATACAGACGATTTAAAGAGAACATACCCGGATCCCAGCCTACGGAAATAATTCCTACTTTTCCGGACTGTTTTGCCGCTTCGTCTACCTGTGCGAAATGCTCTGGAATCTTTGCATGGGTGTCAAAACTGTCTACCACGTTGAACATGGATGCATACTTGGGAGTCTGAACCGGAAGATCTGTTGCACTTCCGCCGCACAGAATCAGTACGTCGATAGAGTCTTTCATCTTTTCCATCTCATCAACAGGATATACTTTCACGCCTTCTGTCAAAATTTTCACATCATCCGGATTACGTCTTGTGAAAACAGCTGCCAGTTCCATATCCGGATTCTGTTTGATGGCGCACTCCACTCCTCTTCCAAGGTTTCCGTAACCTAAAATACCAATTTTAATGCTCATAATATCACTCCTCTTTCTTCTTTCCTGACTGCTGCGTGCAGCCCGGAGCGTATTGATAGTAATTCTCTGTATTCCTACAGGTCCGGAAACATTTTACCACAAAATATTCCTTTAGAAAATACTTTTCTGCAGTATTAGACTCTGAAACGTTCCTGGGTGCGCCTCATTTCATCACTCTCCCGCAACAGCCAGCTCTGCTGCCATTTCTGCCAGTTCTTCCGGCTGCATGGTAAGGTCAAAGCCTACAAAATCATAGCTTAAGCCGTTATATTCAAACTGACAGTTGTAGCTTACAGTTTCCTCCACTTCTGAAGTTCCGTAGGCAAAAACAAGACTTCCCTCCTCTTCCGCCTGAATATCTTCCGCTGTTTTTTCATAGTCAGCCGGCACAAATTTATGGTTTATTTTTGTCACCGTCAAAGGTATGCCGGATTTTTCGCCTTCCCATATGGTCGTTACTCCTTTCGCCTCTTCTCCGGAAGCTTCATATCCGCGGGGCTGATTCATAAAAACGGTTATATCCTGGGAACCGTCTGTGTAGGTAAGCTGAATATCGGTATAGCTTCCCAGCGCATTTCCATCCTGATCATAATCACTGTTTTCCCCAGGAGTGGCGGATTCAAACTGAAAGCCGTTTGAAAATGTTTCCAAAGAAGGGAACTCAAATCCCACCTCTTTCTCCATCTCTGCTACTTTGTCATAATCTTTCACCATGTCGTTCAAAGAAGAATGACCTACTGTACTTGCCAGCTGTCCTGCTGCCACCGCCGTCACAGAACCAAGTAAAGCCACTGCCACTGCTGCTACTGCCACCTTTTTCATCGTAAATAATTTCATACTTTTTCCCCTTCCTGCACTTTGAATGCGTCTGTCAATTTCTGCTTTCATATCCGAAGGAACGGCAATATTTTCCGCTTCCGTCCGGAACCATTCTGTTATTTTCTGATCTGTTTCTCTTTTCTTCATACTCCGCTCCCATCTGATAAACCATTTTTGCATACCCAGTAAAGTTCCTCTTCCTTCAAACTTTTTTCCAGCCTCTTTCTTGCCGTATGCAATCTGGATTTTACGGTTCCTTCCAAACACCCGGTAATTCCCGCGATTTCCTTTGTGGAAAACTCGTTGAAATAATACAGGATCACAATGCTTCTGTGCTTTTCATCCAGGTTTTCCACCGCCTGTCGGATTTTTTCCCGCTCCTCTTTCTGAAGCAGACCTGTAAGGGAATCGCCCTCGCCTGCCTTGTCTGCACGGATTGCTATGTCTTCATCCGGCACCTCCCGCTTTCCCGCGCTGCCTTTTTTCCAGGCAAGCCTGGTCAGAATCCGATAAAACCAGCTTCTAAAACCGGACGTCTCTCTAAGCTGTCTGATATGCAGATACACCTGAACAAAAGTTTCCTGTACGATGTCCTCCGCATCCGCTCTGTTCCCAGTCATAAAAACCGCTGTTCGGTATGCCTGATTCTGATACAGCTGGTACAGCTGTTCAAAGGCTTCTCGATCTCCCCTCTTAAATTGTTCTACCAGTTCCTGTTCCTTCAAGGGTTTTTCCTCTTTTCTTTTATTTCTTGCAGCAAGAAGGGTACCTCTTTCCTGCTGCCTGGTTTTTGATGCATCTGTCTATAAGAGCCAGACAACACCCGAATGGTTCACAAAAAAATAAATTTTATTCCCGTCATTAAAAAAGCACCGATTGTGAAAACCAGTGCTCTTATCCTAATCTATCAATCACCCTTTTAAGCATTGACCGCATAAGTTTCTACGTCTTTCAACAATTTCTCCCAGCTTCCTTCCTGCTCCACATAATATTTCGGGCAGAGTTTGCCGCTGGCGTCATAGTGGCGCAGAACATCTTCCGTTGTGAGGTTGTATTCCCCCATCAGCCATGCAGTCAGAGCAAGCAGTGACTGATAAGTTTCCTGCGTAAACTGCCCGCTCTCATCCAGGTAGCAGCATTCAATGGAAACCGAATCATAATTATGTTCTTTCACCGCGTACGCAATTTCATCCAGTGGAATACACTGGATGATCTTGCCGTCATATCCTATAACAAAATGTGCGCTGGCAGAAGTTTCTCCTGTTGCTGCCAGATTTTCAAAATAGCTGCGGTTCTGCTCTGCGCTTGTCCCTTTATTGGCGGTGTAATGTATGAATATGTTATTTACATCTGTCAGCGCCTCTCCCGGTCTGGAATACGGGTTCGGCGTCAAAAAAGCTTCTTCTATTTCAGGCTTGGGCACCTGATTTACATCCTGGATCACTCCCATTCCCACTTCAGACAGGATTCCCTTTCCTTCTCCCTCCACATGGGAAAAAATATAGCTGCCTATTTTAAAAAGTCCAACTCCAAGCAATATAACCAGTGTAATTCCGATTGCTGCCACAATTCCTCTTACCAGCATCACCCTTCGTCTCCGACGTTTTCTGCGCTGCATGCGAGCCTGTCTCTCGCCGGCCTCATTTTTACGGAGCATTTCAATATGCTGAGTCCTTACAATCCTTTCTTCCCCGTCTTCCAATGGCCTCTGTCTGACAGTTCTTCTTACCGGAACAGACTCCGCATTCACTGCTCTTCGTTCTTCTCTTACCGTCCTTGTCCTCTCTTCACGGGTTTCGAATTCCCAGTTTTTCATAAGCTGTTGGTTCCTTCTTTGATAAGCGGAAAAATTCACCATATTGGAATTTTTTTGCCGAACTGTATTTTTTTCCTCTTCATACGGGATGAAATTTCTATTCTTCTGTACTCTTTCCATTCTGCCTTCGTCCTTTCTTAGTCAAAATTTTATCTTCCGTGATTGTTTCCTGTCTCAAAACAACGGCATCCTATGCGAAAAGCAGGACTCTTTCATTTTGTCATCATACTATTTAGATATTTTAACTGACAAAAAAGTTTATTTTAGAGAATAAAATCTTAAGTTTTTTTAAATCCTTCCATTTTTTTCAGATTTCTGGACAAAAAAATCCCTTTCCCTTATACTGAATTCATCGGGACAGAAAACAAAATCCCCCAAGGCGGTTTTCATCCCGTATGCCGACACTGAACTTTAAGAATTACTAAAAGGAGAACACCTATGAAAAAATTTTTAAAAGAATTTGAGAAATTTGCCCTGCGCGGCAACGTAATGGACCTGGCTGTAGGCGTTATTATCGGAGCTTCTTTTCAGTCTATTGTCAACTCCCTGGTCAACGACGTGATTTCTCCCATCATCGGCCTTTTCGCCAAAACCGATTTGTCCTATCTTTCCTTCACCATAAGAGATGTGGAAATAAAATACGGTTCCTTTCTGACTGCAGTCATCAACTTTCTCATCATGGCTTTTGTGATTTTCGTGTTTGTAAAAGCCATCAATAAGCTTCAAAATCTGGGGCAACGAAAAAATAAAAAAATGGTGGCCGCAACCACCAAAAAATGCCCTTACTGCCAGAGCGATATTTCTGTGAAGGCAATACGATGCCCGTTCTGCACTTCCGATCTGGATGAATGAATAAAGTTTTACATACAAAAAAGTGTGCACCGAGATGCACACTTTTTTATGTTTCAAGGCTTAAGCCTCTTCTTTCTCTTCCTTCAATGCCAGGGCAATTTCCAGCTCTTCCAGCTGTTTTTCATCTACACGGTCAGGCGCATTGGTCATCAGACAGGAAGCATCCTTTACTTTCGGGAAAGCGATAACTTCACGGATATTATCTGCTCCGGTCAGAAGCATAACAAGACGATCCAGACCATATGCCAGTCCTGCGTGAGGCGGAACTCCGTATTTGAAAGCGTCTAACAGGAAGCCGAACTGTTCCTGCGCTCTTTCTTTTGTAAATCCAAGAGCTTCAAACATTCTTTCCTGAACATCATTCTGGAAAATACGCACACTTCCGCCGCCAAGTTCTGTACCGTTTAATACAATGTCGTATGCCTTTGCGCGAACTTTTCCCGGATCTGTCTCCAGCATGGGAAGGTCCTCTTCCATCGGCATAGTGAAAGGATGGTGCATTGCCATATAGCGGTTTTCCTCTTCGCTCCACTCAAACTGCGGGAACTCTACCACCCAGAGGAAATTGAACTTGCTGTGATCGATCAGACCCATCTGCTCGCCCAGTTCCAGACGCAGAGCACCCAGAACGCTCCAAACAATATTTGTCTTATCTGCAGCAAACAAAAGCAGGTCGCCGGGCTGTCCGTCCATAGCGCCAACCAGTGCCTGAAGCTGTTCTTCTGTCATAAATTTTGCAAAGGAAGACTTGTAGGTGCCGTCTTCCTGTACAGCCAGATAAGCCAGTCCTTTTGCGCCGTAGCCTTTTGCAAATTCTACCAGCGCGTCAATTTTCTTGCGGGGCATACCTGCCTGTCCTTTGGCATTGATACCTCTTACAGAGCCGCCGTTTTCAAGAGCGCCGGTAAATACGCCGAATCCACAGCCTGCCACTACATCGGAAACATCCACAAGTTCCATGCCGAAACGGGTATCCGGTTTATCGGAACCGTAACGATTCATGGCATCGATCCATTTCATGCGGGGCAAAGGCAATTCGATATCCAGTCCGATCGCTTCCTTGCATACACGTTTTAAGAGTCTTTCGTTTACATCAATAACATCATCCACATCCACAAAAGAAAGCTCCATGTCCACCTGTGTGAATTCCGGCTGTCTGTCCGCACGCAGATCCTCGTCGCGGAAACATTTTGCCACCTGGAAATAACGGTCATAACCGGAACACATCAACAGCTGTTTAAAGATCTGCGGAGACTGGGGAAGCGCATAGAAACATCCCGGATGCACACGGCTGGGAACCAGATAATCTCTCGCACCTTCCGGTGTGGATTTTGTCAGAATCGGTGTCTCGATTTCCAGGAACCCTTCTTCGGTTAAAAAGCTGCGGATGGAAGCCACGATTTTGCTTCTCAAAATAATTTTGCTCTGGATATCCGGTCTTCTCAAATCCAGATAACGATATTTCAGACGCAGCTCTTCCTTTGTCTTGGAATCTGCCTCAATAGGAAACGGCGGTGTCAGTGCTTCTGAAAGAATGCGGACCTGTGTCGCGCGCACTTCGATTTCACCGGTTGCCAGATTTTCATTGACTGCTCCGGCTCTCTTCTCCACTTTACCTACAACTGCAACGACAAACTCACTTCTGAGCTTTTCCGCTTTTGCGAAGTTTTCCGCACCGCAGTCACTCTCTTCAAAAATAATCTGCAGAAGTCCGGAACGGTCTCTTAAGTCCACGAAAATAATACCGCCCTTGTTTCTCTGCTTCTGCACCCATCCCATAACGGTGACGGTCTGTCCTACATTTGCGGTGGAAAGTTCACCGCAGCGGCAGGTTCTCTTTAAACCTTTCATTGTCTCAGCCATATCTTTCCTCTCATTCCGCCGCCTTCGCGGCCATCTGTAAATGTATCTTGATCACGCATACGCTGCCTTAGCACCAAGTCCGCTGCTATCTGAAAAGACTTGGTCTCAGGTTTTGTATGCGCTCTTCCGACCAAATGATTTCCGCAGTTTCTTTAGTTCAGCGGATTTTTATAAAATTCACGGAATTCCTCATAGCCTTCTTTCGTCAGCTGTTCTTTCTGGAATTTCTTGTTTTTATTCATTCTTGCCACCAGAACCTGAGTTCCGTCCTGACGCTCTTTCTGTGCCTCGGCGATAACCTGACACAGTCTGTCTCCGGCTACGCCTTTTTCAATCAGATAAGCGATTTTTCTGCTTTCTCCCGGGATTTTAAAGCCGTTTTCCAGCATGATCATGATAATACGCTCAAAACCAATGGAAAATCCGCAGGCAGGAACATCTTTTCCGGTAAATTTGCCTACCATCTTGTCATATCTTCCGCCGCCGCCGCAGCTTCCGCCGAATTCCGGCATGGCAATTTCAAAAATAGTACCTGTGTAATAGGACATTCCTCTTACCAAAGTAGGATCAAACACGATTTCAAAGTTTCCGGCTTTTGTAGCTCTGACACTTGCGATGATTTCCTGTAAGTTGCCTTCCACTTCTTCCTCCAGAAATCCCTGCAATTTGTCTCCCAGGTAAACAAGACCGTCGCTGCTTTCTTCCAGTCCGCGGAACAGTTCCAGATATTTCTCGATGGATTCATCTGCATATCCGTTCTTTTTCAGTTCCTGCTCCACGCCGTCCAGGCCGATTTTGTCCATTTTATCCAGGATGATAAAGACAGAGTCATAATCCTCCTGGTTAAATCCGCTGTAGGCAGCCATTGCTTTCAGGATTCTTCTGTCATTGATCCGGATCTGGAAGTTCTGAAATTCCAGTCTGGTCAGCGTTGTGGTAGTCGCTAAAATCAGCTCGATCTCTGCCAGGTTGGAGGGCTCTCCCAAAATATCGATATCACACTGCATAAACTGACGGAAACGTCCTTTCTGCGGGCGTTCTGCACGCCATACATTTCCAATCTGAAGTGCCTTAAAAGGGTTGGGCAGCTCATTGGCATTGTTGGAATAATAACGCACCAGGGGCACGGTAAGGTCATAGCGCAGACCGCCGTCCACCAGGTCGGCTTCCTCCTTTGCGGTCTCTAAATTCAGCTTTTCGCCGCGCTTTAATATTTTGAAAATCAGTTTTTCATTCTCTCCGCCCTGCTTGCTGCTTAAGTTCGCAATATTTTCCACACAGGGAGTTTCAATAGATGTAAAACCGAATTTTGCGTAGGTTTCTTTGATCACCCCGATGACATAATCTCTTAACTGCATCTCCGCAGGAAGGATATCCTTCATCCCGGTTGCTGGTTTCTTGCTCAGTGCCATGTATTCACATTCCTTTCTTTCAGGGAGAAAAACCGGGAACTCTCCTCTTTCCCAAAACTCATCTTCTCCTGTTTGTTCTCATATTCCTTTTGATTCTACACGCTTTTGGGCTATTTTTCAAGTCCAAGCATCTTGCGTTTTCTCTCAATCATCTCGTCGATTCTCTCTATGTAAAGAGCCACGTCCTTCACGTTGTCGCATCTTTCAATGCGTCCGTCAGGGTAAACAATCTTGGAGATAGTGCCTGCTCCCAGAGCCATGATCGACTGTTTTTCTTCCATGATCAGAATATTGTAGATTCCATAGTTGCCCTCTGTGGCATATCCTACATTTTCAAAATTTCCGGACATATTTTTCTGACGGTAAAGATAATAAGGCTTCATGCCAAGCTCCTGTGCCGCTCTGGCGGCAATTTCCATAGTCCGGTCCGTATTGTTTAATGTCTGTATTCCGTTCTGTTCGATCCACTGACTCAGCTTGGAAGCTCTCTTTATAGCCAGTGAATGCACTGTCAGACTGTCGGGGCGCAGTCTTTTTATGGCTTCCATAGTAGCCGCCACGTCCTCCTCGGTTTCCCCGGGAAGTCCCAGAATCAAATCCATATTGATGTTTGGAAAGCCCACTTCTCTTGCCAGATTGAAAGCGTCAACCACCTGCTTTACCGTGTGCTGACGTCCGATCAGACGAAGCGTTTCCTCTTTCATCGTCTGCGGATTTACAGAAATTCTGGCAACTCCATGCTTTTTGAGCACCTCCAGCTTTTCTCTTGTAATGCTGTCTGCCCGTCCCGCCTCCACGGTAAATTCCTTGACCTGTGAAAAATCAAAAGATTCCCGCACTTTGGTCAAAAGCCGGTCCAGTTCCTCCGCCTCCAGTGTGGTAGGGGTTCCTCCGCCGATATACACGCTGTCCAGGATTTTGTCCCTGCAGGCTTCCTTTACAAACTCTATTTCCTGATCCAGCGCATCCAGGTACTCTCCCACTCTCTTCTTCCACGCACAGATGGGGAAAGAAGTAAAGGAACAGTACAGACAGGTTGTGGGGCAAAAAGGAATTCCGATGTACAGGCTGTATCCTTCCTCATAATGAATTTCCGAGAGAATTCTCTTTTCTCTCTCTGCAATGTCCAGGCTGAGCCGCGCCTTTTCTTCAGACGCGTAATAAGTATCCTGCATATAGGAAAGAATTTCCTTCTCCTCTTTTCCCTCCTCCAGAAGCTGCATGGCAATCTTGGTAGGGCGGATGCCGGTAAGGGTTCCCCAGGGAAGTTTCTTGCCCGTAAGCTCTGAAAGCATCTGATACAGCTGCTGTTTCAGTTCATTCTTCACTGCCGGGCGGCCCTGAATTTCCTTCAGAGAACAGATTTGTTCTTTTTTGTCATAACCGTTTTTGGGGAAAATGCCCATGCGGATCTCTTCCGGAGCAAAAGTGATATAAAACTCCGGCATTCCCTCATCCGACGTCAGATCCTTTTGTCCCTGTACAAATACTTTTACCGTCTCTTCCGGGTAAAAAGCCTTTACCATGGAATGAATGTCATATTCAAACTGCGGTTCATTTAAAATTACTGCAATCACAATTTTCCTCTTTTCCGTCTTTTCCAAAGGAAAGGAATGCTGCAAAACAGTCTGCTGCGCAGCCGCTTTTAGGCATTCCTTTTCTTTGCAAATCCATTTACCGTTCATCCATCCGCCTTCCGGCATCCGTCTGAACGGCTGCGTTGTTTTGTTTCCTCTTTTTATCCAAAAACCTTGCTGCGTTTTAGACAAGGCAGCATTTCCGAAATTCTCCCTGCTACTGGCAGTAAGGATTGTATTTCTTCTCTTTGCCAATCGTAGTCATCTCGCCATGTCCCGGATACACTTTCGTTTCCTCCGGAAGCACGAAAAGCTTTTCCTTGATGGAGCGAACCAATTTGCTCATGCTGCCGGTGGGAAAATCTGTCCTTCCTACCGATTCTTCAAACAAGGTATCCCCGGATATGAGAACGCCGTCCTCTTTAAAGTAATAGCAGCAGCTTCCCATCGTATGACCCGGTGTGGCAATCACCTGAAAAGTAAAACCGGCGATAGTCTTTTCTTCTCCATCTTTCAGGTATTCATCTGGCTGAATGGTACAGGGTCTTCCCGCCTGAGCGCTGATATTCACATACGCATCCTGGCATACGGTCTTTTCTTCCTCATAAGCATAAATCTTTGCTCCGGTAAGCTCCCGCAGCTTTTCCGCTCCCCAGATATGGTCAAAATGTCCGTGAGTCAGCAAAATAGCCGCCACCCGAAAACCCTTGATCTTCAGAGCGTCATAGATGGCTTCCCCTCTGTCCGCCGGATCAATGAAAATAATTTCATCCTGTCCTTCCCGGTATAAAAAATAACAGTTCGTCTGGCACATTCCTATGGTCATGCGTCCGATTTTCAATTCTGACATAATCTCTCCCTTTTTGTCTTTTTACGGCTGCCATGGAATTTTTCCATGCAGCCGTCTCTGTTTTTGTGTGCTCTGTCTATGTTTTGCCCAATCCAGGGACAAATACCGCCGTCTGCTTTTGTCAGCCCGGCTTTCTCTCGATATCCATTACGCTGTCAATGTTGCGGATTTTATCGCAGATACGGCCTAATTCCTCCTTGCCGGAAATCTCGAAAGATACGGAAAGTGTAGCCAGCCCCTGCTTGTTTGTACGGGTATTCAAAGACAGAATGCTGATGTTTTTCTCTGTGAGAGCTTTGGAAATATCCACCAGAAGCCCTTTTCTGTCGTGGGCGTAAATATTGATTTCCGTAATATATTTTTCCCCGGTTTCTTCCGCCTGTTCCCACTCCGCATCGATCAGTCTGGCCCTGTCTATCTCAGGCAGATTTAAAATATTGATACAGTCGGTTCTGTGAATGGACACGCCGCGTCCCCTTGTGACAAAGCCTACGATCTCGTCGCCGGGAACCGGAGAACAGCATTTGGAGAAGCGCACTGCCACATCATGAATGCCTTTTACCGTGATGCCGCTTTTCTTTCTGGGCAGCATCTGTTTGTTTGAGTTTTCATTGTTTGCGGCAATAGCCTGAAGCACTTCCTCATTGGAGACGATCTTCGGATGATCCTTATCGTACATCTCCTGCATGCGGTTGATGATCTGTCCTTCCTTAAGTCCGCCGTGACCTACGGCTGCCAGCACGGAATCCCAGTCGTGGAACCCATATTTTTTCATAATGGCATTCATATATTCCGGCTTCATAATGTTGACTGTATTGACAGATTTGGACTTACAGTAGGAACTGATCAGTTCCTTGCCCTTAACAATATTCTCTTCTTTAAACTGGTTTTTAAACCACTGGTTGATTTTATTTTTAGCCTGAGTGCTCTTTACCACATTCAGCCAGTCGCGGCTTGGTCCCTTACTGTTTTGAGAAGTAAGAATCTCGACTCTGTCTCCGTTTTGGATCTCGTAGTCGATGGTAACCAGCTTTCCGTCCACTCTGGCTCCGATCATCTTATTTCCCACCGCACTGTGAATGCTGTAGGCAAAGTCGATGGGCGTGCTTCCTGCGGGAAGGGTTTTTACTTCCCCGGTAGGGGTAAAGCAGTAGACACTGTCGGAAAACAGATCCAGATCGCTTTTTAACAGGTTCATAAACTCCTTGTTATCAGACATCTCTCTCTGCCATTCCAGAATCTGGCGCAGCCAGGCAAGTTTTTCCTCCTCCTGCGCTGCCACTTTCTTTCCGTCGGAAGCTTCTTTGTATTTCCAGTGAGCGGCAATACCGAATTCTGCCGCCTTGTGCATCTCAAACGTACGAATCTGTATTTCAAAAGGCTGACCTGAACTGCCGATCAGCGTGGTATGCAAAGACTGGTACCGGTTAGGCTTTGGCATGGCAATATAGTCTTTGAAACGCCCCGGGATCGGTTTGTACATCTCGTGGATCACACCAAGCGCAGCATAACAGTCCTTGACCGTATTGACAATGATGCGGACCGCAAACAAGTCATAAATCTGGTCGATGGTCTTATGCTGATTTTTCATTTTTTTATAAATACTGAAAAAATGCTTTACGCGGCCGTCAATCTTTGCCTCGATGCCCGCCTTGCGTATGTGCTCGCTCACCTCATCCACAATCTTCTGAATATAGGCTTCCCTCTCGGTTTTCCGAACGGCGATCTTATCCACAAGGTCATAGTAAACATCCGGTTCCAGATACTTTAAGGACAAGTCGTCCAGTTCCACCTTGATCTTGGAAATTCCCAGCCGCTGAGCGATCGGAGCATAAATATCCATGGTTTCCCTGGCGATGCGCAGCTGCTTTTCGTGAGGCATATGCTTAAGAGTACGCATGTTGTGAAGACGGTCAGCAAGCTTGATCATGATGACACGGATATCCTTTGCCATGGCAAGGAACATTTTCCTTAAGTTTTCCGCCTGCATTTCCAGCTGAACTGCTGATTTGTTTCCGTCATCCTTAGCCAGATGCAGATGCTGCAGTTTGGTCACGCCGTCAACCAGCAGCGCCACATCCGGTCCGAACTGTTCTTTGATCTCCTCTTCCGTCATAATGGTGTCTTCCACCACATCATGCAGAAGTCCTGCAATGATCGTCTCTTTGTCAAGTTCCAGGTCTGCCAGAATGATCGCCACACACAGCGGGTGGATGATATACGGCTCCCCTGATTTGCGCACCTGATTTTTATGCGCCTCAGATGCGATTTTATATGCCTTCTCAATCATGGAAATATCATCGGAAGGATGATATTTGCGCACACGTTCTATCAAATCCTGGTAAAGCTCTTCCGGACTTGTAAATTCCTTAATCGCCTCAATGCGTCCGTCGTCCAATACCAGGCTTGTTGTTTTCTTCTTTTCTTCTGCCATACCTGTCTCACCACCATTTCCTCATATTCTGGATCTCAAATTGCGGATAAGACAAAACCTTTCTCACACAATCTTCCAGTCTCTTCATGCAGACATCCTCTCTTTTTCCATAATATTCAACAAAATGCTACTTTATATTATATTATTTCTATTTTGCAAAGTCAACGACCCAGCTTTTGGAGGATTTCATAAATTATTGCTGTCTTTCAGAGGAATATACAGTACAAGCGTATATTTTCCGTTTTCCCTCACCGTTTCCATATTGCCGCCGTTTCTTACCAGTTCTGCCAAAGTCAAAGAAGAGTCTTGTAAAATCTGAGAATTCCTTCCCGTTTTTACAAGACTCTTTTCCTTTGCACAAGCTTTACTTCGCTTCGTGTTTTAACTCTTGTTTCGTTTCTTTGGATGTTTCTTTAGATATCTCTTTGGATGTTTCTTTTTTTGTTTCCCTGCGTACTTCTTTTTGAGACTCTTTCGCGTGCTTACCTACTTTTTCCACTCGTTCAATAAAGCCTTTTTTCAGCTTGCTGCTGCGCTTGGGCGCTTTCGTCCAGCCTCCCAGCTTATTGTAGACCCAGAAAGAATACGGCAGGATTGTTTTTACCTTTCCAAGCTTTCCCTTTGATGTGTTGGTGTAAATACTTCCCCCACACACCGGCTTTTTCCCGCTTTTCATAAATTCGATCAGCTGGGTCTCGCTCTCGATCTCGTCGGGGATTTCCGTGTAAGCCAGACCTACACAGTCATACTTGTGAGAATCGCTTCCGCCGGTTCCCGGCAGATTGTATTGTTCTGCCACAGCGGCTGCTTTTTCATTTACCTGCAAAGGTTCGCAGGAATTAAAAATTTCAATAAAATCAAATTCTTTGATAATGTCAGGATTTCTTTTATAAGCTTTTGCATTCATAAAGCTCATAAACTTCTCCCCGCATGGATGAGCGGGTCCCAAAATTCCTCCATAATTATGCACCAGAGGAATCAGCAGGTTTACCGGAATGCCTCTCAGCTCTAAAAGACGCATTTTGATGTTTTCCGGCATGATCACAATAATATGACCTGCATCCAGGGTATCGTATTCAATTCCTTTAAAGACTTTAAAATCTGTATATTTATCCCCTTTGATATTATTTTTCCAGTATCGGTATCCATCATAAGAGTCATGGTCTGTGACAACCATTCCTCCAAATCCTTTTTCACGAAGCAGGCGAATATATTCCTCTATCGGCACCTTTCCGTCTATCGAACCTTCTCTGGTATGGCAATGCATATCAATTTTCATGACGCCATCTCCTTTCACGGTATCCCATCAAAACTGTATTTTCAGAGCTTGTCAGGTTTCATTCCATATTTTTCTATAAATTCTTCCAGCGGAATAGGACGGCTGTATAAATAGCCCTGCCCGAAATCACAGTCAAGCCTTTTTATCAGCTCTTCATTTTCTTTTGTTTCCACGCCTTCCACAACGGTAGTTACATTCATGGCTTTCGCCAGTTTCACCACATATTCCATCAGCAGCGCCTGCCTGTCGGCATTTTCTTTTTTCATTCCCAATAAAAACATTCTATCCAGTTTCAGCTCATCAATATGCAAACCGCTTAACGTATTTAGAGAAGAATACCCATTTCCAAAATCATCCATGGAAACGCGGAAGCCTTTTTCATGAAGTCTTTCGATCGTGGCATTCAGCTCTTCTATATTCTCTGCCGCCAGCCCTTCCAGAACTTCCAATGTGATCCACTCCGATGAAACCTGATATTTTTCCGTGATTTCACACAGTTTCTCCACGTAATCACTTTCATAAAACAAAAGCTTGGACTGGTTAATAGAAATAGGAAGCACAGGAATTCCGGCGTCCTTCCAGTTTTTCAGACAGAGACATACTTTTTCAAACATATAAAGATCCAGCTTTACACAGAATCCATTCTGCTCAAACAATGGAATAAAATTATCCGGAAAAAGCATAGTCCCATCCGCTTTTATCCAACGCACCAATGCTTCCGCACCGGAGAGTTTCCCGGATTTCAGATCAATTTTAGGCTGCAGATAAAGCTGAAATTCTCCCTTTGCCAAGGCTTTTTGTTTGTGACTTTCCACATAGTTTTGAATCTGCTCCTGCTTATGAGCCTGTCCATCATAAAAAGCTCTGTCAATTCCAGGCCTCTTCGCCTGTTTCAGAGCAAACCTTGACTGATTCATCATAGAAATGCAGGAATCTCCCTGCTCTCTGGGGCCCATCACAATGCCTGCGTAAATCTGAATCTGATAATTTCGCTTATACACAGCGGACAGACCGCTGATTTCGTCTGTGATTTTCTGTACTCTGTCCATCAGTCTTTTTTTGTCTGTCTCTTTAAACAAACCGATAAACTGGTCATCATTTTCCCGGCAGTAGGTTTCCCCTTCACCCAGATTTCCCGCTATCGTCTTTTGCATATGGCGCAAAAGGTCATCTGCCACATACGTGCCGAAAATCTCGTTGATAAACTGAAACTGTCTGATGTTGAACATCACCATGCTGTAATCATCGCTTTTCTGAAGAAGCTCATCACATTCTTCCTGGAAATGCGCCAGATTGTAGGCTCCCGTCAGCGGATCAAAATAAGCCAGGTTAGCTAAATATATCTGGTTTTTCCGGATTTTGCGATAGACATATATGATAAACACCATCACCAATGTCAGAATACCTACAAAGGTAAACCTGGCTATTTTCAGCATATAGAACGCGGAATCGCTTCCGCCTCGGAATGTATCCACACAAAAAAGATACCAGCCGTTGATTCCTACCGGTTCGAAATATACCGAACTTTCCGTCCCCTTATACTCATAATCTGTCTGATAAGACTCTCCGTTTTTCAAAGCCTCCCTTATAGCATCTTCATCCTTGAAATGGTTTTCTCCTCCAAATAAAGAATCCATATCTTCCGGTACCAGCCGATAGTCCGAACGGATCAAAAAGTTCCCTTCTGAATCCATCAGATGCGTGTACGTTCTTGGCTGTGCCTGCCCTGATGGCTGCAAAAACTCCTTAAATTCCTGCACATCATCTCCGGCAGTGAGCACTCCTATTACTTCCTCACCATCATAAATAGGAACTCCGACTACAATCATCTCCTGATCCAGCTCCTCATCATAATAGATATCAGAAATAACCTCTTCCCCCCGCAGTCCCTGTGCAATCACTTCCTGCAATTCTTGCGGCAATTCTTCCCAGGATCCTATCTCGATATCTTCCGCGAGAGTCACTCTGATAGAAGTGCCGCTTTTGCCGTAATAGCCCATGCTGATAAATCGGTTGTTCGCGTTGGATTTTTCCAGCCCTCTGGCAAAACTTTCCCTGTCTGTATAAATTCCAAACTCCATAAAACCGACTAATGTGTTCAGCGTCTGCAAGTCCGCATCCAACTGCTTTAAAATATGTATTTTGTACTCTTTCGTCTCCGCCATAAGCTGCGATCGAATTGTATCTCTCTGTGCGTTTTCCAGCAAAGCATAGATAGCACTCCCTCCTGTCATCAGACAGAAGGATAAAATACAAATAATGATCGTGACTCGCAGAAGACTTTTTCTTATTTTTTTCTCAATCATCTTTTGTAGTCTTCATTGTTTTTTTAATAGTTACATAATAAGCAGTTTTATCACTGCAAACAGTGTCAGATGTGCCGGATAAAAAATGTAGAAAAACCATTTGTGAAATTTTCTATTGCCTTTTGCCTGTTTTCCGTTATAGCAGAACAAAATCACAATACCGGAAACCAAAATTGCCGCTCCGGATAAAAGTCCCCCCAACACAGCCTCCCATGTAGAATAAATTCCCACATAGTTGAGCATATTCAGCCCTGCGAACATAAAAAAAGCAACCCCATAGGAAATGGCAGTTCCTCTTCTGCTCCCCCTATTTATAGAGAAAAGTAAAGTATAAACCGCAGCCAGCAGCGCCCAGTCGCAAAATACTGTCAAAAGGACAAGCCCGGTGATCAGAATGGTTCTGAGTGCTGCATCCTGCACTTTTTCTCTCACCGCCAGAATCAGATAGCAGAAAAGAAGGGTAAACAGCATGTTCAGCTGAAAATATTCAAGTGCAGCCACATACGGCACCTGAGAAATAACAGCAAACAGCAGCAGCCTGAGTGCATATTTTCTTTTGGAATGCGTATATTCATACCCTTCCACAAGAAAATAACACATGGTGACAGCTGTAAAATAACCAATGTTTATAAAAAGTTCAAAGAGCAGTGTCCCGGGCTGTAAAAACACCGTAGCAAAATGATTGAGAAACATGGTAAACATGGCCATATACTTGATGGCGTCCCTGTTTAAAAATCCCTGCTGCCCCACAGCGGGACAAACTGTCTCTTCTGTTTTTGTATCCATGTACGAATTTCCTTTCCTCTCACGCTTTTCCTATTTCTTTTGCCAGTTTTTTCAGCTTTTTCTTTACTGGAAAATCAAAAGGTGAGGACAGCATGGCCTCTTTTTTCCCAATGCGCAGGGAAGCGTGAAACTCATAACCGTTCTGCCTGCAGAAACGTTTTACCAGATCCACGGCTGCCTCTCCGGAACTGTCAGCATCCACAAAACCGCAGCTGACTAAAACATGCACCCTGGGTTTATGGGCCGGCGGATTTTTCCGCAGCTCTCTTAAAAAATTATAAAAAGCCAGGGGAATTGATTTGACATAGAGAGGAAATACCAGAAGTACATCCGTACATTCTGCTATTTTTCCACAGATTGCTTTCAGATTTCTGTTATTCAGATCAAATTCAAGAACTTCTCCGCTGTAATTCTGACAGAATATTTCTATATATCGCTTCGCATTTGAATTTGGTGTGCGCACTCCGCTGTTGATGATCATAAGTGTGCTCAATATCCTCATCCCTTTCTTTTTCCGCTGTATAAATCTTATGCCTTTTCTACGGAAAAAGAACCGATTTACTTTAACGGATATTTATTTTTTGGTATCAGTGTCCAGAAAAACCCTTTTTTTATTGATACCATTATAACTATAATACCACAATATCACTTTACATCGCCAGCATTTTTGTGGAATCTATAAAATTTCATGCAACAGATGAACTGAGCGCCCGCATATGAGGGAAACAGCGGCGTAGCCGCAGCAAGCACGTCAGTGCGGTTTTCCGAATGGCGCAGGCTGAACTGTTACAACTTCATGCAAAAACATTCTCCTGTTTTTTACAGGAGAATGTCTGTCAATTTTTGATTATGATATCTATGTTCTATTACAATTATTTTTCTGATTTATCTGGGAATCTTGCGATAATAAGTATCTTTCGGCTTCCTGTTAAAATCTCTGCGGCTTTCGTGGAATTCTCTCAGCCGCTGCTCTTTGCGGCGTACCGCTTCGCTTCTCATGGAATTATACTGATATCCTTTAAATATATTGGACAGGGTAAGATTTACATATTCCATGCCATACGCCCAGGCAATGTCAATTTTCATCCAGGCATACACCAGCCAGTGCCAGCATCTCTTTCCGATTCCTTTCCCTGTCTCCGTGGTCCGTACCAGATAGGCCAGTACCAGCAAAAGAAAAACCGCGATCATGAAAAAAATAAAAAATGTTCCCATCATACATATCAACCTCTTTTCTTCGATGCCTCATAACAGAATACAAAAGATTCTGCGTCTGCTGCCATTTCAGTTGTGAGAACTGTTGCTTTTCTCATGTTTCTATATTATTATCATATGCCATTTTGGGGAGACAGTCAAGAAATTCTCCTGATTTTTTCAGAATAATTTATTAATTTTATATAAATTATCTGACAATTCAGTCCCTTATTTTCTTCGTCCAAAATTCCAGAACGTAAGCAGCGCCGCCACCGCCCACGCGATGAGAAAGAGTGCCCCAAGCATGGAGCATATCACATACTCGCTTCCGTATCTGCCCGCCACAAACACACTTGCAGGACCATAAGCTCCTCCTATCACAGCCGCTCCGGACAATAAAGAAATGCTGAACATCCTGAAAAACTGAAACAGCTGCTTGATGAAAGAAAGTCCTCCCAATACCATCAAAATGATGGACCAGACTTTCATATCTTTTCTCCACTTATATTTCCGGTACATCCAGACTCCCGCCCCGAAGATGGCTCCGTTGACAAGCAGTCCCAACAGACCGGAAAGAATGCTCATAATCATGCGAAATCCCATTTTTTCTCCGTTCCGCCGCCTCTGCGGCTCTCAAAATAAAACAAAGCAGGCAATCCCATACAAAATTTTCATCATCCGACAAGCTTCATATTTCCACACAGCCAGTCTTTCATCACACCAAAAAATTCCCGAAGCATATTGTTTGGCTGAAACCACGGATCGGAACCTGCCGCTATGCCGCATACATTCTGATAGCCGGCCTTTTTTGCCAGCTGAATACTTCTGTAAACATGAAAGCTGTTGGTGACAATTCCCACCGAGGCGTCCTGCGGGTTTACAAAAGCACGGCTGAATTCCATATTTTCCGCCGTATTGCGCGACTGATCCTCCATACAGATGCGGGAAGCACTGATTCCTTTTTCTATAAGATACCGGTACATTCCTTCCGCCTCACTTACCGGCTCGTTTTCTCCCTGACCTCCGGATACGATGACCACTGTCCCGGGATTTTCCTGAAGATAGGAAACAGCAGCGTCCAGACGTTTCTGCAAAGCCAGACTGGGACCGTTTTCCTTCATCTGAGCCCCCAATACAATCAGATAATCAAGCTCCGGCTCTCCCTTTTCCCAAAATCTGCTGACAATCATCCCTTCTATCAGCAGAAACCAGGCTGCACAGACAAAAATCAGTGCCAGAATTGCTTTTTGAAAAATACCGGGAATTTTGTCCCATACGCCAATCTGCAATCCGTAGGCTGCTGCAAAGAGAATCAGTCCCATGGCTGCCCAGATCAGAAAAAACCGGGAACCGTAAGCTCCTGACAGAAAAATTCCAAAACAGTAAAGCAGACAAAGACTTCCCGCCAGATATAATACGTAGGCCATTTTTCTCATAGCCACTCCTTCCTTCTGTGTACTTTTACCCTATTTTAGCACACTTTTTTTCCTGACCGGACATCTTCATAAAATCTTATAAATTCTCATGAATTTCTTAAGGTATGACTTAATCATTTCTATAAATATCGTAGTTGATCCTTTTATAAAAATACCACTCGATAGTAGAAAAATCCCGGACATCCTGTCCCAAAATCCACATAATTTTGGTAAGCGCCGCCTCCAGTGTCATATCGTAAGTTTCCAGAATAGGAAGATTTCCCTTTGCCTGCTTTCCTACCTTATAAGTCCCCATGCTGCTTCCCTCATAAGTGACCTGTGTCGCCATAATCAGCACTTTTTCATGGGGCTCATAGTTTTCCAGTTCTCTTTCAAAAGCGGCAGTCAGTTCATCCGGCATCCCGCCCACGCCAAAGCTCTCGATGATGATGCAGTCATACATCTTAAGGATAAACGGAACAATTTCCACAGACATGCCAGGAGTCAGTTTCAGCAAAAACACTCTGGGATTTATTTTCTCATGGAAATGAACCGGGCTGTCCTCCATGCGGAAATCAAAATAATAAGTCACACGGTCATCCTGGATATTTCCAAGAAGCGGGAAATTGATACTGGAAAAAGCATTATAACTGAACGTGGCGGTCTTTTTGGCTCTCGTTCCGGCAATAATCTTTCCGTCAAAAACCAAAAGAACTCCCCGGCTTCTCTCATCAAGAGCGCATCGTATGGAATCGTGAAGATTTTTCCTTGCATCCGTGATTTCCGATAAAATGGACTTCTGAGCCCCCGTAAGCACGATAGGTTTTCTGGAATTTTGGATCAGGTAAGACAGCGCCGCTGCTGTATAAGCCATGGTGTCTGTCCCGTGACACACAAGAAAAGCATCATAATCGTTATAATTTTCTCTGATATGTTTGACAAGAAGCAGCCAGTAGTCTGCATTCATATTTGTGCTGTCGATACTGCACACTTCATAGGGAACCAGTTCGCAAATTTCCCGAAATTCCGTTACATATTCCAGAAAGTCCTCGGAACTAAGCACCGGAGTCAATCCATTTCCTTTGTCACCGGAAGCTATGGTTCCTCCGGTTGTCAGCAACAAAATTCTTTTTTTCATAAAATTCCCACACTTTTTGTTTTATGTTTTCGCCTTTGCCGCAGCGCGATTTATTTTCTCTCCGCTACAGTGCGATTTATCGTTTTTTCTTATACCATAGGAAATGAATTTTCCTAATGGCATAAGAAAAAACTGCTGCCTATTTGCAGTTTCCGGAAGGAAAGCTCTGCAAATACACAGCAGCCAATTTTCTGTCAGAAAATCATTCCTTTTTTTCTTCTGCTTTTGTCTCTGCTTTCTGCTCCTCGGGCTGTTTCATTTCCTTGCGGTTGCCGGATGCATATTCATTCATGCAAACATCCATCACGCCGCGCACAGGCCTGATCAGAGAAAACGCATAATGGCAGGGCCAGGAAACTTCCCGGCTCATCTGTCCTTCCTCATCAAGTCCGCTGACCGCAGCACCGTTTTTTACCGGCGCATTGTTTGCAAAGACAAATGCCGCTGTGGAGTATGCATGACGCACTACCTCCTGCGGTTTTCTTCCATGGAAGAAATACTGGATATCCGGCAGATTAAAGGCATATAAACCAAGGGTATCCACCACCATATCCTCTGATTCATTGATTTTAAAGAAACGTACATTCAAACTGCTGTAAAAAAATACTTCTTCATCCTTATAGGGATTGTTATAAATCTGACCTGCGGAAAGCAGCTTTGCACTGGGTGTAAACCAAATGGCAATACATCCCGGGAACATACGCATCGCAGCCTTCAGCCATTCCAGAAGGATATTGCATCTTTCCTTATAGGGCAGCCCCATTGTCATAAAATCCGAAATGATGACACGATATTTGCAGTCTTTTAAGATTGCTTCGCTGTCTTTGCAGCTCCACTGCTGTCTGCGCTGAATCTCCGGAATTTTGTCGGGATCGAATTCCCCGTAATCTCCCATTACCAGCTGAACCGGATACGTCTTGTCCTCTCTTTGGAATGTTTTTTCCATAAGGGCAAACTCTGTCATACGTTTGCCTTCCTCGCCGGCCTGTGTCACGATCTGCGTTTTGCCGAACGTGCGCTCCAATTCCTCTCTCATCTCTTCCGGTTCCGGACGTCTGCCTTTATCTGTAAACAGCAGCTGTATGGTATACATCTGCCGGAAATCAATTCCTTTTGCCTGTTTTTCTTTCTGTGCCTCAATATTTACTTTCTGTTCTTTATCCATACCTGCCTGTGACCTCCCTTACATTTATCCGCAAGCGGATTCTTTCTTATTCTATCACACTTTCCTGAAATTTGCGTCATTTTTCTAATATTTTATAAAAAATACTTCTGAAAAATGTTATACTATTGGTAAACAATGATAGCGTCACAGATCCAAATACTTTTTTCATCCTTATGAAATCTGATACAGGAGGTACAGCATATGCGTCTTTTTATTGCCGTCACCTTTTCCCAGCCTATCCAGGAAAAATTAGAGGGAATCCTTTGTCTTTTGAAAGAGCAAGCTTTTGCAGGGAATTTTTCTTCCCGGGAAAATCTCCATCTCACTCTTGCCTTTCTGGGCGACATTCCATCCTGCCGTCTTTCCCATGTCATAGATGCCATGGAACAGATCCATACAAAACCTTTTCTGTGTTCTCTTTCCTCTCTGGGTTGTTTTGGAAAGATGAAAAAAGAAGCCGACTCCCGGGAATCTTCTGTTCTGTGGATCGGCACAGACTACTGCCCCGAACTTCTGAACCTGCAGAACGAACTGACTGCATCTTTGCGCAGACACGCAGTCTGGTATGACAGCAAACCTTTCCGTCCTCATGTCACTTTGGGACGAAACGTGCGTCTGAATCCGGAATTTTCGGAAGAACACTTCTGCCAAAACCTTCCGGAAATGTGTCAGCAGGTCACCGGCATCAGTCTGATGAAATCCGAACGGAAAAACAACAAAACCGTTTACACCGAACTTTACCGGAAAATCTTGTAATATCTACCTAAAAGTATGCTTTGCAGCGAGCACTAGCGCCAAGCATGATTGCCGTCAGACAATATCTACCGGCAATCTCTGATTACCTGCGCGCGAAGTACGCATCTACAATAGAACGTCTTTTTGTACACCGGGAAAGAAACTTTCCCGGTGTACAAAAAAAGCCTCCCTGAACGATCAGGAAGGCTTATTTTCATAATTGTTAAAATTTTCGCTCTTCTTATGCTTCTACTTTAACGATTTCACGTTTGTTGTAAGAACCACATGTCTTGCAAACTCTGTGAGGCATCATCAGTGCACCACATTTGCTGCATTTTACTAATGTAGGAGCGCTCATTTTCCAGTTTGCTCTTCTTTTGTCTCTTCTGGATTTAGAAGATTTATTTTTCGGACAGATAGACATCGTTACACCTCCTTATTTGCATTAAAGACATCCATAATTGCGGCCATCCGTGGATCAGGAACAAATGTATCACAGCCGCATGCTCCCGTATTCAAATCCTTGCCGCAGACGGGACATAGTCCTTTACAATCCGGCCGGCATAAGATTTTCATAGGCCAGCAAGTCATAATCTCATTGCATATCAGGCTGTCTATGTTCAGCTCATAACCTTCCATGAAGTCATTCTGCTCTTCCAGCTCTTCCTCGGAAGCCTTATCTAAAGATACTGCTTTCTGAGAAATATGCAGGTCGAACTCCTTCTCCACTTCTTTCAGGCAGCGGTCACACCGCATCCGGACTTTCAGCTTTGTCTCAGCCTGCACAAGTGCATGCCCGGGACCATCGTTAACAAGCGTAAGCCTTACCGGCTCCTTCTCTGTCACCGGAAATTCCTGTCCGTGACAGGTCACCTTATCCAGTTCCAGTTCCGCTTCTTTGCTGACGGTTCTGCCTTCTGATGTAAAAACATCGGTTAAATTCACTAACATAGCATACTCCTAATGAATCCGATTTCCGGATTCTTTTCACACTTAAACAAGTATACATAGACATTTGGGTTTTGTCAACTACTTTTCTCTCTTTTTTCCGACACCTGTTTTTACCGCCTGTGCCGCCCTTTTTATCACGATGTCTGATCTCTGACAATGGCATGGGAAAGAATATAATCTTTCCATATCTGATAATATTTCGCCTTCAGATGCACCTGATCAAAGGTCCAGTCTCCATTCAGGTTTCCATCCTCTCCGCAGAGAACTTCGTTGGGGTCCAGATAAAAGATATTCTGGTTGTCCTGGAACATGGAAATTCCCGTATTTCTTATTTCAATATTGGTATTATTAAAAATCGGATCCGTTGCATTTTTTTCGGCTCCCACTTTCATAATTCCCTGCACATAGATGATTGCCTGAGGCTGAAGTTCCTGTATGTGTTTCACTACCCTGTAGTATTCTTCCAGGAATGTCTCCGCGGTTCCTGTTCCCATCTCATTGATGCCCAGCATCAGATAGATTTTTCCGAACTGCTTTTGGGACAATGCTTCTTCTATCGTTATTTTCGGTCCTCCTTTTTCCAGGTATGCCACTTTTTTGGGTTTGGAAAAAATGTCGTAAATCGTCAAGGATGTCTGGCAGTAAAAATCAGCCGTATCTTCCAGTCCGCCGTATTCATACAGTCCCTGGGTTCTGGAATCACCGATAAACAGTGCGTCCTCCAGGTAACTTTCATCAACCTGAGAAAATTCTAAAATAACTTCGGTATTCTCGCTTTCTGATTCCGTCTGGTCTTCCTGTCCGCTTTCTGTCTCAGATGCTTCTCCGTTTTCCTCTGTGCCTGCTTCTGATTCAGCCCCGGAATCCGGCGCATTTTCCTCTGTCAGCCCATTTCCCGAAATTCCATTCCGGGAAACATTGTTTGCGGACAATCCGTTTTGAGAAACTCCGCTCTGTGCTTCCGTTTCCTGACTGTCTTCTCCGTCATTTCCCGAAATCATGCTGCCGGTATGATCCAAATCAGACTGCCCCTTGGACTCTGTCACAGGAGAAGTTTCTCCTGACGGTGAAGCTTCGGCCTCTGCGTTTTCTGCCTGTCCCATGGTCATAGTATCCTCATTGACACTCCACGGGTAAATGCCGTCCTTGATTCCCTGAAACATTGCCGCAATTTCCGGCGTCATAATGTCAGAATCTTCGTAATCTTTATATAAATCTCTCCGCAAAAAGGAAGCTGCCGTGAACAGAACAAATGTCAGCACCAGCACGCAGACCAGCGGATAATTTTTGAAAAATTTCATTCTTTTCAAGCATCCCTTTCCTGCTAAAATCGAAAATACATAAACGGATTATTCCCCGCAATAGACAGCCGGTATACACACAGCCAGAATAAAAGGGCCAGTCCTGCGATCACATACCACTTTCTGCAGTGTCTCTGGTACCACTCAGACACTGCAGGAATGCAGCACAAAATTCCTGCTGCCATCAGCCATCCGTAATTGGAAATCATTTTTACAAAATCGCCCGAATTGATCGCGGTTCCCACACCGAAAAAAGGAAACAGTCTTGCGAAATAAGTTTCCAGTTCTGTGAATCCTGAGGTAATCGCAAAAATAATCCATGTCAGCGGAATAAAAAACCATACGTAGATTCTTGCCGCAATTTTATGCTTCTTCAGCCATTTTCCCAGGAAAAGTTTTTCCAGCATAATAAAAAGGCACAGGGTCAGTCCCCACACGATAAAGTTGGCGCTTCCTCCATGCCAGAGTCCTGTCAGAACCCATACCACCAGCAGGTTCAGAAGAGTTCTTGCCGTCCCTTTCCGATTGCCTCCAAGGGGAATATACACGTAGTCGCGAAACCAGCTTCCCAGCGTTATGTGCCAGCGGCGCCAGAAATCACTGATGGATGTGGCAGCATAAGGATGATGGAAATTGCGGATTACAGGATAGCCAAGCATCTGCCCGATTCCGATGGCAATCAGGGAGTATCCGCAGAAGTCAAAGTAAAGCTGAAGGGAGTAGGAAAAAGCCCCAAGCCAGGCAAGAGGCGTGGATATGCTTTCAAAACCTATGGTCTGAATGTCATTCCACAAAATCGCCAGCTGGTCAGCCAAAAGCACTTTGGCACTTAACCCAAGCACCACCTTTTTTAAGCCTTCCTCTGCCTGAGACAGCTTAAGCCTCGGGCCATCCAGTCCCTCACAGGCATCTGAGTAGCGCATAATGGGACCGGATACCATTTGGGGAAACATACACAGATAGGCTCCAAAGCGCCAGAAGGAATGTTCCGCATCCGCTTCCCCCTGGTAAACATCCGCCAGATAAGAAATACTCTTAAATGTATAAAAGCTGATTCCCAGTGGGAGCAGGAAATTTGCATCGAATGCATTGGAAATCTTAAAATAAATAAGCAGCCCCGCATTGGCACATACTCCTGCCGCCAGCCAGAGCTTTCTCTTTCTCTCCGAATCCGTATCCAATCCCAGGCCTGTCAGATAGTTAAATACGGACATTCCCAGCAAAAGAAAGACATAAAACGGCTCCGCCATAGCGTACATGATAATGCTTGCCACAAAAAGCAAAGCATTTCTCCCCTTTTTCGGAACCGCAATATAGCACAGCAAAAAAACAGGCAGGAACCGAAAGAGAAATTCCAGACTGCTGAAAACCATGCTATTTTCATTTAATAAATTTCCCAAATCAATTCCTGCCACTTTTATCACAACTCCAATTCTGATGTATTTTTCTGTCAGCTATTTAAGCATAATACAATCTGCCGGTTGTGAAAAGAGGTAATTTTTTTAAGTTTTTATTACGATTTTTTAAGAATTATTTCACTGCTTATTGGATTACCCCAAAAAGCTAAGGACTCTTTCTTTTTCATCCTTTTACCAGGCGTGCAGTCTCCCTTGCGATGGCAAGTTCCTCGTTGGTAGGCACTACCATAACCGTTACCGGTGCATTCTCTGCCGAGATAATTTCTTCCTGGCCGTAAATTCCGTTTTTATCTTCATCCAGATGAACGCCCAGAAATCCCAGATACTCACAAATCAGGCTTCGAATAATGGGACTGTTCTCTCCCACTCCTGCAGTGAAACACAAAACATCCACACCGTTCATCACCGCAGCATAAGCTCCGATGTATTTTGCAACTCTCCGGGCAAAGGTGCGGATTGCCCGAACCGCCTCAGGACGTCCTTCAAAATAAGCTCTCTCCAGATCTCTGAAATCGGGAGAAAATCCATCGGACAGCCCCAGCACTCCGGATTCTTTATTCAGAATATTCATGATTTCATCGATGGTCCTGCCTTCTTTATGGGCAATAAACTCAATCACCGCCGGGTCAATATCCCCGCTTCTGGTTCCCATAACAAGCCCTTCCAAAGGCGTAAGTCCCATGGATGTATCCACGCATTGTCCATTTTTTACCGCAGATACGGAAGCGCCGTTGCCCAGATGGCACACAATGATTTTGCAGTCTTCTCTTTTTTTGCCTAAAATCTCTGCGGCTCTTTCGGAAACATAGTCATGGCTTGTTCCGTGAAATCCGTATCTTCTCAACCGGTATTTTTCATAATAGGAATAAGGAATCCCGTAAAGATAAGCCTCCTCCGGCATAGTCTGATGAAACGCCGTGTCAAAGACAGCCACCATAGGAATATCCGGCATCAAAGCCTGACAGGCCTCCACGCCGATCAAATTGGCCGGATTGTGAAGAGGCGCCAGTGCGCTGCATTCCCGGATCGTCGCCTTGACCTCGGAGGTGATCAGGGTAGCTTTGGAGAATTTCTCGCCGCCGTGTACAATACGGTGCCCCACAGCTCCGATTTCGGAAAGTTCCGAAATCACTCCTGTTTTTTCATCCTGAAGAACTTTCAGCATCTGCAGAATAGCCTCTTTGTGATTCGGCATGGACACTTCCATTTTTTTCTTATCTTCACCGGTTTTGGTGTAAATCACTCTGCTGCCTGCAATACCTATACGCTCGCATAACCCCTTTGCGAGCCTTTTTTCCGTTTCCGCATCGATAACCTGAAATTTCAGCGAAGAGCTTCCACAGTTTAATACTAAAATTTTCATCCCCAATACCACCCTTTCTTGCACAAGGAAACCGAGAATCCTTCCGGATCTCTCTTAAACCGTAACAGTTTTACCCGCGCCATTCGAAAAACCGCACTGACGTGCTTACTGCGGCTGCGCCGCTGTTTTCCTCATATACTGGCGCTCAGCTCATCTGTGCATCCGGAAACGGATTTTTATGCAAGCATAAATCCTTTTCCGGATAACAGATGGGAAAACTGTTACTTTAAATCAGCTGAGCCTGTACTGCTGTCAGCGCAACTACACCCACAATATCCTGCCAGGAACATCCTCTGGAAAGATCGTTGACAGGCTTTGCAATTCCCTGCAGCATCGGTCCGTAAGCTTCCGCACCTCCCAGTCGCTGTACCAGCTTATATCCGATGTTTCCGCAGTCCAGATTCGGGAAGATCAGCACATTTGCCTTGCCTGCCACTTCACTTCCGGGAGCTTTGGATTTTGCCACATGAGGAACCAAGGCTGCGTCTGTCTGCAGTTCGCCGTCCAAAGTCAGATGCGGATACTCTTCGTGAGCGATCTCCACGGCACGCACAACTTTATCTACCAACGGATGCTTTGCACTTCCCTTTGTAGAGTGAGAAAGCATGGCAATGATCGGTTTTGCACCAACCAGATTCTTAAAGCTTTTCGCACTGGTATCAGCGATTGCAGCCAGCTCTTCAGATGTAGGGTCCTGATTCAGACCACAGTCTGCAAACAGGAAGGTACCGTTTTCACCGTAGGGACAATTGGGCACATCCAGAATAAAGAAGGCGGATACCAGCTTCACACCGGGAGCTGTGCGCAGAATCTGCAGTGAAGGACGCAGCACGTCTGCCGTAGCATGGCATGCGCCTGCAACCATACCATCCGCGTCGTTAGCCTTTACCATGACAACGCCGAAAGTAAGCGGATCGCTTAACAGAATCTCTCTGGCACGCTCCGGCGTCATACCTTTATTTTTTCTCGCTTCGTATAAAACATCCACATAAGTATCCAGTTTATCGGTGCGTTCCGGATCAATCACCTTCACGCCGGTCAGGTCTACCTCCAGCCATCTGGCACCGTCCATAATTTTTTCCTCGTTGCCTACCATGATAATGTCGGCAATGCCTTCCTCCAGAACATGCGCCGCTGCGATCAAAGTTCTCTTGTCGTTGGTTTCCGGCATTACGATCGTCTTTTTATCCTCTTTTGCCTTTTCTTTGATAATATCAATATAAGCCATAAAAATTATGCTCCTTCCTTAGTGATAAACCTGTCACCTTTTTAGGGGTTTCCCGGTTTTTGTCTTTCTGCTAAAATTATAATCAATAACCAGTATGTATACAAGAGCGAAAAACGGAAAATGTTGTATAAAAAGATGCACATTTTCCATTACTGTTCACTCCGTTCCAGTAACCTGCAAAAATCCATTTAAAATTGCCTTCGGCAATGGGATTTTGCATTTCTGAATCATTTTTTTACGAACTTTGCAGTAAATGCAAAGTCCTGTATGAACAGTACCATTTTCCATTTCCGTCCCCATTGTTTGTAAATATGTACAAAAATGGGAACTATCCGTCAGCATCCGCCAGGAAAACCAGGCAGCGGCGGATTTTTGAATACTGAAAAAAGGAAGGATCCATTTATGCAGATTACCGGCATTATCGCAGAATACAACCCATTTCACAAAGGACATCTTTATCATTTAACTGAGGCCCGAAAGCAAACCGACGCCGATTATATCATCGTAGTCATGAGCGGAGATTTTATGCAGAGAGGAACTCCTGCTTTGCTGGACAAATACACCCGTACCCATATGGCTCTTCTTTGCGGCGCAGATCTTGTGCTGGAGCTTCCTGTTATTGCCTCCACCGGCAGTGCGGAATTTTTTTCCCACGCTTCGGTGCGGCTTCTCGATTCCCTGGGCGCAGTGAACTCTCTTTTCTTTGGAAGCGAGTGCGGCGATATCTCTAAAATAAAGCAGGCAGCCTCCGTTTTGTCACAGGAGAGTGAAGAATTTCGCTTCCGTCTGCGGGAAGGCCTCTCCGAAGGCCTTTCTTTCCCAAAAGCCAGGGCTCTCGCCCTGGGCGATGAGGAAGGCATTTTTTCTTCCCCCAACAATATACTGGGACTGGAATACTGCAAGTCTCTTCTGCGCCTTAAAAGTCCTATGGAACCTGTCACTCTTTGCAGGAAAGGCGCCGGATACCATCAGGATGCGTTGGATGACGGGGAAGTTTTCCCCTCTGCCAAAGCCATTCGCTCTTTTCTTCTTTCTCCCTCTGAGCGAAAAATTTCTGCTTCCGACAAGGAAAAACTGTTTTCCTCCGTCCCGGAGGCTGCCCTTCCTGTGTGGGAAGAAATCCTGGGCCTTGCCTCTCCTCCCCTGCTTGAAGCGGATGATTTTTCTTCCCTGCTGTGCTTTCAGCTGATGCGGCTGACTTCTTTTTCTTCTGAAACTGCACAGAACGATCTGACCGTCTATGCAGACATCTCCAGAGAGCTTTCCGACAAGCTTTCTAACCTTATGCCGGGCTCTTACCGCTGGGAGGAACTTTGCGGACGCTTAAAAACAAAGGAACTGACCTACACAAGGATCAGCCGGAGTCTTTGTCACATTCTGCTGTCTGTCACAGCCCGGGAGCAACAGCTTTTCCACAGTCTGCCCACCGCTCCCTACGCCAGAATCCTCGGTTTCCGAAAAGAAAGCGCGCCGCTTTTTCCCCAATTAAAAAGGAAGACGCACACTCCCCTGATCTCCCGGCTGGCAGACGCAAAAAAAATCCTCTCCCCGGAAAGCATGGCCTTCCTGGAAAAGGATCTTTTCGCTTCGCATATTTATCAGTCCGTATCCCATGAGCGGTACGGGACTTCTTTTCAGAATGAATATCAAAGAAAAATGCTTATCGTAGATGACAGCACAAAGTGACGATAAAGCTGCGAAAAATTATAGCTCTTGGGCGTTTCGCCCTCTTTACACTCTTTGCATGAATACCGTCAGTTCTTAAAGCTGTGAATCGGAGCAGGAATCCTTCCTCCGCGATTGACAAAATCATCGCAGGAGAACTGATTTACAGGCATAATGGGTGCATAACCCAGCAAGCCGCCGAATTCCACCACTTCGCCTACGCCTTTTCCCACAACCGGAATGATGCGGACTGCTGTGGTTTTCTGATTGATCATGCCGATTGCCATCTCATCCGCAATAATGCCGGATAAGGTAGACGCCTTGGTGTCTCCGGGAACTGCGATCATATCCAGTCCTACGGAACATACGCAGGTCATGGCCTCCAGTTTTTCCAGTGTAAGGGCGCCTGCATTTACCGCATCGATCATTCCCTGATCTTCGCTGACCGGAATAAATGCACCGCTGAGTCCTCCCACATAGGAAGAAGCCATGACGCCGCCTTTTTTCACCTGATCATTCAAAAGAGCCAGCGCCGCTGTTGTACCGGGCGCACCCGCATGCTCCAGACCGATTTCACATAAAATATCCGCCACACTGTCGCCGATGGCCGGTGTGGGAGCCAGGGAAAGATCCACGATTCCGAAAGGAACGTTCAGTCTCTCGGAAGCTTCTTTTGCCACAAGCTGACCTACTCGTGTCACCTTAAACGCTGTCTTTTTGATCGTTTCACAAAGCACTTCAAAATTTTCTCCACGCACTTTTTCCAGAGCCGTCTTAACTACACCGGGTCCGCTGACGCCTACGTTGATGATTCTGTCCGCCTCGGTCACTCCGTGGAAAGCTCCTGCCATGAAAGGATTGTCATCCGGTGCATTGCAGAAGACTACCAGCTTGGCACATCCCAGGGAATCCTGATCTTTGGTATATTCCGCCGTCTCTTTGATGATATCTCCCATCAGTTTTACTGCGTCCATATTGATTCCGGTTTTTGTGGAGCCCACATTGACGGAGCTGCACACCCGCTCTGTTCTTGCCAGAGCCTGAGGAATGGAGCGAATCAGCATTTCATCTGCCGGAGTCATTCCTTTTGACACAAGAGCAGAATAACCTCCAATAAAGTTTACTCCCACTTCATGAGCCGCCAAATCAAGGGTTTCCGCAATTTTTGCAAAATCCTCCGGTGTTTTGCAGGCAGCGCCGCCTACCAGGGCAATCGGTGTGACGGAGATTCTTTTGTTTACCACGGGAATGCCGAATTCATGGGCGATATCTTCCCCTGTCTTTACCAGATCTCTGGCAGATTCCGTAATTTTAGCGTAAATCTTTGCACGCGTCTTCTCGAGATCAGCATCGATACAGTCAAGGAGGCTGATTCCCATAGTAATTGTGCGGACGTCCAGGTTTTCCTCCTGAATCATTTTATTGGTCTCTGTTACTTCGTAAATATTAATCATATGTCCGGCTCCTGTCCCTTTATCGTTTAAATTCTGTGCATCTGGTTGAAGATATCTTCGCCCTGACATTTAATAATAACGCCGATTTCCTTTCCCAGCTCATTTAACTCTTCCGCAAGCACCGCAATGGATTTTTCTGATTTGTTGGTGTCTACGATCATCATCATATTGAAATATTCCTGAACGATCGTCTGGGTAATGTCCAAAATGTTGATGTTGTTTTCTGCCAGGTATGTACAAACCTTTGCAGTAATTCCAACGGTGTCATGTCCTACTACGGTAATAATTGTCTTTTTCATCTGAAAGCTCCTTTTCTTTTTCTATTTATCCCAATCATTTCAGGCCAGTTTTATCATTTCCGAAACTTCGCTGCGTCTGGCAACCTCTATTGGAAAATCTTTGGCATGATAGCCGTTATCTGCCATCTCTATTTCCAGCCGAACCGTCTCATAAGCCAGTTCCGGCAGGTTGTTATCTTTGGAAAGATGTCCCAAAACAACTTTCTGAAGCCCGTCGTGGAGAAGACGACTCAGCAGTTTTCCTGCATTTTCGTTGGAAAGGTGTCCTCTGTCTCCGAGAATTCTTCTCTTTAAGGGGTAAGGATAAGGTCCTACCTGCAGCATGTTCACATCATGGTTAGCCTCTAAGAGAAGCACATCCATTCCTCTTAAACATTCCACTGTGTAATCGTTAAAAGTTCCGATGTCGGTGCAAACCGCCATATGTTCTTTCCCGTAGGAAAAACGGTAAGCCACCGGCTGTGCCGCATCATGGGAAATTTTCATGGGATTGACCGTAAGGTCTTTAATGGTAAAACTTTCGTCTTCCTTTATTTCTCTGAAAAGTCCTTCCGGAATTTCTCCGATACTTTTACATGCTCTGATCGCTTTTACCGTGCCGCCCGTGGCGTAAATCGGTATTTCATATTTTCGGCTCAAAACACCGAGGCCGCTTATGTGATCGCTGTGTTCATGGGTGATCAGAATGCCGTCAAGCTCTCCGGCTTTCACACCCAGCTCCTTTAAGCCGGCCTCGGTGCGTTTGCCGCTGATTCCCACATCCACAAGCACATGGGTCATGTCCGTCCCTGCATAAATACAGTTTCCGCTGCTTCCGCTTGCAATACTGCATAATCTCATAGGTATACTCCTGTCTGCTGGTTCCTTTTCATTTTTCCACTTTACTATGCCACATTCCGAAGCTTTCTGCAAGAGGGTGACAAAAAACGAATCCCTTCTTTCAGTCATTCACCGGAATTTCGCTGTCTGTCAAAGCTTTCCTCAGCTGCTCCTGCGTATGGGAAAGAAGACCGCTGTTATCGATCACTTTCTGACAGTGATGCCTGAATTCCTCTTCGGGAAGCTGGCTGTTTAAAATCTGTGTAATCTTTTTATCACTGTAGTTCCGGCTTTTTTTCAGGCGTTCCCGCCGCACATCTTCCCTGGTAAAAATATACCAGAGTTCGTCCAGAATCTCGTCGTATTTTTCTTCGATCAAAAGCGCCGCCTCCACAAAAAAGGCGTCACAGACTCCTCTGTTTTTTTCTTTTTCAATCTCTTCCAGAATATATGTTTTTACGGCGGGATGAATGATGGCGTTTACTCCTGCCAATAGCTTTGCATCCTGGAAAATCATAGTTGCCATTTTCTGCCGGTCTATCTGTCCGCTTTCTGTCAATACTTCTTTAGAAAGCAGTCCCACCAGCTTATCATAGCAGGGCTGCCCCGGTTCTTTTACCGCATGAGCCGCCTCATCTGCCAGAATAATCCGACAGCGGCAATGTTCTTTTATATAGGAGAGCACTTCTGTCTTTCCGGAGCCTACTCCCCCGGTAATTCCTATCAGCTTCATATCCATCCCCTTTTTCCCGTTACTTGGCCTCGTACCAGTTATAGCCTGTATGCAGATCCACTTCCAGGGAAACCGACAGATCCGCTGCCGCTTTCATCTGGCGTTCCAGAAGTTCTGCCACCTGCTCTTTTTCTTCCTCTGCCGTCTCTATCAGAAGTTCATCGTGGATCTGCAAGATCAGGCGGGATTTAAAGCCTCTTTCTTTCAGTTCCTTGTAAACATTGATCATGGCAATCTTGATGATATCCGCAGCGGTTCCCTGAATCGGCGAATTCATCGCCACCCTTTCCCCGAAAGAACGCTGCATGAAATTGCTGGATTGCAGTTCCGGAATAGGACGTCTTCTTCCGAACATGGTAGTCACATATCCCTTTTCCTTTGCATGTTCCACCGTATCATCCAGGAATTTTTTCACATCCGGATATGTGGCAAAATACTGTTCAATATAAGCGGCTGCTTCTTTTCTTGTGATACTTAAATCCTGACTTAAACCAAAAGAACTGATGCCGTAGACAATGCCGAAATTTACAGCTTTGGCATTTCTTCTCTGCAGATCGGTCACTTCCTCAAAAGGGGTATGGAACACTTTTGACGCCGTAATACGGTGAATGTCCGCATCGGTGCGGTAAGCTTCAATCAGCTGCCTGTCTCCCGATAAATGGGCCAGCACACGAAGCTCAATCTGTGAATAGTCCGCATCGGTAAAAAGGAATCCGTCTTTAGGTACAAATACTTTTCGAATCAGACGTCCCAATTCCATACGCATGGGAATGTTCTGAAGGTTAGGCTCTGTGGAACTGATCCTTCCGGTAGCCGTGATCGTCTGATTTAATGTAGTGTGGATTCTCTCATCCTCACCGATAAAAGCCGCCAGTCCGTCTGCGTAAGTGGATTTTAGCTTTGCAAGTCCCCTGTACTCCAGGATTTCGGATACAATCGGATAATCCGGAGCCAGTTTTTCCAGAATATCTGCAGCTGTGGAATAGCCTGTTTTCGTCTTCTTTCCGCCCGGAAGCTGCATTTTTTCGAACAGTACCTCCCCCAGCTGTTTGGGAGAATTGATATTAAACTCACAGCCTGCCTTTTCGTGGATGGAAGTTTCCAGCTCGTTGATTCTTCCCACGAGAGCTTCCCCGTAAGATTTCAGTTCTTCACGGCGTACCCGGATACCTTCCTTTTCCATCTCATGGAGTACATAGGAAAGAGGCATTTCGATTTCTTCCATCAGCCGGCTCATGCCTGTCTCCTCAAGTTTTTCTCTGAGCACCGGCTCTGCCATAAAGATGGTATAGGCACAGAAACCGGCGTATTCCAGAAAGCTTTCCTCATGTTCAGCCATGGTTTGCACATAAGTGCGTTTTTCCAGTGTCTGCGCTTTTGTGGGCATCATAACACCCAGATATTCATTGGCAATATCCTCGATTTCGTAATCGCTTTTCAGCGGATTGAGCAGATATGCCGCAATCAGCACATCAAAAAACCGCTCATTGTACTCTTTTTTCAAATATTCGTATTGATTTTTTATCTGAAACGTGGACAGTTTCCCATCACCTGCTGCCAGTTCTGCCAGTTTCCCGGCCAGATATTTTCCGGAAACAAAACCTTCCGCCTTCAGCACAAAAACATCTTTCGGAGAAAAGGCCAGCGCCAGCGCTGCAAACTGTTCCTCCTTTTTTCCATCCTCCAGCACATAAAAAGCAACTCTTTCAGCCTTTTTTGCTTTTTCAAAAACAGCTTCCGTCTCTCCAAGATCCGAAGTCATAACAAAATACTTAGACTGCTTTTCTTTTACGACAGCATCTTCCTCAAATTTCCCCAGAAGATTTTTAAATTCCAGCTTTTTAAACAGGGTATAGGCTTCCTGTGTAAACATAACTCCAAGTCTGGCATCTTCCCAGGAAAAGGGAAAATCCCCTGTCACACATATCGTTGCCAGTTCCTTGCTCAAATCAGCCAGATGTCTGTTCTGCTCCAGAGATTCTCTTATGGATTTTTTGCTCACATCCTCAAGATGTTCATAGATTCCTTCCAGAGAACCAAACTTCAGCATCAGATCCGTAGCTGTTTTCTCTCCCACTTTGGGAACTCCCGGAATGTTATCCGAGGTGTCTCCCATGAGAGCCTTTAAATCAATGAACTGCAGAGGAGTCACCTTGTATTTTTCAAGCACATCCTCTGCATAATAGTCTTCTATTTCCGTTTTTCCGCCCCTGGTTTTGGGAATGCGGATTTTTACATGCTCACTGGCTATCTGCAGCAGATCTCTGTCACCGGACACAAGGGAAACTTCCATTCCCTCTCTCTCTGCTCTTCTGGCAAGTGTGCCCAGAATATCGTCCGCTTCCAGCCCGGGTCTTTCCACAATGCAGATTTCCATTGCCTTTAAGACTTCCTTGATCACCGGAACCTGTTCTCTCAGCTCTTCGGGCATCGCTTTTCTTGTGCCCTTATAATCCGCATACATTTCGTGGCGAAACGTGGGGGCATGTACGTCAAACGCCACAGTCAGATAATCCGGCTTTTCTTCCTCCAGAATTTTAAACATAATATTCAGAAAACCATATACCGCATTGGTATGCAGTCCCTCTGCATTACTTAAATCCGGAACTCCATAAAATGCCCGGTTCAAAATACTGTGTCCATCGATCAGGACTAATTTCTCGCTCATCCGTACCGCCTTTCCTGCTCCTGTTTTTCTTTTATCTGCCGGTTCAAACCACAACAAACAGCGACAAAATCAATGCTGCAGCCAGCATGGCCCCAGCTTCCACCGCGTAAAGTCCGTTCTGGAGAGAACGCTTCGTATGCAGATGTTTCCATTCAAGTTCTATTCTTTCCGAAAGGGCTCTGTTTAAATCAAACGCCTCTCCCTTTTCCAGACTTGCCATTCCTGCCATAACAAGATACTGAATACTCAGCTCTTCTTTGCATGAACTGCATTCTTCGATGTGCTCCAGAAAGTGTTTCTTGGTGCTGTCATCCAGCTCGTCTCTGATAAACTGGGGAATCATCTTTTCCACTTTTTTGCATTCTTTTTTTCTCTGTTCTGCTTTGCTTTGTCTGCTTTTTCTGGTAAATTTCATAAACTGCATACAAACCTCGATTCTGTCCGCAGACCGGTCTGTCGGACTGCTCCGCAAAAACACGGCTGGTCATGGATTGACATGCAAGCATGTACTCCATAGCCTTTTCATCTATGATACCTGCGGACTGCTCCGCACTTCGTGCTCTCTCAGTCCTGAAAACATTCGAATTCCGCCCTGTTCGGGCTCCTTTCTCATGTTTTGCGGGTCACAAAGTCTTGGATTGACATGCAAGCATGTCATCCACAGCTTTTTCATCTATGATACCTGCGGACTGCTCCGCACTTCGTGCTCTCTCAGTCCTGAAAACATTCGAATTCCGCCCTGTTCGGGCTCCTTTCTCATGTTTTATGAGTTGCCCGACAAATGAGCCTGATGTCGATTTTTCCGTGCTACGCACTCCCAAAATCGGCAAAAACATTCACAATTCGCTCATTTTTCTTCGAAAAATGGCTACTTGCTTATGTTTTTCGGGACCCATAGACATAAAAATATATGCAAGCATGTATTTTTATGTCCATTTGTCCCTTGGCTCATATTTTATCATATCATATAGAAAAGGGCAGCTCAAGAAAAAAAGAAGATTCCTGAAAGCGGTTGTTTTCAGGAATCTTCCTCAGTGCTTTTTATTACCGGCACAGGCAATTACAGCATTGCAACGCCTCGGCAATAAGTCTGCGCCACTTCATAATCATCTTCCAGAACTACCATGTCAGCATCATAGCCTGCCGCCAGGCATCCTTTACGGTCATCCACTCCCAGAACACGAGCCGGGTTAATTGTGCAGGAATTTAATGCAGATTCGAAAGGAACCATGGCTTCTTCAACCAGGATTCTCAGTCCTCGGTTCATACGCAGTGTGCTGCCGGCGATGGTATCGGTTCCCTTTAATCTGGCAAGACCGTCCTCGCCGATTTCAATGTCATGTCCACCCAGCTGATAATTTCCTCCCGGAGCGCAGTGTTTTGCGCGCAGGGAATCGCTGATCATAATTGCATAATCAGGTCCTTTAGCCGTATAGTAATTATTCAAAGCAGCCAGATGAGAATGACAGCCGTCACAGATGATTTCTCCATAAATGCTGCGCACCCGCATAGCCGTTCCAACCAGGCCCGGTTTTCTGTGGTGATACGGAGTCATACCATTGTATACATGAGTCATGCTTCTTGCGCCGTTGGCAATTCCCATCATGGCCTGTTCATAGGTCGCGCTGGAATGTCCCATGCTGACTACCACGCCGGTTTCTTTGCAATAGCGTGTCAATGCGTAATCCGCATCATGCTCCGGAGCCAGCGTAATATATTTGATCAGTCCGTGAGCCGCTTCCTGATATTTTTTAAACTGCTCCACGGTTGCTTTTGCGATTGCTTCCGGAGGCTGTGCTCCTTTATATTCCATATCCAGATAAGGGCCTTCAAAGTGAATGCCCAGAATTTCAGCGCCTTCATAGCCTTCTTCCACAACAGCAGCCACATTTGCAACAGCTTTTTCCAAAACATCCGGCATCTGTGTTACGGTTGTAGGCAAAATTCCTGTAACGCCTTCTTCCGGAATTCTTTTCATCCAGTCTCTGAGTCCTTCCGGTTCCGCATCGTTGGTATCAAAACCGTAAGCACCGTGTGTGTGCACGTCAATAAATCCGGGAACAATGCGCTTGTTTCCGTAATCTTCATCCGCCTCTTTTTCGCCGTATTCATATACCCGTGTGATTTTTCCATCTTTTACTTCCAATTGCAGAGGCATAAACTGGCTTCCCATCCACACTCTCCTGCTCTGTATTATCATATTTTCACCATACCTTTCCGGGACTTTCCCTTGTTGTAACACAGGGGAAAGTCGTCGATACGTACTTTCCCCTGTCTATTTTCCTATGTAGTGCAAAAGTTATCCGACACAGACCAATCTATTCTGGCCTTTCGAAAAACACATGCTTACCTGTTCTCAGTCAACCAAGGATAAAGCAGCTTCATCAGCAACCAGAATAAAATTGGGATGCAGCTGGAGAATGGATGCCGGAACTTCCGGTTTGATTGGTCCGAAGAATGCATCTTTCAAGATCTGTGCTTTGTCTTCGCCGCTTACTACCATCAATACAGTTTTAGCTCTCATAATAGTAGCGATACCCATAGTATAAGCCTGTTTCGGAACATCATCGATGGAATCGAAGAAACGTTTGTTAGCTTCGATTGTCATCTGTGTCAGATCTACGCAGTGTGTTTCTTTGTCAAATTCGTCGTTAGGCTCGTTGAATCCGATATGTCCGTCATGTCCCAGACCAAGAAGCTGTAAATCTACGCCGCCCATGGAAGCGATAACTTTATCGTATTCGGAGCATGCTTTCTCGCTGTCTGGTTCGGTTCCGTCCGGAAGATGTGTGTTGGCAGGATCGATATTTACATGTTTGAAGAAATTGTCATTCATGAAATAGAAGTAGCTCTGCTCATTTTCTTTCGGAAGTCCTTTGTATTCGTCCAGGTTTACACTCTTAACCTGAGAGAAATCCAAGTCTCCGTTTTTATAGCCTTCTACCAGATTGCGGTAAGTTCCAATCGGTGAAGAGCCGGTAGCAAGACCGAGCACACAGTCTGGTTTTGTAACAACCAGCGCACCGATAATGTTGGCAGCCTTTCTGCTCATATCCTCATAGTCTTTTGTTCTGATAATTCTCATAATCCCTCTGCTCCTATTCTATAGAATTTGTTTTTTCTGCGGATTACCCTTCATCCGCTCTGTCTATAGTATAATACATCTTGCCCATAATGTACAATATATTCTATGATTTTGTTCCACAATTTCACCAGTAGCGCGAAACGCGCATCCACAGCGGAGTGTCTTTTTTATACGTTAGGAAATGAAGTTTCCTAACGTATAAAAAACCGGAAGCCCTTCGGGGCTTCCGGCTGTGCTAGGGAGGTACCGCTTCATGCGATACTTTTTTGAGGCAGACACTCTGCACTGACAGAGTGTCTCTGCCGCATCTTCCTGTACTTATTACAGCATTTTCTTCATCTCGTCAGCTACAAACTGAACTTTGGTACCAACGATAACCTGAACAGAAGTTTTGCTCGGACGGATAACTCCGGCAACACCAGCAGATTTGATCTTCTTCTCATCTACTTTGGTATAATCTTTTACTTCCATTCTCAGTCTTGTGATGCAGTTGTCAAGAGAAGTAATGTTTTCTTTTCCGCCAAGGCCTTCCAGAACGATTTCAGCTACTTTTGTGAAGTCGTTGTTAGCCAGCACTACTGTCTTCTCGCTTTCCAAATCATCGTCATCCTCACGTCCAGGAGTCTTCAGATCGAATTTTACGATTGCAAAACGGAATACAACGTAGAATACGATAAATGCTGCGATACCAAGCGGAATGATCATCCATGTATTCTGAGCTGCCGGCAGGGATGCAGAGAACAGTAAGTCTGTTGCACCTGCGGAGAAACTGAAGCCTGCACGGAAACCAACCAGAACAGTGATAACTGTGAAAATACCATACAGTAAAGCATAGATTACATACAGAGCGGGAGCTAAGAACATGAAACCGAATTCAAAGGGTTCTGTAACACCGCAGATGAATGCACAGAGAGCTGCAGAAGCAACCAGACCGATTGCAACTTTTTTCTTGTTGCTCTTTGCTGTGTGAATCATAGCTAAAGCTGCGCCAGGAACACCGAACATCATACAAGGGAAGAAACCGGACATGTACATACCCAGATCCCATGTAACGTCTGCGGAAGTTTTTCCTGCCCAGAAGTTTGTCAGGTCACCAAGACCGATTGTGTCAAACCAGAATACGTTGTTCAGTGCGTGATGCAGTCCCAGAGGGATTAACAGACGGTTCAGGAATGCATAGATACCTGCGCCAACTGCGCCTAAACCAACGATTCCTTCTCCTAATGCTACCAGTGCGCCGAATACCAGCGGCCATATGAACAGAAGGATTACGGAAACTACAATGGATACGACACCTGCAACAATGGCAACAGAACGTTTGCCGCTGAAGAAGGACAGCCAATCGGGAAGTTTTGTTCCCTTAAATTTGTTGTAGCAAGATGCACCGATAATACCAGCAAGGATACCGATGAACGGGTTCTGGATTTTCTGGAATGCCAGGATAGCATCTGTGTTTTCTGCCAGAGAAGGAATGATTGTTGTTACAACACCTTCAGAAAGCAGATTTGTGATCATTAACCAGGAAACCATCGCTGCCAGACCGCCTGTACCGTCGTTGTCAGCCATACCAACGCCGACACCGATTACAAACAGGATTGCCATGTTGTCAATCAGAGCACCGCCTGCTTTTACAAGGAAAAAGCCGATCTGCTGTGCAATACCGGTGATATCACCGCCCTGCATGGTTGCCGGACACAGAAGATATCCGATTCCCATCAGGATACCGCATATCGGAAGACATGCAACGGGAAGCATCAGGGACTTCCCTAACTTTTGTAAATATTTCATCATAAACTTATACCCCCATTCTGCCCTGCCCTAGCATCAGGACATTTCCTATTCACGCACAGAATGCGCAATATTTTTATTCACAGGAACCTTGGTTCCAAAGAATACTTAAAAATTTAAAATAATAAGAAAAAGAAAATAGAAATCTCAGCCGCTATTACAGATTTTCTTTCATGAATGCTTCCAGCGCTTCTGCTGCAGCATCTTCATCCGGACCTTCGATTGTAATGGTAACCTCATGTCCTTTTTTAACGCCCATCATCATGATTGACATGATTTTCTTTGCATCACCTTTTTTGCCATTTGCTTCCATGGTCACTGTGCTTGCAAACTCTCCCGCTTTTTTTACCAGCAGTCCTGCCGGTCTTGCGTGAATGCCGACCTCATCCTGAATTGTGTAAGTAAACTGTTTCATAACTGTAAACTCCTTTCTTTTACTTCCTGTTTTCTTTATACAGAGATTTTTGAAATTGAATTTATAAGCTTAAATCTCACGGATTGTCTTTCTGAGTCCCAGCACATAAGTAGGAGAAACAGAAAGTTCATCGATTCCCATGTCGATAAAGGTCTTTGTCAGTGTGGTATCGCTGCCAAGCTCGCCGCAGATTCCTACCCAGGCGCCGCCTTTGTGACCGTTTTCAATGGTCATCTGAATCATGCGCAGCACTGCAGGATGGTGAGAATCGTAAATATTGTCAAGGCTCTGGTTCTGACGGTCAATAGCCAACGTATACTGTGTCAGGTCGTTGGTTCCGATGCTGAAAAACTCTACTTCCTTAGCCAGTTCTTCACTGATCATAACCGCTGCAGGCGTTTCCACCATAATACCCAGCTCCACATTGCCGAATTCTTTTTCCTCGCTGGCAAGTTCTGTCTTTACTTCCTCCACAATCTCCTTGATTCTGCGAATTTCAGAAACCGAGATAATCATAGGGAACATAATGGAAACCGTTCCGAAAGCGCTTGCCCGGTAAATAGCCCGGAGCTGTGTTTTAAATACATCCACACGGCTTAAGCAGATTCGGATAGCGCGAAAGCCCATTGCCGGATTTTCCTCTTTGGGAATTCCAAAGTAGTCTGCCTGTTTGTCAGCGCCGATATCCAGCGTACGGATGATTACTTTTTTGCCGCCCATACGGGAAACGACTTCCTTATAAATTTCAAACTGTTCTTCCTCGGTAGGATAAGTGTCTCTTCCCAGATAAATAAATTCGCTGCGGAACAGGCCGATGCCGCCGGCATCATTCTTTAACACTTTTTCCACATCTTCCACACTGCCGATATTGGCATAGACATTGATTCTTCTGCCGTCGGTAGTTACATTGTCTTTTCCGATCAGTTCCTGTAAAGCCGCTCTCTCTTTTTCCCATGCTTCTTTTCTGTTTTTCATGTCTTCTAGAGTAGCTTCATCCGGATCCAGATAAAAAGTACCGTCAATGCCGTTTACAATGCCAGTCATCCCCGTGTACTCATCTTTGAGTTCCACGTCTGTTTTCACCAGAGAAGGAATATTCATGGAACGGGCCAAAATCGCTGTATGAGAATTTGCAGAGCCGTTTTTAGTCACAAAAGCAAGGATCTTACTCTTATCGATTGCCACCGTCTCGCTGGGAGAAAGATCGTCCGCCAGAAGGATCACCGGTTCTTCCGAGTCGATTCCTCCATCCACAATTCCTGCCAGATTGTTGACAATTCTCTTGGAAATATCCAGCACGTCGGCAGAGCGGGCTTTCATGTATTCGTCATCCATGGATGCGAAGACTGCCGCAAAATTTTCTCCGGTCACATGTACCGCATATTCTGCATTGACGCTTTCCTCTTTAATCATATTCCGGATGGAGTCCAGATAGTCTTGATCTTCAATCATCATTTTGTGAACATCAAAAATCATCGCCTGCTCTTCACCGGCTTCTTTCAAAGCCTTTTCATACAGGGCATCCAACTGCACTACCGCCTTTTTCTTTGCCTCTTCAAAACGGCTGATTTCTGCTTCTGCATCGGAAATCTTTTCCTGTTTCAGTACATATTCCTGTTTTTTGAATAAATAGACTTTTCCGATCGCAATTCCTTTTAAAACACTTTTGCCGGAACAGCTAATCATAATTTCCTCCATTCTGCCAGCCCGCTGACCTTTCTCAACTTCACTCTTTCGCCTTAACTATATACCGGCCGGGAAATATTTCCCCGTCTTTTGCGAAAGCTATTATTTGGAAAGCTGTAAAATGTCATCGCCGACTTTTACTTCTTTGCCGGTCATTCCTTCGATGCTCTTAAACGCATCGGTATTGCATATAACAATAGGAGTGACCGTGTCATATCCTGCTGCCTTGATCTTTTCGATATCTGCTGTCAGAAGCAGATCGCCTTTTTTCACTTTCCGTCCGGCTTCCACATGGCTGGTAAAATGCTCGCCTTTCAGCTCTACTGTATCAAGGCCTACATGGATCAGAATTTCTGCGCCGTCTTCCGTCATCATACCTACAGCATGTCCGGTAGGAAACACCGTGCTGATTTCCCCGTCAGCCGGTGCGTAAACCTTGCCGTCAGAAGGAATGATCGCTGCACCCTTTCCAAGAATCTCTCCGCTGAAAGTGGGATCGTTTACTTCCTTGATCTCAACGCATCTTCCTTCCATATATGCTCCCAGCACAATTCCTTTTTTCTTAAATATTCCATCCAGAAATCCCATAATTTTCTCCTTTCCCATACCTCATGTACTCTCACATTGTTCAGATTTTCCACAACTTCACTTTATCACTTCTTTGCAGTATCTTTCATGTTGCCTGCCATTTTCAGCTGCAAAAGCAGATAGTAAAACTCCCTTTCCTGCATATCGCAAAGATAACGCAGCTTTACATAGTCTCTCATCTTTTCTGCCAGAGCATACTCTCTTTTGCAGTGGTTGTTCAAAAATTCATACAGCTGCCAGTCATCTGCTGTCTCTATAGGTTCCAGCAGCACCATGCGCTGAACCAGAAACTTTAAATTGGTGACAAACCGGTCTTTGTAAAAAGAATTCTGTCCTGAAAAATCAATCTCCTCTTCTGCCATCCGGGTCAGATCCCTGATCATCTGGGTCATCTGCGCCGTGTCATGCATGCTGGAATTGTATTCTGCATTTACAAGGTGCACCGCAATGGACGCCGCCTCATGATCCGGGAGTTCAATTCCTGTTTTTTCCAGGATCAGTTTCACCGCCTGCAGTCCGACTTCAAATTCTTTGGGATAGAAACACTTGATTTCCTCATACAAAGCATTTTCGAAAAACATTCCTTTTTCATAGCGGTCTATGGCAAAATGAATGTGATCAAGCAGCGTCAGATAGACATTCTGAGAAAGTTCACAATCCAGAACTTTTTTGGCATATGAAATAATCTCATCAGACACTTGTATGTAAACAAGCGGCATACCTGCAAGCAGGTTTTTAAAGCGTTCCCGGATATCCGGGCTTTCCAGGCGGAAAATTTTCTCCACTTTTCCGGTGATTTCCTCACCGGCCTTTTTCTGGAAGCCAATTCCCTTTCCCATGACCACAACTTCTTTGCCGTCTGCATCCCAGGCAGAAACCACATTGTTGTTGATTACTTTTCCTATCTTCATGTTTTCACCCTGTACAGATTTTCCGATTTTGCCACAGCAGCACAAAAAAAGAAAAACCAACTTTTATAAATCAACCAAGTGGGCGTACTACACGCACCGCGATTAACTTATAAAATTTGGTTTTGCCTGCCTGACAGTAACAATCCAACTGGAGTACTCTATTTATTTTATGTGTTTAGTCTAACAAATTTACCCTATGCTGTCAACCCTTATATTGTATTATTTGTATATTTCTTTTCATTCCGACACTTTTTTTTAGATACTTAGCACAAATGGTATGAATTTTTTATTAAATATTCGAAAAATATATGTGTCATTCATAGTATTGCAGATATTATCGTGATATAATACGCAAAAGCATGATTTTCAAAACAACAAAAGCTGCCTCAAAGCTTTCCGGCGCGTTTTCTTCCTTTTAAATTTTTATCTAAAAAGGACTCTTACGGCTCTTTATCTTTTAAGGCAGCCTCATTTTCAGGAGGTCTATTATGGATATGAAAAAAATAAATAAAAGCAGCGTCTTTTCCCTTGCAGGTCCCAAAAGCTGCGTGTTGATCCTTTCTCTTTTTGCGGCCATCTGCCTGGCAGGCTGTTCTTCTTCCCGGACTGCTCCGCAGCAGTCCGAAAACAATGCCGGCATTCACACTCCACTGGAAGGGGGCGAAGCTTCCGATGACACAGAAAAAAAAGAGGACTCCGCCGGCATTTCCGATCAGGAAAACAGCCCGGCTGCTTCGGAAAATACAGACTCTTCCGAAACTGCATCCAACCAGCCTGAGACATCCGTTTCTCTGGAGGGAAAAACCCTTTCCATTATCGGCGACAGTATTTCTACCTTTGACGGCTATATTCCCTCGGATTACAGCATCTATTACCCAAGACACGGAGAAATCCTTACGGTGGAAGAAACCTGGTGGTATCAGGTTCTTGAGAATACCGGCATGAAACTTGGCGGAAATGCCTCCTATTCCAACAGTACCGTTGCAGGAGATTCCACCAGTTCCACAGACGGACTGGCCGCATGCAGCTGGCGCAGAGTAAACGACCTGAAAGCTTCCGATGGCTCCTCCCCGGATGTGATCCTGCTTTTTACCGGAATCAATGATTTTCTTCACTGCATTCCCCTTGGAAACTTTGACGGAACCCCTTCTCAGATGGAAGAAGGCGACATTCAGGATTTCAGCAAGGCTTATGAGCTTATGCTGCAGAAAGTGCTTGCCCTTTATCCGGACGCTTCCGTCTACCTGTGCACTCTGACTGAAACCGATGCGGGCGATGAGAAAGAGCCTCGCTCTTACCCATCCACCAACAAAAACGGAAATGTGATCGCTGATTTTAACGATACGATTCGAAACATTGCCGCCGCTTATAACCTGCCTCTTATCGATGTGCATGAGTGCGGCATCACTTATGACAATCTTTCGGATTATACCGGTGACGGACTACATCCAAATCCTGCCGGAGCCAGTCTGATTGCCGATTATATCACAGACTTCCTTTTACAGTGACATTTCACTCTGCCAAAAGCTCCTCCATCTCATCGATCAGGGTGCCAAACAGCTTCAGAGCCTGATGTACCGGTTCCGGAGTCTGCATATCCACACCGGCGCCCCGCAGCAGGGAGATAGGATCTTTCGAGCAGCCTCCTGACAGAAATTCCAGGTAATCTTTGACAGCCGGTTCTCCTTCTTTGAGAATTCTCTGAGAAAGTGCCATAGCAGCGGAAAAACCGGTTGCATATTGGAATACATAGAAATTGTAATAGAAGTGAGGGATTCTTGCCCATTCCTTATCAATTTCCGCATCCACAACCACATCTTCCCCGTAGTAGAGCACGTTCAGATCATGGTACATCTGGTTAAGTTTTTCTGCAGTCAGTCCTTCGCCGCGTTCGCTGGCCTCGTTGACCATCAGTTCAAATTCCGCAAACATAGTCTGACGGTAAAGAGTGGTGCGGAACTGCTCCAGGAAATAATTGATCAGGTAAGCGCGCACCTTTTTGTCCTGCGTTTTCTTTAACAGGCTCTGCATCAGCAGCGCTTCGTTGCAGGTAGACGCCACTTCCGCCACAAAGATCACATATTCAGAATCCACAGGACGCTGATGTTTGTGGGAAAGGTAGGAATGCATCGCATGTCCCATCTCATGCGCCAGTGTGAATTCAGAATCCAGGGTATCTTTGTAGTTCAGCAGCACGTAAGGATGCACATTCTGTCCGGCTGAATAAGCGCCGCTTCTCTTTCCTTTGTTTTCGTACACATCCACCCAGCGCTTTTCAAAGCCTTCTTTTAATACATTTACATAATCGTCCCCAAATACAGACACTGCCTCCAGCACATTTTTCTTCGCCTCTTCGTAAGGCACTTTCACATCCGCATCTGCAACGATAGGTGTATATAAATCGTACATATGAAGTTCATCTACGCCCAGAAGCTTTTTGCGCAGTTTCATATATTTGTGCAGATATCCCATGTCTTCATGCACTGCCTGAATCAGATTTTTGTAAACCTCTGTAGGAACGTTGGTATTGTCCAGAGAAGCCTCCAGAGTAGACGGATACTTTCTGGCAGCGGCATTGAATTTCAGCTGGTTTACCTGTGCGGTCAAAAGCGCTGCGGAAGTATTGATGATATTGCCGTAAGTGTGATACAAGGATTCGAAAGCCGCTTTTCTTATTTTCCGGTCCGCATCCTGCATCAGCGGAATAAAGCTTCCGTGAGTAACCGGAAGTTCTTCCCCATTGTCCCGTTTTATGCTGGGGAACGTCAGATCCGCATTGTTTAACATACTGTAAATATTTCCGGGCGCGGCTGTCACTTCTCCTGCTGCCGCCAGCAGTTTTTCTTCCTGAGGAGAAAGAATGTGCTCCCTGCATCTTCTGAGTTCATTCAAACTTCTTCTGTAAGCTTCCAGCTCTTTTTCTTCTCCAAAGAAACCATCCAGACGTTCCTGGGAAATTGCCAGAATCTCCGGTCCGGAAAATGCCAGAGCACCCTGTATTTCCACTACGGCACGCATAGCCTGAGCTTCCATCTCCTGATATTCCGGATTGGTGGTATCCTCATCATTTTTTCTGGCTGCATATCCATAAACTTCATTGAGTCTTGAGCCAATCTCCTCTTCCTTTTGGCAGTAGTCCAGAAGATTTGCCGCGCTCTCTCCCAGTGTTCCCTGCAAAGCGGCCGCTTTTACTGCCAGTTTTTTTACATCTTCCAGTTCCTCTCTCCAGGCTGCATCGGTAGCAAACATATCTTCCGTGGCCCAGGTAAAGCTCTTTTCTGCCTCGCTGCGGGCAGGAATCTGATTTTGATTCTTCATAATATCCTCCATTCTTGTCACACCGTCCGGTTATTTACCACACAATTATTTCTGTTTTTTTCAACAAAAATACACGGTGTGCAAACCAAACAGCTGTTTCTTTTTGTCTCTTAGTATACACCATAGAAAAAACGGTTGCAATGCAGCGTTTTTTCTGTCACCTCCGTTTTCAGGAATAGGTTTGGCAAAAACGTTTCCAACGGCGGACAGCTCCAAAACACAAAATCGCTCCTACAGCCGAAACAACTGCCCACACGATTATTACTGTTTCCCATCCCAGCCTTTCTGAAAGAAAGCCAAAAAGCCACGCGGACAGTGCACTTCCCACATAAGTAGCGGCATTTAAAATGCCTGAAACCGTAGCCACACATCCCAAGGCGGAAAAATGAGCGGGAACCCGGCTGATCAGGCACAGATTGATTCCGTACATACAGCCGGTTGTCAGAGTCATGAGCACAATACTGAGCGCCACACCTGAACGATAAAAATAAAAAAGAAGCCCTGAAAACATCATAGCTGCGAAGAAAACGAAGCCGGAAACAGCCAGCTCGCTGCCCATTTTCTGCATCAGAAAAGAAGCCAGCGTAATACTTACAACGCTGAAAACGGGAAGCACAACTGCCGTGAGAATGGACGTCTCTGTACTCAGTCCAAAGGTTTCCGTAATATATACCGGCATCCATGTGGTGATTCCGTCCCGCAAAAGTCCGTGAAGGATGATGGCAAAAAATGTGGTAAGCAGCGCAGCCTTAAAAAACAAAACCGACAGAGGAACCGAGTTTTCACTGGCTGTTTCAACTCTGAGGGCTGAAACAGTATTTGTTCCATCGGTAGATAACGTGCCAATTCCCAAATTCCAAATACAAACCACTGCAATTCCTGCCAGTGAGGGCAGAAGAAAAGCGGCTCTCCATCCGGAAAAACGAATACACAGCGGAACAAGGATGTACACAAGGATGGATCCCGCAGAAGCCGCCACAGATACCTGAACGCAGCACTTTTTATACTGTTCCGCATTCAAAGCTTCCGCCATCAGTCTGACAAGAGGAGGCCACAACATAGCCTGGAACAAACCGTTTAAGCACCAGACCGGAAGTATGAGATTCATATGGGGAAAAAGAGCAATCAAAAAGTTACATGCGCTGGAGCCTGCCAGCCCTGTAAATATCATTTTACGGGGAAGAAAACGATCCCCTAAAAATCCAAACAGCAGCTGCCCCGCTCCATATGTGATAAAGCATCCGGTCACCGGCAGACTTGCAGCACTTTTGGAAACCGAAAGACTGAGCTGTATCTCTGCAAGACAGGCAGAATAATTCATGCGCGTCAGATAGCTCATAAAATAAACCATGCAACAGAGGCAGACAAAGATACGTGTCTGCCTCTTCTCCGTAAGCTTATTTATCATAGCAGACTCCTGCCCTCCCATTCTGCTGCGGAAGAGACTCCCAAAAGTTTCGTTATCGTAGGAGCAACATCCATAATAGAAGACTTTCCCTTAAGAAGTCCCGGCTCAAAGTCCTGTCCGATCAGAATAAGCGGAATGAGCATATCGCTTTCCTCCAAGGAGCCATGGCTGCGTCCATGCCCGCCGTGATCTGATGTAAAAATAACCGTGTATTCCTGTGAAAAAGCCTTCCAAAGTTCTTCCACCTGATCTATGGTTTCTGTACAGGCCTTAAGATATTCCTCTCCCATCCAGCCATATCTGTGTCCTGCATCGTCGGTAAGTCCATAATAAACAAAAGCAAAATCAGGCGCAGATTCCCGAATCGCCTGCAGTGCATTTTGTGTAACCAGCTCGTTGGCTTTTTCATAACCATACTTGCTGCCTGATGCAAAAAAGCTGTGCAGCAGACTGGACGGACGGCTCAGGTCACGAAGTTCTTCCCAGTTATAGAAAAAAGCGCAGGTTTTTCCGGCCGCATCCAACTGCTCACACAAACCGTTCACCGGACGTACCTGCGGAACATAGGTATTGGTGAGAATTCCATGCCGATCCGGAGATACACTGTGAAACAGCGACATATGACAGGGCAGTGTAACGGAAGGGTAAACAGCCCGGGTCTTAAGTGAATAGCTGCCAAGCCTCAGCATTTTGTCTGCAAATGGATGGCCGCAGGCAGACAGTGCATCAGGACGAAAACCGTCTGCAAGAATCAAAAGTACTTTTCTTTTCATAAAACATCCTTTCCACCTGCAAAGCAGGTATTTATTTATGGCAGCGCCCCACAGACCATAGCATTTCTACGTCTGTGGATGTATACAAAATTATCTGCCGGACAACGCAGTCTTTCGGATTTTCTCAGCGCGCAGTCACAACTTCAAAAGAACGCTTACGGTAAGCTTCCAGAATTTCTCCGGGAAGCCCGGAATCCGTCAGATAAAGAAAACGGGGGCTGAGATCACATACCTTCAAAGCTGCGCAAGTTTCAAATTTGGAGCTGTCTGCCTGTACAATGACCCTATCTGCAATTCCAAGCAACGCCCTTTGTACCTCCACCAGCTCCCAAACATGTTCACTGATGCCAAACTCCAGAGAAATGGACGTTGGCGAAAGGAAATAGGACGTCACATGAAGCTGACGAATCATGTCCAGAGCCAGGTGCCCGTAAAAAGCTTTCTCGCCAGGCATATAAAAGCCTCCGGCAAGTATGACCTGAAATCCGCTCTTATCTGTCAGAAGCTGAAATACTTCCAGTGAATTGGTAAGAATGGTCAGATTTTCAAAAGAAGACGGCAGCAATCGAGCTAAAACAGAAGAAGTGGAACCTGCATCCAGCGCGATTCTGTCTCCCTCCCGGATATAATTCAAACAGGTACGGGCAATCCGCTGCTTTTCTTCCCGATGCTCTGTTTCTCTGCGCTCCAGTCCGCTGTAATTTTTCATCCTGTTTAAACTAAGGGCGCCGCCGTGCACCCTTTTTAAAACTCCCTGGCTTTCCAGATATTCCAGATCTCTGCGTATCGTTTCCAAGGAAACATGAAACAACTCGGTGAGCTCTGCAACCGTTACAGAAGATTTATAGCCGAGCATATGCATGATCTCATTTCTTCTTTCATTCGCAAACATTCGCAATCACCTCCTCGTAATCACAACTAATTACATATAATATAGCAACCTCATCCACAGATGTCAATAAAGCAATCGGCACAAAAGGGAAAATTTTTCTGCCCTTTCCGGCATCTTTTTCTGCGCGGCTCACTCCTTCTTCCCGAGAGGTTTTCCAGCGCGTAAAATCTTCTCCTGAAAAAACATGACACCGGCGCGCAGGGCAATCCTTTCCCTGCGCGCCGGTGTCCGCAAAATGTTTCCGTCAGGAAAACTGCGACCGGTAAAGTGCCGCATAAATACCGTCTTTTTCCAAAAGCTCTTCATGTTTTCCCTGCTCCACAATATCTCCATTCTGCACGACCAGAATGTGATCCGCATTCTGAATCGTGGAAAGTCTGTGAGCAATGACAAAACAGGTCCGGCCTTCCATCAGTTTTCGCATGGCCATCTGAATTTTCTGCTCCGTTCTCGTGTCCACATTGGAAGTGGCCTCATCCAGAATCAGCATTTTAGCGTCTAAAAGCATGGCTCTGGCAATGGTAAGCATCTGCTTTTGCCCTTTGGAGAGATTGGAACCGTCATCCGTAAGAAGGGTATCATACCCCGCCGGCAGCTGCATGATGGCATCATGGATATAGGCTGCCTTGCAGGCGTTGATAATGTCTTCCCTGGTGGCGTCTTCTTTCCCGTATGCAATATTTTCCGCTATGGTTCCCGTGAACAGCCACGTATCCTGAAGCACCATGGCAAAGGCCTTGCGGAGGCTGCTTCGTTTCAATTTCCCGATTTCTTTTCCATCTATATATATTTTCCCCTCATCCGGATCGTAAAAACGCATAAGCAGGTTGATGATGGTAGTTTTGCCTGCCCCTGTGGGGCCTACAATGGCCGTCAGGCTGCCCGGCTCTGCTTTCAGAGACAAATTATGAATGACAGTCTTGCCTGGCAGATAACCAAATTTTACGCCTTTAAGCTCCACTTCTCCTCTGGTATCCGAAAGTTCTAAGGCATCCGGCACATCTGCAGACTCCGCCGGTTCATCCAGCAGATGAAAAATTCTCTCCGCCGCTGCGAAGGCCGATTGAAATTCACTTAAAATATTGGCCGCCTCATTGATGGGACCGGAAAACTTCCGGGAATAAAGGACAAAGGAGGATAAATCGCCCAAAGTTATGGCATTTTTCAAAAACAGCACAGCTCCGAACACACTGATCAAAGATAACGACAGGTTGTTGATAAAGTTCACAGAAGGGCCGGTCATACTGCCATAATAGTCCGCCATGTAATAGGCGTCCACGGCTTTTTGGTTTCTCCGGTCAAATCTTCCCACCATAGTTTCTTCCTGATGATAGGCTTTGATGGTCTTCTGCCCCGAAATGATTTCCTCCACGTAGCCGTTAAGCTCACCGAGACTTGCCGATCTTGCCCGAAACAAAGGCCTTACCTTGCCGGTCATATACTTTGTCAGAATGATAGAGGCAGGAATCGTCACGGCAAAGACACTCACCAGCAAAGGCGCTATCATAAGCATCATAACAAGGGAACCTGCCACAGTAATCACACTGGTACAGATCTGAAGCAAATCGTTTGCCAAAGACGCATTTACCGTATCAATATCGTAACTGATACGGCTGATAATTTCCCCCGCAGGTGTTTTGTCAAAATACCCTACCGGAAGTTCGCTTAAATGCTCAAACACATCATTTCTCATCCTCTGAACCACATTTTGACTGAGCTTGATCATAATCCGGCTCAGTATCCAGGTAAGAAGAGAAGAGGCGGCATAAAAAAGGATCATCCATGCCGCGTAGAAAAATACCTGATGAAAATCCACATCGCCCGGTCCGTGGATGGCGTCAATGGCATAACCTGACAGCATAGGCCCCACCAGACCCGAAAGATTACTTGCCACCGTCAGAATCAAAGCCAGAAGCAAAAGCCATTTATATTCATAAAGATACTTCCACAGTCTGACTATGACATACTTATGTCTGCCCTTTCCCTTTTTTCCCTGACCGCCTGCGGATGTTACAGCAGGATCTGTTTTGTCATAAGCTTGCTTTTTCACAGTCTTCTTCCCCTCCTCCCATCTGCATGGCGGCAATCTCCCGATAAGTCTCACAGTTTTTCATAAGTTCTGCGTGGGTTCCTTTCCCGATAATTTTTCCGCCGTCCAAAACAAGAATCAGGTCCGCATGACGGATGGAGCTGACCCGCTGAGCCACAAGTATCGTCGCCCTGGCTGTTTTTTTCTGCTTTAATACCTGCCGAAGTCTGGCATCTGTGCGATAATCCAGCGCGCTGGAAGAGTCATCCAGAATCAGTATGGGGGAATCCGCCGCCAGGGCTCTTGCGATAAGGACTCTCTGTTTCTGACCGCCGCTTAAGTTACTTCCACGAATAGCCAGCCGGTATTCCATTCCTTCCTCCAGGCTGTCGATAAACTCGGAAGCCTGGGCACTTTTTGCCGCCTGATTCAGTTGTTCTTTCTCAAGATTACGTCCGAAACGGACATTTTCCGCAATGGTATCCGAAAAGAGAACATCGTTCTGAAAAACAACTCCGAACAACGTATGAAGCTTCTCGGAGGGAATGCTGCGGATATCCTGCCCTTCTATTCGTATACATCCCTTCTGGGGATCGTAAAATCTCATAAGCAGCTTGATCAATGTCGTCTTTCCGCTTCCGGTTCCGCCGATAATTCCCAGTGTCTGACCTTCTTTGAGTGTAAAATCGATGTCCGACACCGAAACTGCTCCTCCTCGGTAGGAAAAAGACACATGTTCAAAAGACAGGTAATTCTCTGTACTTTTCTGCTCTACATCCGTATGTATTTCCAGATCTTCCGGCGCCTCTAACACTTCCCTGATACGCCCGGCACTTGCCACACCTTTCGAATAAAGCATGAACATACGGTTTACGGAAAGAAGCGCATTTAAAATGATGGTAAAATAAGTAAGAAATGCCAAAATCACACCCGGCTTGCTGACCCCGGCGTAAACGCGGAAGGCTCCGGCGATGACCACTAAGGTCAATCCCACATTCAGGAAAAGATTCATCAGCGGATTGCTTGCTGCCATGGTCACAGAAGCCTTTGTCTCCCTTTTTACCAGTTCCCTGTTTATTTCCTGAAAGCGTTTTCTTTCGTAATCGGATTTGGACAATGCTTTGATGACCCGGATACCGGAAGCGTTTTCTCTGACTGTGCGCACCATCGTATCCACCGCCCGCTGCTGTCTGGCGTAAAGAGGAATTCCTTTTTGTGAAATATACCAGACTACTCCGCCGGCAAAGGGCATCACCGCAAGAAGTACCAGGGTCAGAACCGGTTCCAGCGTTAGTGTCACAAACACGCCTCCCACCAGCAGAATAGGAGCCCTAACCCCCAGCCTCTGCATCATTCCGATCATCTGATGGATATTGTAGGTATCTGTCGTCAGCCGTGACTCCAGAGAAGGCACGGTAAAATCATCCACCTGACGGCAGGATAAGTAGGACACTTTCCGGAACAGGTCATGGCGCAGCCTTTCTGTGGTATCTCTTGCCACCTTCGATGCCATGCGATTGGCCAAAATGTTGGTCAGCCACGCTGTAACGGAGCAAAGAACCATGATTCCTCCGAACAAAAGAATTTTCCTCATGCTTTTTTGAGGAACAATCTCGTCGATCAGATACGAAAGAATCCATGGAATCAGCAAATCCATGATCGTACCTATAAATTTGATAAAGAGTCCCACACTCATTCTCGGCACATATGGCTTCAGATAGTGAAATATCAGCTTCATTTCTTCCCCTCTTCTTTCAACCGCAACTGTTGCATATACAATATATGACAAGTGTACCACTGAAAATGGGATTTTTCAAACACCAAAATGGAAAGAGTAAAAAGTGTACGCCCTGGCGTACACTCGCGCCGAACGCAATTGCCGTCAGGCAATATCTTCTTTTTGCGTGAGTGCGCATCCACAGCGGAGCATCTTTTTTAATGGGCTGGGAAATGGAATTTCCCAGCCCATTAAAAAAGCGAGCAAATAATTTACCCGCTTTTTCTTTCTCCTGATTCTTTTTTCAGAAAATTCAGCCGAAGGCCTTCCGACTCTTTAGAAATACGTTTTTTCCGGTTCTAAAATCTGGCTTCCACAAGCAGATCTCCTTCCTGAATTACCGTATTGCCGCTTGGAATAATCGTCTGCCCTTCCCTCTGTACCAGTACCACCAGAGTACCTTCCGGAAGCTTTGCTTCCGATAATGTCTTGTTTTTCCATTTGTGAGCCTTATCAACAGCAACTTCCCGCAATTCCAGATTTTCTCTGTCTTCAAATTCTCTGGCCGCAATTACAAGCAAATCCCCTTCCTGAATCTGTGTATCTCCGTTTGGCACCATATTTTTTTCGCCTCTCATGATCATGACAACCAGAATTTCCGGCGGAAGAGGAATCTCCTTGAGCCGTTTGCTTTCCCATTCATGGTTTTTGCCTACAGAAATCTTGATAAAGGCAATATCATTATCCTCTTGGTAGTCCGTAAACGTACGCAAAACGTCTGCATGTTCGTCGATCATTCCCAGTTTTCTGGACATGTACGGCAGCAGGGATCCCTGAACTGCAAGCGAGAACAAGACAATACAGAATACCAGATTGAACAGATTATATCTTAAAGGAATATCTCCCAGCACTGCCAGAATAGCAAACACAATTGACGCCACACCTCTGAGTCCTGCCCAGGAAACAAGCCCGATTTGCCTTAAGGATGTCTTAAAGGGAAAAAGAATGGCAGCTATCGCTGCGGGCCTTCCCACAAAAGTCATAAAAACCATGATAAGCAGGGATGGCACAATTACTGCCGGCAATTGTACGGGCGTCACCAAAAGACCTAACAGGAAAAAAATGATCATCTGCGCCACGCCTGTCAACACATCAAAAAAGTGCACCAGATTCCGTTTCCCCTGAAAATAAGAATTTCCCATCAGAATCCCGCATAAATAGGCGCTGAGATAACCATTTCCTCCTATGGCGTTAGGCAGGGCGTAGGCGAGTATTACAATGGCAAAAATCAGAATGGTCTCCCCCTGCTGCATGTCAAAGGAAATATGATTTAACAGCCATATAGCTGCCTTTCCCAGAAGAAGACCTGCTGCTGCCCCAAGCAAAAGCTGCTGCAAAAGCATAACCGGAACAGAAACCGCTTCCCCCTGCATCAGGCTTATCAGTACCACGGTCAGCATATAAGACATGGGATCGTTAGAACCTGACTCCAGCTCCAGCAAAGATGCTGTGTTATACTTCAGATTCAGCTTTTTGGAACGAAGAATATTAAACACCGAAGCGGCATCTGTGGAAGATACCACTGAGCCGATCAGCATACTTTCCATCCAGGGAAGCCCCAGAACAAAGTGCACGAAAGTACCGGTCAGTCCCGCTGTGGCCGCCACACCTATGGTAGACAGACAGAATGCCTGCACTGCCACAGGTTTAGCCGCTTTCATATTGGTTCCGAAACCACCGTAGAACATAACAAAAATCAAACTCACGGAACAGATGATCTCGGAAGCCGCATAATCATCGTAGGGAATTTTAAAAATTCCGTTGGTACCAAAACACATGCCAAGGCCTATAAAAATAAGCAAAGAGGGAACCTGCAGTTTCTCTGTAAAACGATGCATCAGTACACAGATCACAATGACAATTCCCATCAATAATAAATAAAAATTCAAACTTTTTCCTCCCTTGCCTGTTTTTCAGCTTTCAGACTTTTGCCCCGGCACATACTTTTTTATTTTTCAAAGCTTTTGCTGTCAGCTGTTTACAGTTTTTCTTCTTTCCATGTCTTAAAATATTTCGCCATAAGAGGTATATAGGTCACAACAAAAACAATCGCGGCGATCATAAAAGGAATTTTTTTCTTTTCCCTAGGTATGGAAAGTCCGATCATGACTCCTACAGAGCACAGGCAAAGTTTCAGCATTGCCAGAACCTTCCAGTCACTTTCCATCACATACCGATCTGCAACTTCAAAGAATTTTTTCATGTGTTCATCCCCCTGAATCTATGCTATGTTTCCAGTTTCTCCTGTTATCCTAAAAACCCAGTTTTTGAGTAAAATCCGCCATTGCCTCGGAAATTTTAATCTGCTGAGGGCATACTGCCTCGCAGCTGCGGCATCCTATGCAGGCGCTGGGAAGCTTCTCTTTGGGTATCGCGGACAAAGCCATGGGAGCAATGAATCCTCCCTGCGTAAAGCAGTGCTCATTATACAGCGAAAGTAAAGACGGAATATCCAGTCCTTTCGGACAATGGCTGACACAATAATGACAGGCGGTACACGGAAGTACAATTTTTTTCACCATGCCGTCCGCAATATCCAAAAGCGTCTTCATCTCTGCTTCGTTCAGCGGTTTTTCTTCCTCAAAAGTATGAATATTTTCTTTCATCTGCTCCATATTGGACATACCGGATAAAATCATCGTCACACTGGGCAGTGTCTGAAGAAAACGGAATGCCCAGGCCGGTATGTTCTCCTGCGGCCTTAATTCTTTCAGTTTTTCCTCATCTTTTTCGTCCAGTGCCGCAAGCTTTCCTCCCCGAAGCGGTTCCATAACCCAAACCGGTATGTTCCAGCTTTCCAAAAGCTCGATCTTTCCCTTTGCATCCTGGAAGGTATAATCCAGATAATTCAGCTGAATCTGGCAAAATTCCATATCTTTTCCGTAAGCATCCAGAAACCGTTTCATCACATCAAGATTTCCATGTGCAGAAAATCCAAGATGACGAATACGCCCCTTCTTTTTCTGTTCCATCAGATATTCGTAAATTCCGTATTGGGGATCTAAGTAGGCGTCAATATTCATTTCGCACACATTGTGGAACAGGTAAAAATCAAAGTACTCCACGCCGCATTTTTCCAGCTGCTTTTCAAAGATTTCTTCCACCTTATCCATGTTGGAAAGGTCATATCCGGGGAACTTTGTAGCAAGATAAAAGCTTTCTCTGGGATATTTTTTCAAAGCTTTTCCCATAACAAGTTCGGACATGCCGTTGTGGTATCCCCATGCAGTGTCGTAATAATTCACACCGTTTTTCATGGCGTATTCCACCATTTTTTCCGCTGCCGCCTCATCAATTTTTCCGTCATCCCCATCGATAACCGGAAGGCGCATAGCTCCCATACCTAACGCTGACAGTTTTAATCCCTGAAAATCTTTGTAAACCATTTTCCAACACTCCTTCTCCAAAAATTTTCGTAGTTACTCCTCTCTTTTTCCGATGTCTCTCTTTCATTATACAACTTTAACCGGCTTCCAAGTCAATAAAAAATTGATGATTACAGCCGGCATGGCAACCGTCCTGTTACTGTTCATACAGGACTTTGCATTTACTGCAAAGTTCGTAAAAAATGATTCAGAAATGCAAAATCCCATTGCCGAAGGCAATTTTAAATGGATTTTTTGCAGGTTACTGGAACGGAGTGAACAGTAACACTGTCCTGCCGCTGAACTATTGCTCAATATACACGTATGATACCTGAAATTTCCTTCAGAACGGACATTCCTTTTAAAATCTTTATTGCGTCGTTAAAATAAAGTTCTTTTACCCTGTCTGTAATGATCACAAGTTCCGCTACACCGTCGTGGCTCTTCTTCTGCACTACCTGTTCAATGCTCACGTTATTGTTGCCCAGCACACCGGAAATATTTGCCAAAGCTCCGGGTCTGTCACTGACCTGAATGCGCAGGAAAAAGCGGCTGCTTGTCTCCTGAATGTTTTTTACCGGAAGAGATTTGTAGCATCCGCATCCAATCTTGCCGCAGCTGTTTTTCAGGATATTTCGCATAACATCGATCACATCGCCCATCACTGCGCTTGCCGTTGGCATTTCTCCTGCACCGCGCCCCATGAACATGGCGTCATCACAGGCATCTCCATGTACGAAAACCGCATTAAAGGAATCTCTTACAGAAGCCAGTGGATGTGTATCCGGAATCAGCATGGGATGAACCTTCACTTCGATTCCCTCCTCGGTCAGCCTGGTGATTCCCAGCAATTTGATCACATAGCCGAATTCCTTCGCGTACTGGATATCCTTTGCCGTGATTTTCGAAATGCCTTCAGTATAGACCTGAGGGAATGTCACCCGGGAGTTAAAAGCTATGGAAGCCATAATTGCCAGTTTTCTTCCTGCGTCATAGCCTTCCACGTCAGCGGTTGGATCAGCCTCTGCGTAACCAAGTTTTGTAGCCATATCCAGAGCCTCTTTGTAGTCCATTCCCTCTTCAGACATTTTCGTGAGAATATAGTTGGTGGTTCCGTTCACAATCCCCATTACTTCTGTGAGACAGCTTCCCGCAAGACTCTGCCGCAGGGGACGTATAATAGGAATCGCCCCTGCCACTGCTGCCTCAAACTGAAGGTCACATCCTCTTTCCTCAGCCGCTGCAAACAGTTCCGCGCCATGTTCCGCAAGCAGGTCCTTGTTGGCCGTTACTACCTGTTTGCCCGCATGCAAAGCTTCCTTGATATAAGTAAGCGCCGGTTCAATTCCTCCCATCAGCTCTATGATGATCTCAATCTGCGAATCATTAAGAATCTCCTGCCAGCTGTCTGTCAGCTTTTCCCGGGGAATCCCCTCTCTTTTTTTGTTTTTATCTCTTACAAGCACTTTATCTATAACCAGCTGTGCCCCTGTCTTTTTTACCAGTTCCTCTTTCAGCGCTTCTGCCAGTTTGTACAGGCCGCCGCCTACTGTGCCTGCTCCTAACAGCGCCGCATGAATCACTTTTGTTTCTTCCATATCAGTCACTCCCTGTGTTCGCCATGCGAACCTTTTCTATTTGTGTTATGTTCCTACTTTAACACTTTATTTCCATATAGTAAAGACATCTGTTTTTTTGAGAAAAACTTTTTTCTTTTAATGTTGTTTTAATTTTTCTCTTTTATGATTAAAGCATAACAAAGAGAAATCAAAGAAAGGCAGGTAAAACTTATGAAAAAAAGAACTATGATAGTAACAGCTTCCGCTCTGGCACTTGCGCTCACCGCAGTCCTTGGTACTTCCGTACTCGCAGCATCTTCTGCAGATTATATCGGAGAAGAAAAGGCCAAAAACATCGCCTTTGAAAATGCAGGTCTGACCGCTTCCGACGTTTCCTATGTATGGAGCAGACTGGATTATGACGACGGACGTGCAGAATACGACGTGGAATTTCTTTACGGAACCAATGAATTTGACTACGAAATCGATGCTCTCACCGGCACCATTCTTTCCATCGACCTGGATGCAGAATATTACAATTCTTCCATTTCACAAAATGGCGTTAAGGGTACGACAGATGCTTCCTCCACCCAGACAAACGGCGAATATATCAGCGCCGAAGAGGCAAAGCAGCTTGCTCTGGAGCATGCAGGACTGTCCGCTTCCGATGTAAAATATTTCGAATCTGATTTTGACTATGACCATGGCAGAGCCGTTTACGAACTGGAGTGGAGATGCGGCTGGAAAGAATACTCCTACGATATTGACGCATCTGACGGTGCTATCTTAAGATTTGAATCCGAATACGATGACTGAAACTTTTGTTTTCAGGATCTGATAGGGGAAGTTCCTTCCCCATCCGATCGCGCGATGCGTACAGCTTGCGACTGCGCCGCTCGCTGTACGTTACCCGGTAAATGGCCGCTCATGCGAGCATGACGGCCGCTTTGCCGGGCTTATCGCGCAAAAAGCCCCTGGGAGCCGATACATAAAGCTCCCGGGGCCTTCTTTTTTGCATGGTTTATATGGTGGGAATGCTGTCTTTTTCCACGTCATGCACTTCTTTGTATATCATCATAAACCAGAGAAGTATCTGTTTTTCCTCCAGCGCGTTTTTCTGATATTCCAACAGTTTTTCTCTTGGAACATCCTCCTCAAAATCGATGGCCTTCCTGATCAGCTCACTTTCCCCTATCATTCCTGCTATCTGCTTCTTCTTCTCCCAGGGAAGCCGATACATCTTTTCCACTCCATCTTCCCGGCTTAAAATATCTAAAAGCTCCTGCATCAGTCTCTCACAATTTTTTGCGCTGCTATCCTTTCCTGTCATTTGCCTCTCCTCCTGTTTCCTTTCGTCTTGTCAAAAACCTCTTATTTAAGAGTATACTACATTTATTTAGTATGTCAAATAGATTAAAATCCACATGATATATTGTGTTTTTCCATGCAACTTCTCTATTGTGAAAAAGAATCCGATAGCGTGTTTTGCCGCTCTTTTCTATGTGGTAAAAAGTAAACTTTTTCATCGTATAAAAAAGCCAGGCATCGGTATGCATAAAAGATATTTTATCCCTTATCCATCCATGTCTGGCTTTTTTGTTTCTATTCTGATATATTCTGAAAACAGGTACGCGAGTGTGCGCCAAGGCGCACACTTTTTTATGCAATAGGAAATTTCATTTCCTATTGCATAAAAAAGACGCTCCGCTGTGGATGCGCACTTCGCGCTCAAGGAAAATGGTTGCTGACGCAACCGCGCTCCGGCGCAAGTGTGCGTCAAGGCGCACACTTTTTTACAGTTCTTCCCGGTATTCCGGAAAATATTTTTCAAAGCTTTCCCGGGCGCTGTTTCTGACCTCTTCTTCCATTTTTTTATATCTTGCGATCAAAGAAATTCCTTCCTGCGTTACGCTGCATTTTCCACCGGTCTTTCCGCCATGCCTGCGTGTCAGAAGTTCATAGCCAAGCTCTCCTTCCGCCCGATTCAGGATTTTCCAGCCCTTACTGTAGGACATTCCCATCTGAGCACACGCCTCTTTCACGGATTCGGTCTGAACAATTCCCTCCAGCAGCGTTACCAGTCCCGGTCCGAAAACCAGTTCATTTTTGTAAACCTGTACCTTCACCACAGGATAAAACATCTTGGCTTCCCTCTTTTCCTCTGTCTTTGTTGTTTCTTCTCTCAGTCTGTCAGCAGAAGTATTTTTTCCGGCTCTACTTCAACCATCCGGGGAAGGAAATTGCGGGAAACATCGTCCATCTTCATCCACATACTTCCTGCCGGATTGGCTGCATTTCGAAACAGAACGGTTCTCTCAAAGGGAGATTTGATCTCCTCTTCCACCACAACGGGAAAACAATTGCATTCTTTTTGCACTCTGTCCGTCTCTGAATTCCCGCTTTCGCCCGCTCCTTTCCCGGCAGTATCCTGTGATGGCACTTCCAGAAAATCATGAGCTCTGATTCCCACAGTGGATAGATTTTCGGGAATCCTTCCTGCAACAGTCAGTTCCACTCCCCACTCCAAAGCTCTGACGCGGTTTTCTCCTGTTTTTACGGCCTTTGAAATATTTTTGCACCCGGTCAGCCTGGCTGCGGCCGTTTTTTCCGGACATAAAAACAATTCTTTGGTATCTTTACAGATTCTGTTGCATCCTTCCTCCACGATCATGGTCCTGTCGCAAAGGCGATAAATTTCATCTCTGTCATGACTGACGATAATGGTACTTCCGCCAAACTGTTTCAGGTGCTCTCTTAACTCTAACTGCAGTTCTTCCTTCAAGTAACTGTCCAGCGCGGAAAAGGGCTCATCTAACAGCAAAACATCCGGCTCCGATGCCAAAATTCTTGCCAGAGCAGTCCGCTGCTGCTGTCCGCCGGAAAGTCTGTATGGATATTGATTTTCCAGTCCGCTCAGATGAAAGCGTTCTGTCATTTCCGCAATTTTTCTTTTTTTCTCTGCTTTGCTTCCCCTCATACCTGCCCCGATATTTTCCGCCACTGTCATATTCGGGAAAAGCGCATAATTCTGAAACAGGTATCCCACTTTTCGCTTTCGGGGCGGCAGATCCTTTTTTTCTGCTTTGTCAAACAGCACTCTCCCGTTGGCCTGTATCCTTCCGGAATCCGGTGTCACAATACCTGCGATAGCTTTTAATGTCATGCTTTTCCCGCTGCCGGAGGCCCCCAGAATTCCCAGGCATTCCCCGTCCATGGAAAATTCCATATCCATAGTAAAACTTTTCAGTTTTTTGGAAAACTGTACTTCCAGTCTGCTCACGTCATTACCTCCGGTTAAATTTCTGAAAAGCCCAGGTGACATAGTTCATTCCTGTGACAACCAGAAAAGAAATCAGCACCAGTATTGCCACATACACAAAGGCGCCTTCCATATTGCCTGCTGACACTTCCGAGTAAACCGCCAAAGGAAGCGTCCTCGTTTTTTCCTGGATATTTCCTGCTATCATCGCTGTTGCGCCAAATTCTCCAAGGCCTCTGGCAAAAGCCAGGATTCCTCCGGAAAGGATTCCGGAAAGAGCATTGGGAAAAAGAATTTTCCAGAAAACCGACCACTCTGACATCCCGAGAGTTCTCCCCGCATAGAGGAGATTCTTATCCACCTGCTCAAAAGCCCCTCTGGCCGAGCGATACATAAGCGGAAAGGAAATGACCGTCGCTGCCAACACCGTTGCAGACCAGGAAAAAGCAATTTTTACGCCGAAATAGTCCAGAAAAAATTGCCCTACCGGTCGTTTCACACCAAAAATATACAGCAGAAAAAATCCTGCCACGGTGGGCGGAAGCACCAACGGAAGCGTGAGAATCCCGTCACAAATCATTTTCAGTTTTTCGTTTCGGATACTTTCCACAAGCCAGGCAGCGGCAATTCCTGTAAAAAAAGTGATGACAATTGCCGCTGACGCCGTTTTCAATGAGATTAAAACCGCTGACCAATCCATTTTTCCCATCCTCTATCCAGGTTTACTGGTTCTGGTATTCCATAAATCCATATTTTTCAAAGACTGCCAATGCTTCCTCAGACTGCAGGAATTCCACAAATTTCTCTGCCATTTCTTTGTTCTGGGAATCGGAAATAACCCCTACCGGATAGATTGCAGGCTCTGCCAGGCTGTCTGCAGGCGCCTCCGCAATCACTTTTACCTTGTCCGTGGTTGCCGCGTCTGTCGCATACACGATTCCGGCATCCGCACTTCCCTCTGCGACCCAATTGAGCACTTCTGTCACGTTGGTTCCAAGGCTTGCCTTAGCTAAAACTTCATCCCATATGCCAAGGTTCGTCAAAGCTTCCTCGGAATACTGTCCCACCGGAACGCTGGCCGGATCGCCGATCGCTATGGTTTCCGCTTTGGTAATATCCGTAAACTCTTTCAAATCCAATGTAGAATCCGCCGCTGTGATCAGTACAATTTTATTTTCCAACAGATTGACAACCGAAGCTTCCTCCACCAGACTCTCATCCACCAAGGCATTCATCTGTTTCGTTGCCGCAGACATAAATACCTCTGCCCCGATTCCTTCCTCAATCTGCGTCTGCAGTTTTCCTGAGCTGTCATACGTTCCTTCCACTGAAACAGACGGATACATTTCCTCAAACATAGGAATCAGTTCATCCTCAAAAGAATATTCCAGACTGGCTGCCGCTGCAATCAACAGTTCGGAAGGCTCTGCATCTGTCGCTTCTTCCGCTGCAGCCTGCTGGCTCTGTGCCTCTTCCGTTACAGAATCTTCCTGAGAAGACTCCAAGGTCTCCTCTGCCGCCTGCGTGGATGCTGCCGTTTCTGTTCCTCCGTTAGCGCTGTCTGCACATCCTGCCAGCATGCTTCCTGTAAGCAATGCCGCAAATAAAATTCCAATGCATGTTTTCTTTCTCATGTTTATCCTCCATTTTACCGCTTTTGTCTTTGTAAGCTGCATTATAAAAAGTATACGCATCCACAGCGGAGCGTCTTTTTTATGCAGTAGGAAAGAAATTTCATATTGTATAAAAAATGAACAAACACTTTTTCCTGGCAAGATTATAAATCGAGTTATTTTTAAAAACAACTCGAAAATAAAAATCCAGCACTTTTTCCTTTTTTAAGTTTCCAAAAACCAGTGCGCAGCCAGACATATCACAACTGCAAAACAGCTGCCGGGATACCCAAAACCCGGCAGCTGCCTTAACATGAATCAGAATTCGTTCCCCTCAAATCTGGGAATACCGGCAAATCCGGCTTCCAGTTCTTCATCGGTGGGGATGTAATCTTTCATTTCTCCATTGTTGAATTTTTCATAGGCAACCATATCGAAATATCCAGTTCCTGTCAGTCCGAATACGATTGTCTTTTCCTCGTTGTTTTCTTTGCATTTTAAAGCCTCATCGATGGCTACGCGGATAGCATGGCTGCTTTCCGGTGCAGGAAGAATGCCTTCTACCCTGGCAAACATTTCCGCCGCCTCAAAGACGGAGGTCTGTTCCACACTCACCGCTTCCATCAGGCCGTCATGGTAAAGCTGAGAGAGAACCGAGCTCATGCCGTGATATCTAAGACCGCCCGCATGGTTCGCAGAAGGGATAAATCCAGAGCCCAGTGTATACATTTTCTGAAGAGGTGTGACCATTCCTGTATCGCAGAAGTCGTAAGCAAATTTTCCTCTTGTAAAGCTGGGGCAGCTTGCCGGTTCTACCGCAATGAAACGATAATCTTTTTCTCCCCGCAGCTTTTCTCCCATAAACGGTGAGATCAGACCGCCAAGATTGGAGCCGCCGCCTGCACAGCCGATGATCACATCCGGCGTAATGCCGTATTTATCAAGAGCTGCTTTGGTTTCCAGGCCGATTACAGACTGATGAAGCAGTACCTGGTTTAAAACACTTCCCAAAACGTAACGATATCCTTCTGTGTGTGTGGCCACTTCCACCGCCTCTGAAATTGCACATCCCAGACTTCCTGTAGTACCCGGATGTTCTGCCAGAATTTTGCGTCCGATTTCCGTAGTCTCGGAGGGAGACGGTGTTACCGCTGCACCATAGGTACGCATTACCTCGCGGCGGAACGGTTTCTGCTCATAGGAACATTTTACCATGTATACTTTACAATCCAGTCCAAGGTAAGCACAAGCCATGGAAAGCGCCGTTCCCCACTGACCTGCTCCGGTCTCCGTTGTGACACCCTTAAGTCCCTGTTTCTTTGCATAATAGGCCTGAGCGATGGCGGAATTCAATTTGTGGCTGCCGCTTGTATTGTTTCCTTCAAATTTGTAATAAATTTTCGCCGGTGTGTCCAGTTTCTTCTCCAGACAATAAGCCCTTACCAGCGGTGACGGACGATACATTTTATAAAAGTCCAGAATCTCCTGCGGAATATCAATATAGGCATTGTCATTGTCCAGTTCCTGTTTTACCAGATCCTCACAAAATACCTGAGATAACTCTTCCGCAGTCATAGGCTTATGAGTAGCCGGATTTAAAAGAGGCGCCGGTTTGTTTTTCATGTCCGCCCGGACATTATACCACTGCTTGGGCATCTCACTTTCTTCCAGATAGATTTTGTAGGGGATTTCTCTGCTCTGATTTGTCATGGTCATTTTCTCCTTTCTCCATGGCCGGTAAGGAGAAATTTTTGTGTTTCATAAAAAACTCCTGTCCCGGCAAAAAACAATTGTCTTTGCAGGGACAAGAGTATCAAAGTTCACTCCTGCGGTGCCACCCGGCTTGACGCCTTTTCCTGAATCTTCCTGCCGCTTCCCGGTAAAACCCGAAACAATGCAGAAAATCTGAAATCGGCATCCTCTCATGCATACTGACATATGCGCTCGTTGATAACGGAGTATCAGCTCCGGCTTCCCTACTGTGTTCGGGTCGCCCTCAGGAGTCCATTCACTAACAGCTGCGGCACCGCCTTACACCTGCCGGCGGCTCTCTGTAGCACGTATTACTGCTAATTACTTGCTCTCCTTCATCGGTTTATGTTGGTGTTATTTTATGCTCTAAAATCATCTTTGTCAATAGCTTTTTGGCAAAATCAATAAATTTTACAATTGTACCGTCAGTTTTTCTGTCAATTTCCTATTTTCCCACTCGTTCCCTGCAAAATGCCCACAGAGAAAACAGGCAAAACAGAATGATATCCATAACAACAATGCTGGCTCCTGTGGGAACCGCAAACAGAAAGCTGACTGTGATACCGCCAAAAAAACTTAACATAGCAACAATCACGGAACAGATCATGACTTTTTTATAGCTTTTGCAGACTCTCATGGAAGTCAGGGCCGGAAATACAATCAGGCTGGAAATCAGAAGCGCTCCCATCAGTCTCATGCCAAGCACGACTGTCACGGCGGTAAGAACCGCTAAAAGTGTATTATAGACACCCGCCTTTGTCCCTGTACCTCTGGCGAAGGTTTCATCAAAAGTAACTGCAAAAATCTTGTCATAAAAAAATAAGTAAAGTATCAGTACCACAATGGAGAGAACCACTCCAAGGGCTACATCCGTTTTTGACATGGCAAGAATGGAACCGAAAAGGTAACTGTTCAAATCCGCATTTATGCCTGTACTCAAGGATATGACCATAACTCCGATGGCCAACGCTCCTGTGGAAAACACAGCGATGGCCGCATCCCCTTTCATGTGCCCCGTCTCACTGAGACGCAGAAGGATGATTGCAGCTACAATCACTACCGGAATCGCCACGGCAAGCGGCGCCAGATTCAGGGCCGATGCCACAGCCAGCGCGCCAAAGCCTACATGAGAGAGTCCATCTCCTATCATAGAATACCGTTTCAGCACAAGGCTTACTCCCAAAAGTGCCGCGCAAAGGGAAAGAAGGGTGCCTACCAGAATTGCCCGCACCATAAACGGATATTGAAACATCTGGAAGAAATCATCCATGGCTTTCACCTCCCATAAAATATTTGCCGGCGTCACTTTCCTCATACTCTTTTACTGTCCCGAAAAAATAACTTCCCTGGGACAGATGCAAAATATGGCTGGCATGCTCCACCGCTTCTCTGATGGCGTGAGAAACCATCAGGATTGTAATATCGTGTTTTTGGTTTAACTCCTGCATAAGCCGATAAAATTCTTCGATTGCCACAGGATCCAGTCCAGTGGTGGGCTCATCCAGAAGCAAAATTTTTTCTGTCGCACACAGGGAACGGGCAAGCAGCGCCCGCTGTCTCTGTCCGCCGGAAAGTTCCCGAAAGCTTCTCTTTCTAAGGTCAGAAATCCCCATAAGCTCCATGTTCTTTTCCGCCCGCGCCTTATCCTCTTTGGAAAATCCGGGGCGGATTCCCCGGCGGTTTAAGCATCCGGACAACACCACTTCCCAGACTGAGGCCGGAAAGTCTCTCTGTGCCTCCGTCTGCTGGGGAACGTAGCCGATCTGAGTAGGTTTCAGACCGTCCCCTAAAATAATCTGTCCCTGAAAAGGCTTTTTCAGACCCAGAAGGCCCTTCAGCAAAGTGGTCTTCCCACTGCCGTTTTCGCCAATAATACAAAGATAATCTCCTTCGTTTACCTGAAAATTCAAATCTGATACAACAACCTGATTTTCATAGGCAAACGAAACATTTTCACAATTAATATATGCCATTCTTTCCTCTCATTTTTCTTTCCATGAATGTGCCATGCAGACAAAAGGTTATCCTGTTGTCTAATTTAAAGCTTCTTTGAGTACCTCAAGATTCTGACGCATCAAAGATATATAGTCTTCCCCCCGCTCAAGCTCTTCTTTTGTGAGCGTGTGGCAGGAATGAAACATGGCTGTCTTTGCCCCGGTTGCCTCCGCAATAGCATCCGCTATCCGATGGTTGGACAGCTCCGGATACAAAATAACCGGAATCTTTTCCTCTTTTACCTTATCGATCAGATAAGCTATGGTAGCCGCGCTGGGCTCTGTCTCAGAACTGCACCCCGGAAATGCCGCTTCAAACGTCAATCCGTAAGTTTTGGTAAAGTATAAAAACGGAAAACGATCCCCGAATACAAGCGTACTGCGTTTTCCCTCTGAAACTGCTTTTTCAAATTCCTGATCCAGAGCTTCCAGTTCTTTTTCATATTTCTCCGCATTTTCCCGGTAGATATTTTCTCTTTCCGGATCCAGTTTTATCATTTCCTCACAGATATGATCAACCAGTATTTTGGCATTTTTAGGTGAAGTCCATGTGTGTTCATCGTATTCTGTTTCATCCAGATGAACAACTTCTCCCTCATGATCGTGGCCTTCGTGGTCCCCCTCTTCATGGTCGTGGTCATGCCCTCTTACCAGCATGCCGGCAGAGGTTTCCTCCTCTAAGGGATCTACCCAGTCCAGCATGGAAAAAGCCTGCACCTCTTCATCATTTCCCAAAAGAAGCTCCTCCACCCACACATCGGACTCACCGCCTGCGTAGAGAAACAAGTCGCTTTCGGTAATGCTGATAATGTCTCTGGGGGTAGGTTCATAGGAATGGCTCTCCATTCCCGGTTTCAAAAGCATCGTCACTTCCACATATTCTCCGCCGATTTTTGACACAAAATCATAAGGCGGAAAAATAGTCGTCACCACGGAAAGCTTTTCGCCTCCATCCGGCGCCGCTGTCTGTGCTGCTTCTTCCTGTCCGCAGGCAGAAAAAAGCAGCATGGATACAAGCAGCATCGTAACCGCTGCCGACCGCGTAACCTTTTTATAAAACCAGCCTTTCCAGTACTCTTTGTTATCTAAATATTTGTTTTTATTTTTCATCCTTTTTTTTCCGATATTCCTCTGCAGACTGTTTCAGTTCCTCCAATGCCTCCTTAAACTTTTTCGATGCCATAGTCGGATTGCCTTTTAACATATTTCTTTTGCTCACATCACTTAAGAAAGATGCGATTTCATGATTTTCGATATTCATACGGAATTTGCTGCGCAGCTCGAAAAGTTCTTCTCTCTTGGCAGCCAGACGTTCAGATGCCGGAATCTGTTCGCGGATTCTGGCAAACAGTTTTTCAATATCCTCCGCAAGTTCCTCTTTTCTCTGCCTTTTTTCCAACTGTCTCTGGGTTCTGCTTTCATCCGCAAGGGCAAGAATTACATCCAGTCTGCGCTGCATACGCTCCAGTTCTTCTCTTGCCTGCTCCATTTTGATAAGTACATTGCGCAGATCCAGGGCAGCACGGAAGGAAAGAGCAAAATCTGCCACAAAAATCACGGTGATAATCCATGTGATCGCTGTGAGAATCCCCTGGGGTATCATAAGTACAAAGCGTTCCACAGGTTTGTGCAAAAACTGTGTGAGAAATATCGTCAACGCTCCCCAGGCAAGGGTAGAGGATAAACAAATGTGCCCCTGGAAGTTAAATTTCTGATTGGAATAATCCCAGTAACGCACCTTGAAAAGAGCCTCCATTGTCACACCGGTCACATATTCCAACAGTGTAGCGCCGATGCACCCGGCAAGAAAAGTAAGTACCAGATTATCCTGAAAAGGCATGGAAACAACCAGCATCATAATAGCCCCGCTGCCATAAATAGGCAGAAAGGGTCCTCTCACAAATCCTCTGTTTACAAATCTTTTTTTCCTGATGGAAACATAGGCGGATTCAAAACACCAGCCAAAAAAGCAGTAGAAATAAAAAAAGAAAATCCACTGCACTAACGTATAGGGTCCCATAGCGTCCTCCTGTCTGCAAATCAAGTATGTCGTAGTTTCAAGTTCAGGCGGGCTGCACAATCAGCGAAATACAGCTACACGTATACTGCATTTTCCTTTTTTCGTCAGATGCTGCATCCCCAGATAACGGAATTTTCCGCTGCCCCGTACGGTCACGGAATCTCCCTCTTTCAAAATATAACTGATATTTTCATTCAGTCTGCCATTTACATAAATCTTTTTAGCCCGGAAAAGTTCCACTGTCTGCGTTCTGGATATCCCATAAACTTTTGCAATCACCCCGTCGATCCTTTCGGAAGCCGCTGTAATCGTCTGCTCTTCCGGCTCTTTTATCACAAATTCCCGGTCACCTTCCGCTCTTTTGCAGATTACATTGGTATGTTTGACCTTTGTCAGATTTTCACAGATATAGTCTGCAATCTTATCCGTACAAAAAAGCCATGCGCATTTGCCCTGAATAAAAATATCTCCCAATGTGCTTCTGTCAATTCCCAGGTTCATCAAGGCTCCCAGGAAATCCCTGTGCGTCAGGTTTTCTGCGAATTTTTCCATGGCAGGGCTGATTGCAAGGCAGACAATGGGAAATTCCTCCTCATAGCCGAACTCTTCCGGCGACCCGAAGCGTGCCATCTGCCGTTCGCTCTGCTCCGTTCCCCCATATAAAGCAACAGGAATGTGCGGGATTTCTCCACACGCATTCCATAACACTTCCTGCTCCGCCAGGGACAAAAAACCGGTAAAGGTATACAGATTCTGTGCGTAAGATTTCTCTCCCAGCTCCAGAAACCGTTTCCTAAGCCGCAGTAAATCCTTTTCTGTCTCTGCTGCCACTGTTCTCTCCTTTTTGTCAATGCTACATAAAACTGATGACTTCTTCTTTAGGGGCCTTTGTTTTTTCCACTTTCACTGCGTGAAGAACCGGTCCTTCCCCTTCGTAGTCTGCAAAATATTCGTATTCCACTTTGGCGGTAACCTTTACCCAATCCTTTTCCTTCAGACTTTCTGCGCCGTCATAGGCACAGGCAAATCCGAGAAACGTCATATCTTCCGCACAGCAGGTCATCGCCAGTCTTCCCGGTACAAAATATCCTTTCGGGAAAGATTCCGGACGCACTACCATTCCTACGTACTGTATGGTTTTTCCACGGTAACGCTCCAGATGATCCAAAGAATCCAGATACCAGATACCATACGTTTTGTCGTTTAAAACAATCGGTTCTTTGTTGATATCGTAGGGAAGATCTTCCTCCAAAAGCTCATCGATTTCGCCGTTGCTGTCTTCGAAAATGATTTCTGCCTGCTGATTGATTGCCTTCACATTTCGTTTGTATGTTGCAAGGTCTTCAATACCGTCGCAGCGGTTAAAAATAATCATTTCCGAATTGCGCAGCATATCTGCCACCATAGATTTCATGTTTGTGAAATACATAGGGAACGTGGACGCATCGATTGTTGTGATCTGCTGTTCGATTTTCCAATGCCACGGCAGTTTGATATTTTTATGGTTCCACATTCCATTGTATTCAATAATGATTCTTTCCGGCTTATATTTCTTTTCCAGTTCCAAAAGCTTCTCCGGAGTAAAGTCCTCTTCCTCCTCAATAACTTCCAGAACAGAATTGCTTCTTTTTAGCAAAGCCGCGTCATATTCGTTTTCTCCTTCTTCACAAAGGACGATCAGCGTCTTGCCTTTTATCTGAAAATACGGCTGAGCCAATGTGTAAGTGATAAACTCTGTTTTGCCGCTCTCCAGAAATCCGTTAAGCATATAGACTGGTTTCATATGTCTTTCTCCTATTTATAAATTCAAAAAAGATACATTTGGGACTTTGCAAGTCACTTTTTTTCTATCTTGCAAATAATTTCTGAAGTGCATCTTCTTTCAGGCCGGAACCAATGACACAGATTTTTCCTGTAATATCCGGCTTTCCTTCCCGAACTTCACTCTCGCCCGGCACATAATCAAAATATACCCAGGTTCCGTCTGCGCAGGGAAGCATTCCTTTTGCACGCAGTACAATACCATACGTGCTCTCTCTGTCCAGTTCCTCGAGAATCTCTTCCACTTCTGCACGGGTATAGCATGCCGGTGTCTCCATTCCCCAGCTGGTGAACACCTCATCTGCATGATGATGGCCATGGTGATCATGGTCATGACCACAGCCGCAGCTGCATCCGACCTCGTGGTCGTGATGATGGTGATGTTCCTCATCGTAGTGATGGCCGCAGCCACACTCCTCATCATGGTCGTGGTGATGGTGCTCCTCATCGTGGTGATGGCCGCAGCTACATTCCTCGTCGTGATCATGGTGATGGTGATGATGTTCCTCATCATGATGATGGCCACAGCCGCACTCCTCATCGTGATCATGATGATGGTGCTCCTCATCGTGGTGATGACCGCAGCCGCACTCTTCATCGTGGTCATGGTGATGATGCTCGTGAGCATGTTCTCTCACCTGTGCCATCAGTTCTGCCTCCAGATCTGTAGCTCCCTCGATAGTATCCAGAATGGATTTTCCATCCAGCTGCTCGATCGGTGTGGTTATAATGGCAGCTTTCGGATTGTGCTCTCTTATCAGCGCTACTGCCTGTTTGATCTTTTCTTCGCTTACCACATCCGTACGGCTCAAAATAATAGTTCCCGCATACTCAATCTGGTTAACAAAGAATTCTCCGAAATTCTTGATATACATCTTACATTTGGATGCATCCACAACTGCCACTGCGCTGTTTAATTCCACTTTGTCTTCAAAATCCACGCTCTGTACTGCTTTCATAACATCTGAAAGTTTTCCTACTCCGGAGGGCTCGATTAAAATTCTCTCCGGATGGTAAGTTGCCATCACTTCTTTTAAAGATGTTCCAAAATCTCCTACCAGAGAACAGCAGATACAGCCGGAATTCATCTCCTTAATTTCAATGCCGGCGTCTTTTAAAAATCCGCCGTCAATACCTATCTCACCAAATTCATTTTCAATCAGCACGGTTTTGCTGCCATTTAATACTTCCCTCAACAGCTTTTTGATCAGTGTTGTCTTTCCGGCACCAAGAAAGCCGGACACGATATCTATTTTTGTCATGATAATGCCTCCGTTCTTTTCACTATAAATAATAATGCTATAATGTTGGAGTAAAACGTATTTTACCCTGGTTTCTGAATAACCAACTATTTCTTATTTTGCGCTGTCAGAATGAAAATGTCAACCTTCGAGGACAATTTTGGTAACAGTTCAGCCATCTGCGTATCGGCAGCAGGATTTATGCTCGCATAAAAATCCAGCTGCCGATATGCAGATAAGCTGAGCGCCAGTCAATGAGGAAAACAGCGGCGCAGCCGCAGTAAGCACGTCAGTGCGGTTTTCCGAATGGCGCGGGCTGAACTGTTACTATTTTTATAGCTCGCTCTGCTGCCGACACCATCGAAAAAGCACCGTCTCTATACTGCTGTCTGCGCTTTCTCAAACGCTGTAATCCGCAGGATCTCTCGAAATCCCGTACAGATTCCAGTACGCTTTATTTGTCTGAGGCATAGTAAGCGCAATAACCTGATTCCCGTTTCCGGCTACAAGCAGGCCGATAAAATTTCCATAACCATCAAAAATACCGCCGCCGCTCATTCCCGGATCTGCTTCACACTGCACAAGCAGCAAATGTTCGCCGAAATCTTCCAGACTGTAATCTGTCGATACCATCGTTCCTTCCTGACAGACATCCGCACTTCCACTCTGCGAACATCCCAGCAGGAATACGCTGTCTCCTTCTCTCAGTTCACTGTAATGCCGTTCATGCAGTCTCACCCAGGCCAATTCCTTTGCCAAAGACTCTGTGATATCCTCTTTTTTTATTTCCACAAAACCAATATCCTGTTCCCGGTCCACACCTTTCAAAGAAGCCGCAACCGTTGTCCCTTCATGGAAAGTTACGGTTATCCGTTCTCTGCCTTCCAGCAAATGCCCGCTGGCCGCTATGACCACGGCCTCCTGCTGTTCCGCCCAGATAACGCCGCTTCCCCAGTAAGTATCTGTTCCCTCTCCTGCCTCCACCCGCACGCAGGACGTTCTGGCATTTTCCCGGGCAAGTGCAAGATCAAAAGCCTCCTGCACAGGCTGACACCGAAGTTTTTCAGAATATTCTGCCAAAGCCGTGGTTTCCTGCGAATTTTCCTGTCCCTTCCTTGTATCTTCTCCCGGATTTTCACAGGAAGCCAAAAGCAGCGATGTGATACTTATAAATATAAGGAAAAATTTAATCTTTTTGCCAAACATTTTCCCCTCCTGATTTTTAAGTATGCCAGAGATAACCGCCTTTCGTCAAGTCCCTAATTCCCACTTAACCGGAAGGAAAATCCAACCGGAAATCTCTGTCCAGTTCCATCTGAACATAACACTGGGACGGTATTCCTAAGAACACCGCCCCAACACTTGGCAAAGAGCCAATTCGTTCTTGCTTTTTCATTTGACCAAAAGAGCTGGTGACTGAGTCATCAGTCATCCAGCCCTTCCTGGGAAACTCCTTCCTGAAAATGCTCCAGTTCCAGGGCGTCCCTTGTTTCATTATCCTGAAAATGCCACCATTCGGAACGCAGGATGGCAAACCCTGCTTCCGTCATATATTTGTTCAGGAGATTCGCCTGCTCATTGTTCCGGTCTATCGTGGAATACCAGCTAAGATCATGCATCCGCGTCTGCATCTGCAGTTCCTCTCCATCCAGCGTCTCCAGCGTCAGATCCAGGGCAATACCCATATTATGCGCTGATCCGCTTCTTGCAAGGAAATTCGAAAGGGTATAGGAGCCGTTCGTAACCAGGTCGCGGTAGACGGGAACCAGTTCCCATTCTCCGACAGTCCGGATTTCCGGCTGCTTGGGATCTTCCTCCTGAATAGTTCCATCTTCCGGCAGGGCCATCGTTTCTTCCGGCAGCGCCGCCGCTTCTCCGGTCAAGGCTTCCGTTTCTCCCATCAAGGCTTCTGTTTCTCCCATCAGGGCTTCCGTCCCCGGCAGCACAGCACTCTCTCCGTTCAGAATCCCTCCTGCTTCCTGCTGCGGCAGAATAATTCCCCTGGAACGAATAAGCTGCTCCTCAAGCTGTAAAATATCCTCTTCTGACCAGTCTTCCGGCCATTCCTCCTCGCCTTCCTCGGGAGGGGGAAGCGGCTCGTCAAGAATCCGCTGCGCAGTCTGATACAGCTGCTCCGTGGCTTCATGCGGGCGATAAGCGTCATATATTTTCAGCCTATATCCATCCGCCAGCGCCGCTCTGGCCGCAGCAATCAGCTTTTCACAGCAGGGATACAGATACGGAACCAGATACTCTCCTTCTGAAAGGCATATTTCTTCATATCCCTCTATCACCGTATCCGTTATTTCCGGAATTTCAAAACCATGCATCATGTACAGGGCAGAATAGCTGTTCACAATATCATAGGCGCAAAGCTCTCCCAGATAATCCGGAAGGTTGATCAGGCAGTAGCTGCTGTCAATGAGCCCCTCTGTGTCCTCCGCCTCTATCAGAAACATTCCGTTCCTCTCGTCCAGAACACGATAAGCCTTTAATGCCTCCGTCCGTATTCCCGTATCTTCCATGTTATCAGGATTGTATAGCTCCAGCTCTCTGACCGGCCATACCGTACAATTCAGCGTCATAAGATCTGTAAAAATATCCGCTTCATTCGACGTGCAGACCGGCTGCCCATCCTTTTCCACAGCTTCTACCCGGTACTGATAAGACCTTCCGGAATGAAGCATCTCCGTCTGGTATTTTCTTTCCTCGTCCAGTCCCACCTCTGCAACCGTTTCCCATACGTATTCGCCCAGACGACGCTGCACCAGAAACTTTCTGCCAACCGTCTCATTCCACGTAAAGGAATATTTATTATCGCCGACATATTCCCAGGAAAGCGTCATGACTCTGGTCAGAATCTCCTCCCTCGGAACAACTATAGTTTCCGCGGCCGGTCCTGTCAGAACATATCCGCTGCCCTGTCTGGAAGCGCGGACCACAAACTGCATCGGCGCATCATATTCCGGCACCGGATAGTCTCCTTCTTCTCCAAAGAAGAGCTTCAGCTCCCCGTTATCAATCTTTCTTTCTTCCTGCTCCTCTCCGCCGGAAAGCAGATAAAGCTTATAGGTCAGCTGCTCCTGCGGCTCAAAGCCCACTGTGAGCAGCTGCTCTTCCGAATTCATCTCGTATTCCAGCCCGTCCACATTCGGGAATGCGAGTTCCACCGTTGCCCCAAGCGGAACACTCCCATGGCGGACTCCGGTTCCGAACAAAGTCCGGTACCGGGCAAACGGAACAATTTCAACCTGTATCCTCTCCTCAGAAAGCTGTTCTATCCGACATTTATTTTCCGCACATTCCGTACTCCAAAGAAGTTCTTTCTTTCCGGATTTGGACGTATCCTTCTGACGAAATATTTTTACCTGATACCCTTCTGCCGAGGACAGCCAAGGCCAGGAAAGCCGAAAGCTTTCCTCTTCATCCATCCGCACCTCTATTTCTGACTGCTCCGGAAATACCAGATCTGCTCTCCGGTATTCCAGCCAGAGAAGAACTCCGATTACCGCCGCAATCAGCAAAAGTCCCGCCAGGACTGCCCAAAAGAACCGATTCGATCTGCGCTGCATTTTTCTGTGACCTGTCATTTCACATAACTCCACGGAACATCCTTATAGGACATGGCAAAGAAATTGTAGATTTGATTTTTCTTCCGATAAGACATCTCCAGTTCCGTATCAAAAATCAGGGGTTCTCCGTTCACAGCAATCTCCACCCAGCCATGAGGAGACCGTCTTGATCCCACCAGACCGCTGACGATTTGTGAGTCGTACCCGAGTCCTCTTGACAGATAATAAAATACGGACGCATAGCAGTAACAGTTTCCTCTGCCCGTTCCAAACATGGTAAGCGCTTCGTCATGCTCCCAGCCTGTTTGTCCCACCTCATAGTAATTACGTCTGAGATAGGAAAAGCTGTCGCGGGTATAAACGTAAACGTCATAAAGAAGATCCGCACGCGTCTTGCCTTCCGCTATAAAACCCGCAAGAACACCCTTCACATAAGCGTCAAGAACCGGGTCTCCGCTGGTATACTTTCCATCAGGTCCAAAATAAAGTGTTCCTACGTATTCGTCACAAACCACTTTCTGTGTCTGAGCGTCCACATAGTACAGATCCGTTCCCACCAGCATAGGGCCGTAAAAAAGCTCCGTTTGTCCCAGTATGAGTTCCGGTCCCGCCACCGGCTCTTCGGAAGCCTCGATCACACTTTGAAACGATACGGATTCCTCCGCCTGCACACTGAAACTCCATGGTCCAAGCAGCATCAGAATCCCCAGGAGCAGAGCGCTTGTCGTCCCCCTGATCTTCCTGGATGAAATGATCCTATTCAACATAGCTTACAACCTCCCCTGTTGCATCTCTGTAGGTATATACCGTAAAGCCGTCATAATAAAGATTTCCGTCCTCTCCTTCACCGAGGCAGCTTGGCGCATAATCCGACGAAATCGGCTGCCCGATTGCCTGAATCAACGCATCAACAGAAGCCCCTTCGAAACTTTTGGCCGTTTCTAAAAGGCTTCCGGCAGTATTTGCCGCTGCTGCTCCGGCAGCTGCCGCAGGGGCTGCCTCGTTTGCCGCTTCTGCAGCTGCAGTATCCGCCGCGGGAGCCGCTGCACTTTCCACCGTTGTCTGTGCAGCTGCAGTATCTGCTTCGCTTGCCGCTGCTGCCTCACTCTCCGTACTCTCGGTATCGGCTGTCTCCTCCTCAGCCTCCGTACTTGTCGTTTCTTCCTCACTTTCTGTGCTCGCTGCCTCTGCCGCGCTTTCCATGCTTTCCGTTTCCTCTTCACCTTCCGCGCTTACCGTCTCTGTTTCGCTTTCTACGGATTCTACGCTTTCCACAAGCGTCTCCTGCTCCGTTTCCTCCCCGCGGTCGGTAGATACATCTCCTCCGCATGCGCCAAGCAAAGTTACAAGAGTTGCCGCCGCAAGAAGAATAACCGCTTTTTTCATCTCATTCCTCCTATTCCCCGCATCCCGCGGTGTTTTTATGAAAACAGGGGACTGCCTCAGCCAGCCAACTCTGCTGTTCTCTGCCCAAGCATCCTCCCTGCCATCATCCTTTTCATTCCGTCCTTTCTCACAGAAGGCTGATTTCACACCTCATCCATCCGCCGTCCTCCTGCCAGAACACCGTACAGTTCTCCGCTCCCTCCTCCGGAAGACAGGCTGTAAAGGTACGTTCCCCGGAAAGCAGCGCTTCATACAGCTTCCCGTTTTGCATAAGATAAATCGGAGAATCCGCAGCCGGCTCCCCGGCAATCTCTCCTTCTGCCATAAAATAACCCTCCGGTGCCCCGGATGTGGACATGGACAGCGAAGCCTCTCCTTCCTCCGCCTCTTCTATCGTCTCCGTTCTCTCCGGCGCAGGAAAGACAGCCGGCTGTTCCATCAGCCAGCGGATATTTCTTTCCACTAACTCTATGATCACTACATCCGTTTCCTCACTCATTGATTCCGCCAGCCCATATGCGGCCTGACGTGAAAAATAGGCGTTTTCAAAATTGTCCGCCATATATGGGTACAACAGTTCTCCGAAAGAATCCCGGAACATCAGAAGAGAACCCTCTCCGCCTCCGGTCGTTTCGATCGTAACGCTGTCGGGTCTGACTCCTTCCGGTTCCTGAAAATTCAGCCCGGCCGGCGGCGCATTCAGTTCTCCATCCTCCGCTGCCGGATAAAGCATCTCAAACAAATCCCCTTTATGGGGCTCAGGAGCCGAAAAATCTCCTTCAAAATATGCGCTTTCCCGTCCCAGTGCCTCCATCAGCGTATCGGCCGCAAGCGCCGCTCCCCTGGATGTCCAGTGGGAATCATGGGCAAAATACAGCGTTTCCTCTTCCGCGCCAAACGCTTCAAACAAATCAGCGAACGCCACCCCCTGCTTCTCCAGCTCAGCCATAAGCCGCTGTGCATTCCGTTTTGTTTCCGCGGCCGGCCAATCCTGCATATATTCCGGATACAGAGAGCTCTTATTTGGTGCAATGGTAAACAGGAACTGGGCTCCTGCACCTTCCACATATTCCTGAATCAACGAAAGATTCCTTGCGGCCGCGAAAAGCTCCCGCTCCGTCAGAGGCTTTGTACCGGCGTAATCTGCCAGATCATCTCCATAAAAGAGCCAGCCTTCCCTGCCGAGCACCACATCCTCGTTGGCAGACTGCCCGAAAAGCGCCTGCAGCTTCGCATATCCGGTAATCAGCTCCCGACGCACAAAAAAGCTGTCCGCTGCATATTCCGTAAGCCCGGAAAGATATTCCATATTCAATTTTCCCTCTTCCATCGGCTCGGGAACCCGTGCCGGAATCTCATTCGCCAACGCGCCGGATGGCCCGCAAAGGAGCATTCCAACGGAAGGAACAAGACAAATAAGTAGAAAAAGCGCCGTAAAAAGAATTGCTATCCTCTTTTTCATAAGCCACCTCAAAACTGAGCGTAAATAAACGGTGAAAAGCCTTCTGACGCAAGAGCCGCAAAGCACAGTATCAGCAGACAGAGACTTGCCAACCAGGAACCGCCCTCCACAACCCCCTGAACTCTCTTAGGCAGAAGAGCCAGTCTTTTCTGCAGAGCGGGAAGCACCGGCAGCGACAGAACCGCCGCCACTGCCAGGATCAATATGGTATAGCTTCCACAGATTCCATACAGAAGAAGATCTCCCTCCGCCGTAAAGGAAAACCCGGTAAACATAGACGTAAGCATTCTCAGGCCCTCAGCCGCCGATTCCGCCCGAAACATGACAAAGCCCAGACAAACTGCCAGCATGAGATAGACATGAGAAAACACGCGGCCGACCAGATTTTTTCTCCAACGCTGCACATCCAGAATCCTCAGACTTTCCAGCGCCGAAAGCAGTCCATGCCACATTCCCCAAATCAGGAAGGTGAATCCGGCTCCATGCCAGAGTCCACAGAGAGCGAAAACCACAAATTTGTTGGCCGCCGTGCGCCATTTTCCCCTCCTGTTGCCGCCCAGAGGAATATACACGTAATCCCGAAACCAGGACGAAAGGGAAATGTGCCAGCGTCTCCAGAAATCGGTAATGGATGCTGCCGCATAGGGATAATGGAAGTTTTCCGGACTGTGAAAGCCCAGCGCCTCGCCAAGTCCCACCGCCATGTCGGAATAGCCGGAAAAATCGAAATACAGCTGCAGACAATAGGCCACCGCTCCAAGCCATGCAATTCTGGCATCCAGAGCCGTTCCCGCCGAAAAGGCGACATTTGCAACAGCTCCCGCTTCCCCGGCAAAAATCAGCTTTTTCGCCAGGCCGAGAATGAAACGTCTCAGTCCGCACGCCGTCCTTGCCGCCGTTTTTTCCCTTACCGCAAGCTGACTCCTAAACGCCTCAAACCGCTCCAGCGGTCCCGCCATAATCTGAGGAAAAAAGGACAGATAAAATAATACATCCGTAAAGCGTCTGCTTCCCGCTTCTTTTCTGCGCGACACATCCGCTACATAGGAAATTCCTTTGAAAGTGAAAAAAGATAAGCCTGCCGGCATTACAAGCGCTGCCGCCGGAAGGGAAACGCCCGCCTCAGAAAGGACGGGGAACCAGACATCGGAATACCGATATACAGCCAGTATTCCTATATTCAGAAGAACGGCCAATGGAACCGCAGCTTTCTTTTCCCGCATGGCAAGAAGCCCCAATCCCCAGTTCACCACAGCCGAAAGCAGAAGCAAAAGCAACGCATGAAAAGAGCCGAACGAATAGAACAATAACCCTGCTATCAAAAGAAGCAAATTCTTTCCCCGCGTTCTTTTCACAAGCGCTTCCAGAATGAGAAGAACGGGAAGAAAAAAGCAGAGAAAAGCAATGGAATCGTAATACACGGTATCCCCCCTATTTCAGATTGCGACATTTTTCGCATCTTTCTTTCTAAAATAATACAATAAACTGGCCCTGCATGCAATCCCACTTAAACGTAAAAACAGATGTTTTTTGGCGGATTCCCCGCGGAATTTGCATGGCCGTAACGCCAAAATATCCCTATGATTCAAAGTGCCATCGACTGTAACGAAATCCAGTCATTTTCTCCACTCCCTGCCTCCATTACACATCGAGTAACTTTTGAAATTCTGCAAAAAATAAAACACCACTTGGTTTGTGATTTTACACATACCAAATGGTGTTTTGTCCTCTTTTGTAACGTATAAACTATGGATACAGTCTACAATTTAAGACTTATTTATAGTTTACAATTTTGCCAAAATCAGGTTTTAATGCTGCACCGCCAACCAGGCCGCCGTCGATATCAGGCTGTGCAAATAATTCCGGAGCGCTTGCTGCGGAAACAGATCCGCCGTACTGAATGCGGATAGCTTCTGCTGTTGCTTCGTCATAGATTTCTTTGATGCATGCACGAATAGCTGCGCATACTTCCTGAGCCTGCTCTGTTGTAGCAACTTTTCCTGTTCCGATTGCCCAGATAGGTTCGTAAGCGATAACTGCTGTTTTAGCCTGATCTGCTGTAACATTCAGGAATGCAATTTTGATCTGCTGACGAATCCAGTCAATGGTAACGCCCTGTTCTCTCTGTGTTAAAGATTCACCACAGCAGATGATCGGTGTGATACCATGTTCGAAGGCTTTCAGAACTTTCTTGTTTACAGTTTCATCTGTCTCTGCGAAGTATTCTCTTCTCTCAGAGTGTCCGATGATAACATATTTTACTCCAACATCTGTCAGCATAGCCGGAGAAATTTCGCCTGTGTAAGCGCCTTTTTCTTCGAAGTACATATTCTCAGCACCGATGTTGATGTTGGAACCTTTTGCAGCTTCCATAGCCGGAATGATGTCAATAGCGGGTACACAGAAAACAACATCTGCGTCTTCTGTAGCTACTAACGGTTTTAATGTGTTGATCAGTTCTACTGCTTCGCTGGGAGTCATATTCATTTTCCAGTTACCAGCGATAATTTTTCTTCTTGCCATTGGAATCGGCCTCCTTCTTGTGATTCGCTTTTCGCGCATCTATTATTCAAAACCGGCATCAGCCGGTTTTGAATTCTATACTATTCCCAAAACAGAATGGTTTTTGCCGCGTTTGAGAAGCAACGGAAAAAATGGGCACAGCCCATCACTTTTCTGTCGGGAACCTTCTCGAACACTTCGTGTTTGAGAAGTAGCGGAATAAAATGGGCACAGCCCTTCTCCCTTCTGTCGGGAACCTTCTCGAACGCTTCGCGTTTGAGAAGTAGCGGAATAAAATGGGCACAGCCCTTCTCCCTTCTGTCGGGAACCTTCTCGAACGCTTCGCGTTTG